>CP166130.1:1200000-1552500 GCA_041228335.1 Alphaproteobacteria bacterium LSUCC0684 | reverse complement strand
CCAGGGGTTGAGGCGCGCGCGCCGAAGGCGGATGGACGGGAAATGTCCGGGTGAAATAATGGTCCTGTTCATGCCATTATTTTGGCATATCCTCTTGAGATGTTGCAAACAGGAAAATATCAGCCGCCAGGGGGCAAGTTGACGCGTGGCTCCACCCTTTGCACTTGTGCCCAAATACAGTATAGGAGGGCTATGCGTAGAGACGAGACCATGCCAGCACCCCATGTGATCATCGATCAGCAGGAAACAGCCGGGCGGATCATCCTTTCACGGCCCGAAGCGCTCAATGCCGTTTCGAGGGAAATGTGCGATCTCATCATCGCGGCTTTGCTTGCCTGGGCGGATGATGAGGCCATTGACCGCGTCGTGATCACGGCGGCCCCCGGCCGGGCGTTCTGCGCAGGCGGGGATGTTCGCTCGATCATCCCGCTGATTGAGAAGAACCCGGAACTCGGTGATGCCTATTTCGCCACCGAATACACCCTCGATGTTCTCATCGCCGCCTTTCCCAAACCCGTGATCACCATCGCAGACGGGCTCACCATGGGGGGAGGGGCAGGTCTGCTGGTCAATGCGTCGCATCCGGTCATCACCGATGCCATGGATTTTTCCATGCCGGAGACGGCGATCGGTCTTTTCCCTGATGTCGGTGCATCCCTGTTCTATCGCCGCCCGCCTGGCGCTGCCGGTCTTTTTCTGGGCATGACCGGATGGCGGATTGGCGCCGGCGACATGATCGCGCTCGGGATTGTGCCCCAGGCTGTTTCCGCCGCTGATCTGGAGGCAGTGCTGGCGGCGGTTCTGTCCTGCCCCGCCGATGCCATCACCGAAACCCTCACCGGGGTTGAGCTTGCGCCAGGGCAAACGCCGGTCGCGGATGCGGCGGGGTGGATCGATCAGCATTTCAGCAAGGCGGATCCGGTGGTGATTCGCGCGAGCCTTGAAGGCGATGATCACCCTTTCGCGGAACGGGCGCGCCAGGCGCTTGATACCCGTTGCCCGCTCTCGATTGCACTGACCCATCGGTTGCTGACCGATCCTGCGCTCTGTGCGCGCGATATCGTTGATGCCATTCGCCTTGATTACCGGCTTGCCTGCCGGATGCTGCGGCACCCGGATTTCATCAGCGGTGTTCGCGCCGTGCTGATCGACAAGCATAATCAGCCTTTATGGCAGCCTTCCACACTCGATGGCGTGACCAACGCGATGGTTGACGCTATAGTATCGCCTGAAGACAGCCCCCAACTTCCCCTTCCCGAACGGGTTGGGCCCATCACTCTTTGAGGAAACCCATGCGCCTGAGCAGATATTTCATCCCCGTACTGAAAGAAACGCCGAAGGAAGCCCAGATCGTGTCGCATCGCCTGATGCTGCGGGCAGGGATGATCCAGCAATCCAGCGCCGGGATCTATTCCTGGTTGCCGATGGGGCTCAAGGTCATGCGCAAGATCGAGCAGATTGTCCGCGAAGAACAGAATCGCGCCGGCGCCAATGAAATCCTGATGCCGACGATTCAGCCGGCGGAACTCTGGCAGGAATCCGGCCGCTATGAGGATTACGGGCTTGAGATGCTGCGGATCCAGGACCGCCATGAGCGCGACATGCTCTACGGTCCCACCAACGAAGAGCAGGTCACGGATATCTTCCGGACCCATGTCAAAAGCTATCGTGCGCTGCCGATGAACCTCTATCATATCCAGTGGAAATTCCGTGATGAGGTCCGGCCCCGTTTCGGGATCATGCGAGGGCGTGAATTCCTCATGAAGGACGCCTATTCCTTTGCCCTTGATGCCGAAACCGCCCGGGCAGAATACAACAAGATGTTCATCTCCTATCTGTTGACCTTCCAGCGTCTCGGGCTGACGGCCATCCCCATGGAAGCCGATACCGGGCCGATCGGCGGCGACATGAGCCATGAATTCATCATCCTTGCCGAAACAGGGGAAAGCGAGGTCTTCTGCCATCGGGACTGGATCGGCCGCAGCCTTGATGCCGGTGATGTCGATTACGAGGCGGATCTCCAGCCCCTTGTCGACGGGTTTACCAATCTCTATGCCGCGACCGATGAAAAGCACGATGCCGCCACGTCAGGTGTTGCCGCCGAAGATCTCATCACCACCCGCGGGATCGAAGTCGGCCATATCTTTTATTTCGGCACCAAATATTCCGCGCCGATGGGGGCCTCGGTGGCCGATGAAACCGGTGCCATGCGTGATGTTCATATGGGATCTTACGGGATTGGCGTCTCGCGTCTCGTTGGCGCGATCATCGAAGCCTGCCATGACGACGCCGGCATCATCTGGCCTGAGAGCGTGGCCCCGTTCGATATTGCCATCGTCAACCTGAAGCCCGGCGATGCGAGCTGCGATGCCATGGCCGGTGATCTCTACGACAAACTGATGGCCGCGGGCCGGGATGTGCTTCTTGATGATACCGCCGATCGTCCCGGCGCCAAAATGGCCAGCATGGATCTCATCGGTATTCCCCATCAGGTGATAATTGGCCCGCGAATTGCAGCCGAAGGTCAGGTGGAATGGAAGCAGCGCCGTTCCGGTGAGACCCGGAAGGTCACCCCGGAAGAGGCGCTAAATGCTCTTCTGGCCATGTAATTAATGCCCTTATGCTGAGGTAGACGGCGTGTTCGGATTATTCACCCAAGTTGAGCGGCTTCTGGCAATGCGCTACATGCGCTCGCGCCGGTCGGAAGGGTTCATTTCCGTCATTGCCTGGTTCTCGCTTCTCGGCATCGCCCTCGGGGTTGCTACGCTGATCATCGTCATGTCCGTGATGAACGGGTTCAGGGCTGAGCTGATCGGCCGGATTCTCGGGCTCAACGGGCATCTTGCGGTCTACTCGACCGATGGCCGCGGGATCAGGGATTATGATGCGCTTTCGGTCCGCATCGCCGGCATCCCCGGTATCATCGCCGTGACCCCGCAGATCGAGGGTCAGGTCATGGTGGCAAGCCAGGGGCAGACGTCCGGTGCGGTGGTGCGCGGGGTCAGGTGGGCGGATCTTGCCGCCCGCAGGCCGTTATGGGATTCCCTTGATGAGAAGACAATCGAGCGGTTCCGCGAAGGTGAGCAGCTTCTTCTCGGTCATCGTCTTGCGCGCAGCCTTGGCGTCAAGCAGGGGGACAGCATCACGCTGGTGGGCGCCCGGGGCAGGTCGACGCCGTTTGGCACCCTGCCGCAGCGCCGCACCTTCAAGATCGCCGGGGTGTTCGATGTCGGGATGTTTGAATACGACAAGGGGTTTGTCTTCATGCCGCTGGCCTCCGCCCAGGCGTTTTTCGGCAGTGACCAGCGGGTCACGGGGCTTGAGATCTACGCCGCCGATCTGGCCCGCACCGATGGCATAAGAATAAATCTTGAACAGACCACGCCCAAGGAGCTTCAGGTGAACGACTGGCGGGATCGCAACCGGAGTTTCATCAATGCGCTGGTGGTGGAACGCAACGTGATGTTCCTGATCCTGACGCTGATCATTCTGGTGGCGGCGTTCAATATCATCTCGTCCATGATCATGCTGGTCCGTTCCAAGAACAGCGATATTGCGGTTCTGCGGGCAATGGGGGCAACCGGAGGCGGGATCATGCGGGTGTTTTTCATGACCGGGGCGAGTATCGGGGTTGTCGGCACCACGGCAGGAACCGTGCTCGGGCTTGGTTTCTGCTGGAATATAGAGCGGATTCGCGCCCTTCTTGAAAGCCTGACCGGCACCGAGCTTTTCGCCGCCGAGATTTATTTTCTCTCAACCCTGCCCGCCAAGGTGGACCCGAATGAGGTGCTGATGATCGTGCTGATGGCGCTTGGTCTTTCCTTTCTTGCCAGCGTCTATCCGGCCTGGCGGGCGTCGCGGATCGCCCCGGCGGAGGCCTTGAGATATGAATAAAGCCGTGACCGACAATGCGCGCAGCAGCGCGCTGGTGCTGAACGGGATCGAAAAATCCTTTGCCCAGGGTGCGCAAGGCGGGTCTATGGGGAAAAACCGGCTGCATGTGCTCAATGGGGCCAGTCTGGCGATTCAGCCGGGTGAGATGGTTGCTCTGGTCGGCCCCAGCGGTTCCGGCAAATCGACGCTTCTCAATATTGCCGGCCTTCTTGAAAATCCCGACAGCGGCACGGTGATGGTGGACGGCAAGGCCACCGCGCGCCTCAGGGAAAGGGAGCGCGCCGCCCTGAGGCGACAGAAGATCGGTTTCGTCTTTCAGTTTCACCGCCTTCTGCCGGAATTCTCGGCCTTTGAAAACATCCTCATCCCGCAGATGCTGGCCGGGTTGTCGCGACGGGAGGCCTCGATGAGGGCAGAGCAGCTTCTCGCGCTGGTCGGGCTTGCGGAGCGGCGTGACCATCGCCCGGGCCAGCTTTCCGGCGGGGAGCAGCAGCGTGTCGCCATCGCAAGAGCGGTGTCGAATGCGCCGAGCGTTCTGCTTGCTGATGAGCCCACCGGCAATCTTGACCCGGAAACCGCCCGGGAAGTGTTCCGGCATCTGGCCGCCATCATCCGGCAGACGAAAACCGCGGCACTCATCGTCACCCATAATACCGAACTTGCCGCCAGCATGGACAGGGTGCTGATGATTCGTGGCGGCGCCCTTTCCGAGCATCGCTGATCGGGACAGGATTTCCGGCGCAAGGCCAGCATAATCAACAGGATTTCAAGCGTCAGGCAACGCGGTCTTGCCAGCATGCACCGGTGATGGCCATTATGGGGCATGTCCGAGTCACCACTCTTTATCCATCTTCGCACCCATTCCGCCTATTCGCTGGCCGAAGGCATGTTTCAGGTCGGTGATCTGGTCAAGGCTGTCCGCAACCTGGGTCAGCCTGCCGTTGCCATCACCGATACGTTCAACACTTTCGGGGCGCTGGAGTTTTCGGATCTCGCCGCCGATGCCGGGATCCAGCCGATTATAGGCGCCCAGGTCAATCTCGCCGATGACACCGGCGAGGGGGAGGTGGTGGTGCTGGTTCAGCATGACACCGGCTGGGCCAATCTCAGCTATCTTGTCTCCCGGGCCCTGATGGAGGACCCGAACGAGCCCCGAATTGATCTCGGCACGTTGACGGGGCGAAGCGACGGGCTGATCCTGCTCACCGGCGGGGCCCAGCGTGGTTTTGTTGCGGGCGCGCTCGCCGATGGCCAGCTGCCGCTCGCCCGGGCACGTCTCGATGCGCTTGCCCGTCTTTTCCCGAACCGTCTCTATATTGAGCTTCAGCGCCACGGCACGTCGCGTGAAACCGCGGCCGAGCCTCGTCTTCTCGATCTTGCCTATGAGCTTGATCTGCCGCTTGTGGCCACCAATGACTGTTATTTCGCCACCGCCGGTGCTGCCGCCGCCCATGAAGTGCTCCTCTGCATCTCCCAGAGCACGACGCTTGCCGATGACAGCCGCCGCCGCGAAACCGACATGCATTATCTCAAGAGCGCAGGTGAAATGGCGCTGGCTTTTGCGGATCTGCCCGAGGCCATTGCCAATACGGCGGTGATTGCAAGGCGATGTGCGTTTCGGGTCCCGAAGATGGCGCCGATCCTGCCGGCCTTTCCGGTGCCCGAAGGCATGAGTGAAGAAGATTTCCTGCGGGAGCAGGCCCGTTCGGGGCTGGAGCAGCGGTTTGACCTGCCTGCCTTTGCCGATATCCGGGATGACGCCGGGCAGAAAAAGATCTACGCCGACCGGCTGGAAATGGAGCTTGATATCATCATCCAGATGGGTTTTGCCGGATATTTTCTCATCGTTGCCGATTTTATCGGCTGGGCCAAGGAGCAGGGGATTCCCGTCGGCCCGGGGCGGGGTTCCGGCGCCGGCTCGCTGGTGGCCTATGCTCTCCTGATCACCGATCTCGACCCGATACGATGGGGATTGCTCTTTGAGCGGTTTCTCAACCCCGAGCGTGTTTCCATGCCGGATTTCGACGTTGATTTCTGCCAGGATCGCCGCGATGAAGTCATCAACTATGTGCAGCAGAAATACGGCACCGACCGGGTGGCGCAGATCATCACCTTCGGATCTCTTCAGGCCCGCGCCGCCTTGCGGGATGTGGGGCGGACAATGGGCATGCCCTATGGCCAGGTGGACCGGATCGCCAAACTCGTCCCCAGCAATCCGGCTGATCCGGTGACCCTCGACAAGGCGCTCGAAACCGAGGAAGATCTGCGCCGTGAACGTGACAATGATGAGCAGGTGGCCGAACTGATCCGGGTTTCCTGCCAGCTTGAAGGTCTTTATCGCCATGCCTCGACCCATGCCGCCGGGCTGGTGATCGGGGATCGCCCGCTCTCGGAACTGGTGCCGCTTTATCGTGATCCGCGATCGGATATGCCGGTGACCCAGTTCAACATGAAATGGGTGGAAAAGGCCGGGCTGGTGAAATTTGACTTCCTCGGCCTGAAGACGCTGACCGTCCTGCAGCAGACGCTGAACCTGCTGGCCCGGCGCGGAATTGCCATGACCCTTGATGATATTCCGCTTGAGGATCAGGCGACGTTTGAGATGCTTTCAAGAGGGGATACCGTCGGCGTGTTCCAGCTGGAATCAAGCGGTATGCGGGATGTCTTGCGCGGGCTCAAGCCGGACCGTTTTGAAGATATCATCGCCGTGGTGGCGCTCTATCGCCCGGGGCCGATGGAAAATATCCCCAAATACGTGGCGCGCAAACACGGCCGTGAGGAGGTGCAGTACATGCATCCGGGGCTTGAGCCCATTCTCGGCGAAACCTACGGTATCATGATCTATCAGGAACAGGTGCAGCAGGCGGCCCAGCACCTTGCCGGCTATACGCTTGGCGGCGCCGATATTCTCCGCCGCGCCATGGGGAAGAAAATCAAGGCGGAAATGGATGCCCAGCGCGACACATTTGTCGCCGGTGCGGCGAAAAACGACATCGACGCCCGGCTTTCCGGTGAGATTTTTGACCAGATCAGCGCCTTTGCCGGCTACGGGTTCAACAAATCCCATGCCGCCGCCTATGCGCTGATTGCCTGGCAGACGGCCTGGTTCAAGGCGCATTACCCGGCCGAGTTTCTGGCCGCGTCAATGACGCTGGATGCGGGCAATACCGACAAGCTTTCGGTTTTCCGGCAGGATTGCCAGACAAGGGGAATCACGATCCTGCCGCCGGATGTCAATGCCTCCGAAGCCCGGTTCCTCGTTGAGGAGCATGAGGGCGGGCTTGGCATCCGCTACGCGCTTGGCGCCATAAGAAACGTCGGCATGGAAGCGATGAGGCAGCTGGTTGCGCTCCGCCATGAAGACGGCCCCTTTACCAGTCTCGATGATTTCGCCGCCCGTCTTGCCGGTATCATGGGCAGCCGGGCGCTTGAAAATCTCATCAAGGCGGGAGCGCTTGACCGCCTGGCCGGCAACAGGGCGCAGCTCCTGGCCGGGTTGCCGGCGATCCTCGCCCATGGCTCGGCGATCCGGCGGGAAAGGGAATCGGCGCAGGAAAACCTTTTTGGTGGCACCGTCGATGCCCGGCTCAGCATCGCCCTGCCGAAGGTGCCGGAGGCAGGCAGCAAGATCAGGCTTGAAAATGAATTTGCCGCCCTTGGGCTTTATATCTCGGCCCATCCCCTTGATGATTACGCTGAGCGTCTCGCCGCCATGGATATCACCCCGTCCGCCCTGCTTGAGGAGGTGGTGCAGCAACGCGGCAGCGGTTGCCGGGTGCGGCTGGCCGGGGTGATCACCGGCAAGCAGATACGCACCTCCTCCCGTGGCAATCGATTTGCCTTCCTGCAGCTCACCGATCAGTCCGGTGTCTTCGAGGTCACGGTTTTTTCCGATCTTCTGGCCCTGATCCGTGATCATCTGGACAGCGAGGTGCCGATGCTGGTCAAGGCGGATGCCCGTCTTGAGGAAGGCGGCGTCCGCCTCATCGGCCAGCAGATCACGCCGCTTGATGATATCGCCTTCATTGAGAGCGCAGGTCTTGAGGTCCGCGTCGCCAACGCCGCCGCGCTGGAAGGGATCAGGGATGGGTTGAAACGCGACGGCACCGGGACGGCACAGCTCAAACTGGCCATCCTTGCAGATCAAAGCGATGTCGTGATTAATCTTCCCGGAAGATTTCGCCTCTCCAGCGAGTTCAGGCAGATGCTGAAGATCTTGCCCGGTATCACGTCGGTTCGGGAATTGTCCTGACCGGCCGGGGCAGGTGCCGTCTAGGCCGTCTTTTTTCCCGGAAAACTCAAGATAAGGGCTTGCTTTCCGGAGATGCGGCAGGTAAAAGACCGCATACCCGGGAGGTTCCCGGGAATTCACACATGAAGGACGGTGCTGTCGGCAAATTCCGATAGGCGAGTAGCAAGGCACCTTCCGGTGGAGCGAAACGCTCCCATCCCTTCATGGAGGCTCAACCGGAGAAAAGGAGTATCCTCATGCCTCTTCCAAGTTTTACCATGCGCCAGCTGCTTGAAGCAGGTGTTCATTTCGGTCACCATACCCGTCGCTGGAATCCGAAAATGGAGCCGTATATTTTCGGCACAAGGAACAACATTCACATTCTCGATCTTCAGCAGACCGTCCCGATGCTCTATCAGGCGCTGGATATTGTCAGCCAGACCGCCGCGCGCGGTGGCCGGATTCTTTTTGTCGGCACCAAGCCTGCGGCGTCGGAAACAATCGCCCAGGCGGCGCGTTCCTGCGGTCAGTATTTCGTTAATCACCGCTGGCTTGGCGGGATGATGACGAACTGGAACACGGTGTCCCAGTCCATTCGCCGCCTGCGTGATCTCGAACACCGCCTTGGCAGCGATGAAGTCCATGCCCTGACCAAGAAAGAAGCTCTCCAGCTGTCCCGTGAACAGGAAAAACTGGAAAAGACTCTTGGCGGGATCAAGGAAATGGGTGGTCTTCCCGATCTGCTCTTCATCATCGATACCAACAAGGAAGCGATTGCCGTTGCCGAAGCCAACACCCTTGGCATTCCGGTCGTCGCCATCGTTGACAGCAACGCCAATCCCGACGGCGTTGATTTCCTGGTGCCGGGCAATGACGATGCCTTGCGGGCCATCTCGCTCTATTGCGATCTTGTTGCCGGCGCCGTTCTTGACGGCCTCAAGGCAGAAATGATCCGCGAAGGCGTGGACATCGGCGCCGAGGAAGCACCAGTCGAAGACGCTGTTGCCGCTGATTCCGCCGAAGCACCTGCCGAAGAGCCGGTGGAAGCAGCGCCAGCCGCCGAAGCACCTGCCGCGGAAGCCCCGGCCGAAGACGCCCAGCCGCAGGCCTGATCTTCAATTCCCGGCCCCGGCCGGGAATTGGTTTCCTGACTGAAAAAGAAGAAAACTACCAACCCTTAAGGATAGAGTTATGACAATTACCGCATCACTGGTGAAAGACCTGAGAACTGCGACAGGCGCGGGGATGATGGATTGCAAGAAGGCCCTGACGGAGACAAATGGCGATCTGGATGCCGCCATTGACTGGCTGCGCAAGAAGGGTCTTTCGGCCGCGGCCAAGAAAGCCAGCCGTGTTGCCAGCGAAGGCCTGGTCGGGGTATCGAGCACCGGCACGGTCGGCACCTTGATCGAGGTCAATTCCGAAACCGACTTCGTTGCCCGCAACGAGGATTTCCAGGGTTTTGTGAAAACCCTTGCCGGGCTTGCCGCCTCGGCCAATGATATTGATGAACTTGCGGCCATGGATTACCCCTCGACGGGGCGCAATGTCGGCGACGAGCTCACCGACAAGATCGCGACGATCGGGGAGAATATGGCCCTCCGACGGATGGTCAAGCTTAGCGTGGGTGAAGGTGCGGTCGTGACCTATGTGCATAACGCCGTCACCGATGGTCTTGGCAAGATCGGGGTTCTTGTTGCGCTTGAATCCTCGGCTTCTGCTGATGCGCTGAGCGCCCTTGGCAAGCAGCTGGCCATGCATGTTGCCGCCGCCGCTCCCGCCAGCCTCAGCGCCGATGATCTTGATCCGGAAATGGTGGCGCGTGAACGCCAGATCCTCGTTGACCAGGCGATCCAGTCCGGCAAGCCTGCCGATATCGCCGAGAAGATGGTCGAAGGCCGCATGAAGAAATTCATGAAAGAGGTAGTGCTGCTGGAACAGACCTTCGTCATCGACGGGGAAACCGAAGTCAGCAAGGTGATCGAAAATGCCGCAAAGGAAGCTGGCGCACCGATTACCATGACCGGTTTTGCCCGCTTCAACCTCGGTGAGGGGATCGAAAAGGAAGAAAGTGATTTTGCCGCTGAAGTTGCCGCGCAGCTTGGCAACTAGCCTCGATCACTGAAAATTTTTCAGCATACACGGGAATCTTCGTGTATGCTGGCAGCAATTGAACAAGCTGGAGTGCCGATCATGGGAACAGAAGGATCTGAAACCGTAGCATCGCGTAAATCTGCTTCCAGTGATTTCCATTATCAACGTGTCTTGCTCAAGATTTCCGGTGAATCCCTGATGGGAAAACTGCCCTACGGGATTGATCCGGAAATGGTTGCCCGCATCGCAGGTGAAGTCAAAAGCGTGACCGAGCAGGGGATCGAAGTCTGCCTGGTGATTGGCGGCGGGAATATTTTCCGTGGTATTTCCGGTGCCGCTTCCGGCATGGAACGTGCCACCGGCGATTACATGGGCATGCTGGCAACGGTGATGAACGCGCTGGCCATGCAGAATGCCCTTGAAGATATCGATGTCTATACTCGTGTTCTCTCGGCCCTGCCGATCTCGGCTGTATGCGAGCCCTATATCCGCCGCCGGGCAAAGCGCCATATGGAAAAGGGGCGGGTGGTGATTTTTGCCGCCGGGACAGGCAATCCCTTCTTCACCACCGACACCGCCGCGGCGCTCAGGGCAACGGAAATGAATTGCGACGCAATCCTGAAGGGAACCCGTGTTGACGGGGTATATTCCGCTGATCCGGAAAAGGATCCTGCGGCCGAACGCTACGATCGCCTGACTTTTCTTGACGTCTTGTCGCGCGACCTTGCGGTGATGGATGCGTCGGCGATTTCGCTGGCCCGGGAAAACGATATCCCTATCCTCGTTTTTTCCATCGAAACCCATGGCGGGTTTGAAAACGTGTTGAAGCACCAGGGCAGGTTCACGGTGATTACGAATGAGACCGCATAAAGCATAAAGGAGACCCACATGACCTTTGATCTTTCTGATACAGGCCGGCGCATGGATGGTGCTGTTGCGGCATTGGAACATGATTTTCAGGGCCTGCGCACCGGTCGTGCCTCGATTGCGATGCTTGATCCGGTCAATGTCGATGCCTATGGCTCGAAAATGCCGATCAACCAGTTGGGGAACATCTCTGCCCCCGAGCCCCGGATGCTCACCGTGCAGGTATGGGATCAGGGCATGGTTTCGGCGGTGGAAAAAGCCATCCGGGAAAGTGATCTCGGGCTTAACCCGCAGACCGAAGGCAACCTTATTCGCCTGCCTATTCCCGACCTTTCGGCCGAACGCCGGGTGGAACTTGCCAAAGTTGCGGGCAAATACGCCGAACAGGCACGGATCGCCATCCGAAATGTTCGCCGCGATGCGATTGAGGATGTGCGCAAACTCGAAAAGGATGGCGAGTTCGGCGAAGATGAGCGCCACGGGCTTGAAGGCAAGATCCAGAAACTGACCGATGATGCCGTCGCCCGGGTTGACAACATGCTTGCCAGCAAGGAAAAAGACATCAAGACTGTGTGAGGATTAGGGTATTGCACGAAGGTTCAGGCATCCCGCAGCATATCGCTGTTATCATGGACGGAAACCGCCGCTGGGCGCGGATGCGCTCCATGCCGGCGGCGTTTGGACATGACAATGGCTCCTCGGTGATTGAGGGCATTGCCCGCCATGCCTACGATGCAGGCGTTGAATGGCTTACCCTTTTTGCCTTTTCAACGGAAAACTGGCGCCGCTCACCCATTGAGGTCCGGGGCATCATGTCGGTTCTGGAAAGGTATCTTAAAACAAAAATTCACACCCTGATGCAGAACAATATCCGCCTTCGGGTTATCGGCGATTTGAGCCTGTTTCCGGTGAGCATCACGCAAATGCTTGAAAATGCGGTTCTTGAGACCGGCGGCAATGACGGACTTAATCTCACCGTGGCCCTTGGATATGGCGGTCATGCCGATATCACCATGGCGGCCCGGCGGCTGGCTGAACTGGCCCGGGATGGTAAGATTGATCCCGCGATGATCGACGCGGATATGCTGAAGGGGCATCTCGATACAAAGGATCTGCCGCCGGTGGATCTCCTTATCCGGACGGGGCATGAACAGCGGGTGTCCAATTTCCTGCTCTGGGATCTCGCTTACGCGGAATTTGCCTTCACCGATACGCTATGGCCTGATTTCACCCCGGATCATCTTTCCGCGATCCTTGCGGATTATGCCCGCCGCTGCCGCCGATTCGGTGGTGATGATGCCGATGAGACGCCGCCGCCGGCAAAGGCCATGTCGAGTTAGACTGATGGCAGATGAAAGCCCCGGGCGTGCGGCAAAATCCGATCTTGGACGTCGATTTGTAACCGCGGTTTTTCTGCTTCCCGTCATTGCCGTCATCTATCATGGCGGCGCGATTGCCCTTGCGCTTGTCATCGGATTTGGCCTGATCATGGCCGCCGAAGCCGTGCAGGTAACAGGAAGAGGGCTGGCGACACTATCTGGCCTTGTTCAGATTATCCTCTGCCTTGCGCCTGCCGCTGCCTTCATCTGGTCGGGCAGTCACGCCTCCGCGCTTCTGTTTCTTGCCGGGGCGGGCCTTTTCAGTCTCGCCACCAGCCGGTCTCTTCCGTTCATGCTGGTTGCAGGCGGGATCGCGGCGTCTATCTTCGCGCTGACGGGTATTATCCGTCATCCTCTCGGGGGTGACTGGCTTTTGCTGATGATTGCCGTGGTCGTTGCGGCCGACAGCGCTGCCTATTTCATCGGCCGGGCAGTTGGCGGGCCGAAACTTGCCCCGGTTATCAGTCCGTCCAAAACCTGGAGCGGGGCGATCGCCGGTCTTGCGGGGGGGGGATTGGCAGGCGTCGGGATGGGGATGCTGCTGGGGTTTCCGCCGTTGAGCGCAGGGTTGATGGGGCTTGTGATGGCAGATCTTTCAATAGGCGGAGATCTGCTCGAATCCTGGTTCAAGCGTCGCTACAAGGTCAAGGATTCAGGCCGTATCCTTCCCGGCCATGGCGGGCTGCTCGACCGTTTTGACGGCTACCTTCTGGCGGCACCGTTTCTCTATATTGTCCTGGCCGCAGGAGGCCTCAATGGCTGAAGAAAGGCGAACTCTGGCCCTTTTGGGCGCCACCGGATCAATTGGCACAAGCACCCTGAAACTTGTTGATCAGTTTCCTGAACGCTTCCGGATTACCGTGCTCACCGCTGGCAGCGATGTGGCGAAACTCTGCGGCCTTGCCCGGCGATATTTACCGCAACATGTGGCGATAGCCGATCAAGAGGGCTATGCACCTCTTGCCGAAGCGCTTGCCGGCACAGGCATTGAGGTTCATGCCGGCCCGGATGCGGTGGCTGATCTTGCCGCACGTCCTGCGGATGTGACGGTTTCCGCCATTATGGGGCTGGCCGGTCTTGCGCCGACGCTGGCAGCGGTCCGGCGTTCTGGCATTGTTGCTATCGCCAACAAGGAATCGCTGGTAACGGCAGGGTCTCTCCTTTTGGCCGAGGCAGCGCGTTCCGGCGCCACGATCCTGCCTGTCGATTCCGAACATAACGCCGTCTATCAGGCCTGGGTTGATCCTTCGGCCGCCCATGTGGAAAGCATCACCCTGACGGCCTCCGGCGGGCCGTTCTGGGAAAGTGACCTTGATACCATGCGCTCCGCCACCCCGTTTGAGGCCGTGGCCCATCCCAACTGGTCGATGGGGGCGAAGATTTCGGTCGATTCGGCAACCATGATGAACAAGGGGCTTGAGGTGCTGGAAGCCGCCGTGCTTTTCGGCCTGCCCGAAGACCGCGTTCGGGTCTATATCCACCGACATTCGATCATCCACGGCATGGTGACCTATCGCGACGGCTCGCATCTCGCCCAGTTTGGCCCGGCGGATATGCGGGTGCCGATTTCCTATGCCCTGGCCTGGCCGGAACGTCTTGACTGGAACAGCACGCCATTTGATCTTGCAGGCCTGCCCCCGCTTGAATTTGAACATCCCGATAATGATCGTTTTCCCTGTCTTGAAATGGCGCGGGAGGCGTCCCGCCGGGGCGGTCTTTCTCCGGCCGTACTGAATGCCGCCAATGAAGAGGCGGTGTCTTTTTTTCTCAACGGGCAGATCGGTTTTCTTGATATCGCCGAGCTGAATGGTCACATGATGGACACAGTAAACGCCAGGGGCGAGCCTACCATGCAATCAATCCTTGAAATTGACCGGCTAACACGTCAGGCTTCTAGGGATTGGCTGGAACGCCACGGACACAACTAGGATCGGAAAAACGAAAAATGGGTATAGGCTACAGTTTCCTGACCTTCCTCATCGTTCTGACGCCGGTAGTATTTTTTCATGAACTGGGTCATTTCTGGGCGGCACGGCGATCCGGCGTGGTTGTCGAGGTATTTTCTGTGGGCTTCGGGCCCGAAATTTTTGGCTTCACGGACCGGCACGGCACAAGGTGGAAATTTGCAGCCCTTCCCCTTGGTGGATATGTCCGCATGGCAGGGGATATGGATGCCTCGAGCACGCCGTCGCCGGATGCCGACAATATCGAAGGCAGTTTCCAGTCTGCCAGCCTCGGGGCAAAAGCCTTCATTGTCGCCATGGGGCCGATTGCCAATTTCATCCTCGGGATAGTGATCATTGCGATGATGTATATCAGTATCGGCAAGGTGACCATCCCCAATGTGATCGGTGAAATTCAGCCCGGCGGGGCCGCCGAACAGGCTGGCCTGATGACCGGTGATGTGGTTACCGAAGTCAACGGCTACAGGGTCAGGGATTTCAAGGAATTGAGAGCTTTTGTCTTTGAAAGTCCCGGCAAGCCGATAGAGATGCTGGTGGAACGCCGGGGCACGAAAATGCTCCTCACGGTTATTCCTGAGATTGTGGAAGATCGCTGCCTGATGACCGATTACGGCCGGCTCGGCGTTGTATCCTCGGGGGGTGAGCTCAAGATATACGGGCCGGGCGAAGCGCTGGTTCTGGCGACATATGACAGTTTCAATATGGCCTTTACCATGCTTCGGGGTATAGGCCGGCTTGTCAGCGGCAACGCCAACAAGGGGGAATTGGGCGGGCCGGTCAAGATTGCGGAGATTTCAGGTCACGCGGCGAGCAGGGGCTTTGCCAGTCTTGCCCTGTTCACGGCGGTGATTTCGATCAATCTCGGTCTGGTCAATCTCTTGCCGGTACCGGCGCTGGATGGTGGCCATCTCATGTTCTTCGGTATCCAGAAACTCATGGGCAGGCCGATGGATCAGCGCATGCAGGAGATGATCATGCGCGCCGGAATGGCGTTTCTCATCACCATGATCATCGTGGTGACATTTTTCGATATTCTTGGGAATATCGGCTCGGAATGTTAAAGGCCTTTAATGCACCCTTGAACATCGGTATAGTGTTCCCGAACGCGGATGGGGATCTGTTATGAAGAAACTGGCTTTTCTTTTTGTCATCATGGCTGTTATCGGATGGACCGGTCTTTCTTCGGAGACGTATGCCCAGAACAATCCGGCGCCTGTAGCAAAGATCAATGTTGAGGGGGCCCAGCGGATTGATCCTGAAACCGTGCTCGCCTACGCTGCTGTCCGCGTCGGGGAAAGCCTTTCAGACAGAGAGCTGAATTCCATTCTCAGCCGGCTTTACGACACCGAACTTTTCAATGATGTCATGATTGATTTTTCAGAAGGTATCCTGACCATCACGGTGGATGAAAACCCGATCATCAATCGCATCTCCCTTGAGGGCAATGACGTGCTCAAGGACGAACAATTGCTTGAGATCATCAATATCAAGCCCCGCCGCGTCTACACCGATAAACTCGCACTCGATACCAAGAACACGCTGATGGAGGTATATAGGCAGTCCGGCCGCTATGCCGCGATCATCAACCCCAAGATCATCGAGTTGCCGGATAAACGCGTCGATCTGGTCTTTGAGATTGACGAAGGGCCGCTCATCAAGATCAAGGCGATCAAGTTCATCGGCAATGAACGTTTCAGCGACCGGGCACTCAAAAGCGTGATCCAGTCGCGTGAGACCAAATGGTATATCTTTTTCACCGCCAACGACAAATATGATCCCGGGCGTCTCCGGCTCGACACCCAGAATCTCCGCCAGTTCTACCTGGAAAACGGGTATGCCGAAATTGACATTGTCCGGGCGACAGGGGAATTGCTGCCCGACCGGAGCGGCTTTGTGCTGACCTTCCAGATCAGTGAGGGCGATCAATATGCCGTGGCTGAGGTAGCGATCAACTCGGAGATTGAAGGGCTTGAGGGCTCGGCCCTTGAAGAATACATCACTCTTGAACGTGGGGAGATCTACGATACCCGCGTCATGGAAGAGACATTGGGCGAGATTACCAATGCGCTGGGAACTCTGGGTTACGCTTTTGTCAACGTGGCGCCGCAATTCGATCTCGACAATGAGGCAAAAACGCTGGACGTGATGATCAATATCGCCTCCAGTCAGCGCAATTACGTCGAAGAGATCAGCATCAAGGGGAATGACCGCACGCTAGACAGCGTCATCCGGCGTGAGTTCGAACTGGTTGAAGGCGACAGTTTCAATCAGCTGAAACTGACGCAATCGGAGAGGAACGTCCGCAACCTTGGATATTTCTCGAAAGTGAGCGTCAACGTCCAGCCGGGAAGCAGCGAAGAGCAGTCGATCGTTGAGATGAATGTGGAAGAAACCGCGACCGGAACCTTTGCCATCGGCTTTGGATATTCGACCTTTGATCAGGGATCTCTCTCTCTCGGCATCAACGAGAACAATTTCCTCGGCACAGGCAAGGGCGCACGCGCCAGCCTCAGCGTCTCCGGGAAGAAAACAAACTTTCGCGCCGGCATAACCGAGCCGCATCTGTTTGATCGCAATCTCCTCGGCAGTTTTGACATTTTCAAGGATGAAAGCGAGGTTTCCGACGTCACCACCGAAAAAGGCGGGTTTGATTTCGGCTTCGGCTTTTCGGCGGCAGGCAATTATCGCCATCGCGTTGGCTATCTTCTGGCTGAAACAAAAACACGAACATCATCAACCACCAGCGCTTCGACCAGTGGGGATGAAGGCACGCTACTTGTCTCCGAAGTCTCCTACACCATCTCCAAGGATACCCGGGACAACCGCATCGACCCCCGGAAAGGATATCTTCTCAGGGCAACGCAGAGTCTCGCCGGTCTTGGCGGTGATGTGACCTATGCCAGCACCGTTCTCCGCGGCCAGTATCTCAAGCCTCTTCTTTTCGGCACCTATGTGATCGGCGTGGATGGGGAAACCGGCTTTATTGACGGGCTTGGCGAGAAAGTTACGCGGTCCAACCGCTTCCAGATCGGTGGCCGCAAGCTTCGCGGTTTCGGCGGCTCCGGGATCGGGCCTCGTGACACCGGCGATGATACGGCGGTGGGCGGCAACAACTATTACATCGCCAGCCTGAACCTGACCTCCGATGCCGGGTTTGACAAGGATCTTGGCCTCCGCTGGACGGTCTTTACGGATATCGGCAGCCTCTGGGGGACGGATTATCCGGCAAATGTCCGCGGGGCGAATGACAGCAGCATGCGCAGCTCGCTGGGCTACGGCCTCCTCTGGGATACCGCCATCGGCCCGATGTCGTTTATCTGGGCCTTCCCGCTTGAAAAGAAAAGCTACGACAAGACCAAGGTCTTCCAGTTCAGCTTCGGTGGACGGTTCTAGGGTGAAGGTGATCAAGGCATATCGAGGTCTGGCACTTGTTCTGGGGATGCTGTGCGTTGCCCTGTCTTCGGCGGCATCCGCCCAGGTTGACCCGCAGCAGGCCCCGTCCGGCATCGCCGTTGTCGACATGAAGCAGGTATTGCAGCAGTCCGATGCCATGGTCAGGATCAGGGCCGTGCTGGATGAGCAGAATGCGCTCTTTCAGGCACAGGTCTCGAAAGAAGAGCTCGAATTACGTGAAGCGGAAAAGAAGCTCAACGAAGATCGCGAGAATTTGAGTGAAGCGGAATTCAACACACGACTTTCCGAATTTGAACAACGGGTGGTCCGGATACAGCAATCCATCCAGATCCAGAAGGACAGTTTTGAAAGATCCATCGTCGAAGCCCAGGAAAAACTGGAACAGGAACTGATCAAGATCATTTCCGAAATCGCCCAGGAGCGCGGGCTTGCCGTTGTCCTCCAGCGGCAGGTTGCGGTGATCTACGATACCAGTCTTGATATTTCCGATTCAGCGCTGGCCCGGCTCAATGAGCGGACAAAAAACCTCGTCATCACCCGCACAACCCCCAAGGTACCGCAATGACCGGGAGCACATCACCGCAACTCGATCCCATCAGCGTTGCCGCCGCCGTCGATCTTGTCCGGGGTGAGCTGATCCACGGCTCGGCGGAGGCGATGATTGACGGCATCGCCGCGGCAGCAGAAGCCGGGGCAGGCGATATCTGCTTCCTTGCCCGTGAAAGCCTGATTGAACATATCTCCGATACACAGCTGATCTGCCTTACCCTGCCTGATCTTGCGCATCGACTGCCGCCCCGGGTCATCACCATTGCCGTGCCGGACCCGAAATCATCCCTTGGGCTGGTCATGCGTGCGATGATCCCCGAAGAAGCCCTTGCCCCCGGTATTCATCCTTCGGCCGTCGTGGCAGATACCGCGCATATAGGCGAGGGGGCCTGCATCAGTGCCCATGCGGTGATCGACGCTGGCGTCACCCTCGGCGAAGGCACGGTGATCGGGGCCGGGGTGCATATCGGCCGGGGTTGCGTGATCGGTGCGCATACCGCCATCGATTCAAACACCACCATCATGGATGCCAGGATTGGCGCGCATTGCCATATCGGCCCCAATACGGTCATCGGCTTTACCGGGTTCGGGATCACCAGGCAGGAAGGAAATGTTGTCATTCCCCATATCGGCCGGGTCATGATCGGCGATCGCTGCCATATCGGCGCCTCGGTGACGATTGACCGGGGCTTCATCGAAGATACGGTGCTCGGGGATAATGTCATGGTGGATAACCAGACACATATCGCGCATAACGTTGAAATCGGCGACGGCACGATCATCTGCGGGCAGACAGGTCTTGCCGGCGGAGTCCGGATCGGGCGCAACAACGTGATCGGCGCCCAGGCCGGCATGGCGGATCATGTCCGTATCGGCGACGGCAATATGCTGGCCGGACGCACCGGCATCACAAGGGATTTTGGCAGCGGGCAGGTGCTGGGCGGGTTTCCGGCTGTTCCGGCGGCTGAATTTCGCCGTCAGGTGGCGGCGCTGCGGCGGCTGGCCCGGGGCAAGGCCGGCCCCCGTGATGGCAGCAAGACAGGCAATGATTCAAGCAAAGGAGATTAGGGCATGGCTGACACATCAATCGTACTTGATCACCCCGACATACTGGAGTTGATCCCGCATCGTCACCCCTTTCTTTTGATCGACCGGGTGGATGAAATCGTCCCCCATGAAAAGGCAAGGGGGATCAAGGCCATCACCAGTACAGAGCCGCATCTGGCCGGGCATTTCCCGGGCCATCCCATCATGCCGGGGGTGCTGATTGTCGAGGCCATGGCCCAGACAGCCGGGGTGCTCATCGCCTATAGCAACAAAGACGACACCCAGGGCAAGCATGTCTATTTCACCACCCTCGACAAGGTCAAGTTCAGGTCACCGGCCCGCCCGGGCGACACCCTTTATCTCGAGGTGACGAATACCGCCAGCAAGGGGATGCTCTTCAAGTTCGAAGGCAAGGCTACCATCGACGGGCGTGCCGTGGCCAGCGCCGAGTTTTCCGCCATGATTGTTGAGCCGGGGCGCTGAGATGAGCCGGATTCACCCCACCGCGCTCATTGCCGAGGGCGCTGATATCGCCGATGATGTCGTCATCGGCCCATATTGTCTGGTCGGCGAGCATGTTACCATCGGCGCCGGGTGCCATCTGCACAGCCATGTCGTCCTTGACGGCCATACCAGCATCGGCAAAGGCAATGAGATCTATCCATTTGCCGTTCTTGGCAAGGCGCCCCAGCATACCCTCTATAAAGGTGAGCCGAGCGTGCTTGAGATCGGCAACAACAACGTGATCCGGGAGAATGTCACCATGCATCCGGGGACGGCGCTCGACAACATGGTGACCCGGATCGGCGATAACAATCTCTTCTTTGTCGGCTGCCACATTGCCCATGATTGCGTGCTCGGCAACAATATCATCATCACCAATGATGCGATGCTCGGCGGCCATGTGCATATCGATGACTACGCCTATATAGGGGGCAACAGCGCGATCAAGCAATATGTCCGCATCGGCAAGCATGCCATGATTTCCGGGATGACCGGCGTCACCGCCGATGTGATCCCCTACGGTTCGGTTTTCGGCCCCCGGGCGGTACTGACCGGGCTTAATCTGATCGGCCTGAAACGTCGTGGATACAGCAAGGATCAGGTTACGCTGATCCGCCGTGCCTACCGGCTTCTTTTCGCCCAGGAAGGCACGTTCAACGAGCGGATCGACGAAGTCGATCGTCTTTACGGCGATGATGCGGAAGTCAACGCGATCCTCACGTTCATCAGGGAAGGCGGCGATAAACCGCTCTGCCATCCGGAACGGTAGACGGAATGACCGTTGCAGCGCCAACTCTGGGGATAATTGCAGCGGCCGGGACCTTGCCGAAACTGGTGGCGGAAGCGGCTCTGGCCCGGGGGCAGGAGGTGTTTGTGATAGCCCTCCGCGGTGTGGCGGATGCCGATTATAGCGCTTTTCGCCACGAGGAAATACGCGTCGGCGCGTTTGATACCATCCTCAAGGCCCTGAAGAAAGAAGGCTGCCGGCAGGTGATCATGACGGGCAAATTTGTCCGCCCCGGGCTCGCGTCGGTGATCCCTGATCTGCGGTCTTCCCGGCTGGTGATGAAACTTCTTGCATCAGGGGATAACGCTGCGCTTGAAATGATCAGGGATGAATTTGCCAAAGAAGGCATGGAAGTCATTGATATAAAAACCATTCTTTCCGATGTCATGGCAGGCGAAGGGTTGATCGCGGGCGCCGAGCCCGATGATGCGGCGTTAAACAGCATCCGGACAGGGCAGCAAGTCCTTGCCGCGCTGGGGCCGTTTGATGTCGGGCAGGCGGTGGTGGTTCAGGGCAGCCGCGTTCTTGCCATTGAGGCCGCCGAAGGCACGGATGCCATGCTCGATCGATGCGCGGCGCTGGTTGATCCCGATCTTGGCCCTGCTGTTCTCGTCAAGATGCGCAAGCCCGATCAGGATGGCCGGCTGGACCCGCCCGTGATAGGTGCAACAACCCTCATGCGTGCGGCCGATGCTGGGATATCGATCATCGCCGTTGAAAGAGGCGGGGTGCTCATCGCCGAAGAAGATGAGGTCCGCACCATTGCCGCCGCAAGAGGGATGACGATTGCGGGCATCGCGCCGACATGAAGGATGTATCGGTTTTCATACTGGCGGGGGAAAGCTCCGGCGACCAGCTGGGGGCGGCGATCCTCGACGGGGTTGATGCGATTGATCTTCCGGTGCGTGCCTGGGGGATTGGCGGCGCGGCCATGATGGCGAAAGGCTTTGACAGCCTCTATCCCATGGATGAGCTGACCGTCATGGGGCTTGGGGAGGCGGTGAAATCCCTGCCGCGCCTGTCGCGGCTTGCCGACCGTCTTATTGATCTGATCCTTGCTGAACGTCCTGATCTTGTCCTCACCATCGACAATAAGGGCTTTTCTCTTCGCTTTGCCCGCCGGCTCCGCAAAAGAATGGCGGCCTTGGGTTGGTCTGCGCCGGTTGTTCATCTGGTGGCGCCGACGGTCTGGGCCTGGGGGGGGTGGCGTGCGGCCACGGTCGCAAGATCGGTTGATCAGCTTTTATGTCTCTTTCCGTTTGAGATGCCGTATTTTGCCGATCATGGCCTCCGCGTCACTTGCGTCGGGCATCCGGCGGCTGATCGGGTCCTGCCGGATCGCAATTCGGCGCGGGCCGAACTCGGGATTGAATCTCAAACCCCGCTTCTGCTTCTCCTGCCCGGGAGCCGGCAGAAGGAGATTGAGGCGCTTCTTCCTGATATGCTCGCGGCAGGTGAACGCTTGCATGCCGATCTGCCCCGGTGCCAGGTCCTTGTGCCGGCGGCGGCATCGGTCCTTCCGCGGATTGAGGAGATGGCCCGGGGGCATCCGGGTGTTCAGGTCATCCCGGGCAAACAGTTGCCCCTCGCGCTTGCCGCCGCGGATTTCGGGCTCATGTGTTCGGGCACGGTGACGCTTGAAGCTGCCCTTGCCGGGCTTCCCGGTGCCGTCTATTACCGCGGTGATGCGCTCGCCCATCTGCTTCAGCCGCTGTTTGTCCGGCGCGACAGGATCGTCCTTCCCAATGCGATCCTGGGGCAGGACGTCTATCCGCTCTACCTAGGCAGGGAGTTTGACCCGGCGTCGATGGCGGCGGCGGCCCTCAAGGGGCTGGGCGGGGCAGATACAAGGTCTGATGCCGAAATGTTATCCCGCCGCCTGATGTCGGAGATCAAGGCAGGTCCGGAAGGGTTCGGGATTACCGCCGCATTGGCGCTTGCCGCGGCGCTCGGCCGCTGATCATCTTTTGTCGATGGGGATATATTTGCGTTCCGCCGGGCCGGTGTAAAGCTGGCGAGGGCGTCCGATCCGCTGCAGCGGGTCTTCGATCATCTCTTTCCACTGCGAAACCCAGCCAACGGTGCGGGCCACGGCGAAGAGGACGGTGAACATCGAGGTCGGGAAACCCATCGCCTTGAGGATGATTCCGGAATAGAAATCAACATTGGGATAGAGTTTCTTCTCGATGAAATACGTATCCTTGAGGGCGATATCCTCCAGCTCCATGGCAAGGTCGAGCAGCGGCTCATTGGTAATACCGAGCTTGCCCAGAACCTCATGGCAGGAATCCCGCATCACCTTGGCGCGGGGGTCGAAATTCTTGTAGACCCGGTGGCCGAACCCGAAGAGCCGGAAAGGATCATCCTTGTCGCGGGCTTTCTTGATATATTCGGGGATGCGGCTGCGGTCACCGATTTCGGCAAGCATGTTGAGCACCGCCTCATTCGCGCCGCCATGGGCCGGTCCCCAGAGCGCGGCAATGCCGGCGGCGATACAGGCAAAGGGATTGGCCCCGGATGATCCGGCAAGGCGGACGGTTGAGGTTGAAGCGTTCTGCTCATGATCCGCGTGCAGGATCAGGATCTTGTTCATGGCATCAGCCAGCACCGGATCAACCTTGTATGGCTCGGTCGGGACGGCAAAGCACATATGCAGGAAATTTTCGGCGTAATTCAGATCGTTGCGCGGGTAGTTGAACGGCTGGCCAAGGGAATATTTGAACGCCATTGCCGCCAGTGTCGGCATTTTGGCGATCAGCCGGCGGGAAGCAATCATCCGCTGCAACGGATCGTTGATATCGGTTGAATCGTGATAGAAGGCGGAAAGGGCACCTGTAACCCCGCAGAGAATGGCCATGGGATGGGCATCCCGGCGGAATCCGCGGAAGAAGGTCATGATCTGTTCATGCACCATGGTGTGATGCGTGATCGCGTAATCGAATTCTTTCTTCTGTTCGCGTGTCGGTAGCTCACCGCTGAGAAGAAGATACGCAACTTCGAGAAAATCGCTCTTCTCCGCCAGCTCGTCGATCGAATATCCCCCATGCATGAGCTGGCCTTCTTCACCATTGATATAGGTCAGCCCGGATTTGCAGGATCCGGTCATCCCGAATCCAGGGTCAAAGGTGAAGAGCCCGGTGTCAGCGTAGATGCTGCGAATATCCACCACCGATGGCCCGATCGTACCATCCAGCACGGGCAGATCAACCGATGTACCTGTCCGGTTATCGGTAATGGTGACGGTGTTTTTCGCTGATATGTCGGACGTCATGTCAATCCCATGGTGTTGAAGATTACTTGGCAAGCTGGAGATGCGCCTAATCTATACTTCGTTTCCCGATCTTTTGCAAATCGCACGGATACGCTGGCGGAGTTCCTCGGCCCCGAGAACCACGGAAATCAGGATGATATCAGGGGTTTGTTTCATTCCCGTGACAGCCGCGCGCAGCCCGGGGCCGATATCCCTCATTTTCATCTCATTGGCGGCCAGCCAGTCACCAAGCCAGGTTTTGAACCCCTCCATATCCCCCAGATCATCGGGCAGGGCATCGGCCAGCGCGAGAAGTCTGGCAGAGACCTCCCCGGTGAGGAGGGCAGCCGCTTCAGGCTCGAGATCGGGCGCCCCGTTGCGGGTGGCGAACCCTGCCATGGCAGGCAGATCCCCTAGGAGCTGCGCGCGCTCGGCAAAGGCAGGCGCGAGTGCTGAAAGCCTTTGGTAGATATCTGGTTCCGCGTCTTTTCCGTCGAGGATCAGCTCGATCTGCCTTGAAAGAGGCAGGGCCCTGATATAATGGGCGTTGATCGCGGTCAGTTTGTCCATATCGAAGCGGGCGGCGGCGCGGCCGATTTTTCCGAGATCAAACCACGCGATCGCCTGCTCGCGGGAGATGATTTCCTCATCACCATGGCTCCAGCCAAGCCGCAGGAGGTAGTTGCACATCGCCTCGGGCAGAAACCCCATATCCCGGTAGGCGGTAGCGGAAAGCGCCCCATGCCGCTTGGAAAGCTTCGCCCCGTCTGATCCGTGGATCAGCGGAATATGCGCATAGGTCGGCACATCCCACCCCATGGCCTCGATGATTTTAAGCTGCCGGAAGGCGTTGTTGAGGTGGTCATCACCCCGGATAACATGGGTCACCCCCATATCGTGATCATCCACCACCACCGCCAGCATATAGGTGGGGGACCCATCCGCCCGCAGCATCACCAGATCATCAAGGGTGTTGTTGCTGACGGTGACATCGCCCTGCACGGCATCCGCGATGGTGGTCGCGCCGTCAAGCGGCATCCTCAGGCGCACCGTAAAGGGCCTGTCTGGAGCGGTTTCCGGGTCTTTGTCGCGCCAGGGGCTGATAATACGGGTGCCGCTGGCCCGGGCCTCTTCGCGCATGGCGGCAAGTTCATCCTGGGTAAGATAACATCGATAGGCGTGGCCGGCGTCAAGAAGAGCCCGGGCAACCTCGATATGGCGGTCAGCGCGCGCGGACTGGCTGACCGCCTCGCCATCGCCCTCAAGCCCAAGCCAGGCAAGACCCTCATGAATGGCGGCCACGGCATCGCTGGTGGAACGCTCGCGGTCGGTATCCTCGATCCTGAGTTTGTATTCACCGCCGTGATGGCGCGCGTAGAGATAATTGAAAAGTGCCGTTCTGGCACCACCGATATGCAGATACCCCGTTGGCGATGGGGCAAAACGCGTGATCACGCTCATGGAATCTTAACCTTTTTAGGGCATGCTGAATGTCTTCTGGTTTAGCATGAACGGGCATATGGTATCAAAGGCAAATCCATCCGCACAAACTGTGCCGGCGAGCATTTCCTGCGCATTGGGCATGATCCTGGGTATTCTGCTTGCAAAACCTGGGCTGTCTTTCCCCGTGAGTCTTGCCTTGATTCTGATGGGGGCAGGGATTTTCGTGATCATGCTGCGCCCGATATCGCCTCGTGCGGCGGCGTTCATGCCCATCCTGCGTGTCCTGATCTTCGTCTTTCTTGGTGCCGGGATATCGGGCCTGCATGGAGAGAAGGAGAAAATACCTCCCGTCAGTCCGGGGGAGTATCACCTTGAAGGTGAGGTTATCATGGCCGAAGTCCTGCGCGGTGACCGGCAACGCATCCGGTTCAGGCCCTCAGGTCTGATGCCGCCGGATCTGCCCCGGGGTGATCTTCGCCTCATCGTTCCCGCTGATCTGGCAGGCCTGCCCCCCGGCGCGAGGCTGTGGCTCAAGGCGCGGCTTCAACCTCTCTTGCCGAAACTTCTTCCGGGCGGGTTTGATTTCACGGCCCACGCGCGGGCGCAAGGATATGTCGGGACCGGATTTGTTCAGGAAATTGACCGCCGCGAACAAAAAGGGTCAGCGCTTTTCCCGCGCCTCCGGCACGCCTTTCAGGAGCGACTCAACGCCGTGATGGACCCGGCCGAAGCAGGGGTTGCCTCGGCATTGCTGGTGGGGCTTCGCGGCGGGATCAGCCCCGATCTGCGCGAAACCTTCCGGGCGTCGGGCCTGTCGCATCTTCTGGCAATTTCAGGTCTTCACATGGTGCTGTTCTGTGGCGGGGTGCTGGTGGCGGTGCGGGCAGGTCTGGCGCTCATGCCGGTCTGGTCCAGCCGCTTTCCCAGCCTCAAGATCGCCGCGGTCACCGCCCTGCCTTTCGGGGCGATCTATCTGCTGATGGCCGGGGCACCGGTCAGCGCCGTGCGAGCCTTCGGGATGATGGCGATGATGATCTTCGCCCTCCTGATCAATCGCCGCAGCGTCACCCTTCATCATGTCGCCCTTGTGGCCATGCTCATCCTTGCGGTGGATCCGGCAAGCCTCTATGAGCCCGCATTTCAGATGTCGTTTGCGGCGGTGTTCGCGCTGGTGGGCGGGTGGACGCATCTGCATCGCTATTCGATTGGGCGCCCGGAGCCCGGCCTGCTTCGCGTGGTAACGAAGCCGCTCTTCTATATCGGCGGCGTGATGATGGCATCGCTGCTTGCCTCGCTGGCGTCAGCGCCGTTTGTGCTGCATCATTTCGGGGTGACAACAGCCTGGTCTCTTTTGGGGAATATTCTTGGCATGCCGCTGATGGCGTTCATCATCATGCCGGCGGGGGCGGCTGCGCTTCTGCTCGCGCCTCTTGGGCTTGATGCTCTTCCGCTCGAGGTCATGGGCCTCGGCATCCGCGCGCTCGTCCATACAGCTCAATACGCCGAAGGCCTGCCGTATTCACGTCTGTCGGTGACCCCGGCAACCGGGCTTGTTCTTGTTCTCTACACTTTTTCGATGGTTGCTCTCATTGCCGGAACCGTATCAGAACGGCTGGTGGCGTTGCCAGCCCTTGTCTTGACCTTTGTCATCTGGGTCTTCACGCCGGCGCCGGATATCGCCTTTACCTCCATTTACGGGCGGCCCCATGCGATCGTCATGACGGAGGCGAGATCGGCGCTCACCAGCCGCAAATCCATGGGCCGCTTTGCCCAAAGCGTGATGCTGCGTCCCTTCCCCCTGGCCGAAGCGCAATATGCACCGGAAAGTGATCAATCGACCTGCCAGTTCGGCTATTGCCTGATCCCGACAAGCCATGACACGACAACAGCGGTCATCTGGCGTCAGCAGGGTTTTGCCGAAGCCTGCGATGCGGCGGATATTGTTATCTCACATGTGCGGGCAGAAAGGGGCAGCTGTGATCATGCCCGGATCATCGTCACCCCGACGGAGCTTGAGCGCGATGGCGGCATCCTTATCCGGATTGAACAGAACGGGCTGATTGTCCGCAAGGTCAATACCGGCGGATGAGCCCGGCAAGCCGGCCCTGAATACGCACCCGGTCAGGCCCGAAGATCCGGGTTTCATAGGCGGGATTGGCGGCTTCAAGGGCGATGCTTTCACCTTTGCGGCGGAGGCGCTTGAGCGTGGCTTCCTCCTGATCGATCAGCGCGACGACGATATCACCGCTCTGGGCCATGTCCCGGCGTTCGATAATAACCACGTCACCATCGAGAATCCCGGCCTCGATCATGGAATCGCCTTCGACTTCAAGCGCATAGTATTCCCCGTTTCCGTGGATGGAAGAAGGGATGGAGATATGCTCGGTCGGATCACTGATGGCGGCGATCGGGGTGCCCGCGGCGATCTTGCCGAGAAGCGGGATATCCCTGCCCGCATCGGGCCTCTCCTCGGTAACGGGCGGCACCGGCGAAGACGCATGCAACGCGGCAGGTATTGCCGAGCCATCGGGGTATTTCAGCACTTCGATGGCGCGGGCGCGATTGGGCAGGCGGCGGATATAGCCACGTTCCTCCAGCCCGGTGAGAAGACGGTGGATCCCGGATTTGCTCTTGAGATCAAGCAGCTCGCAAAGCTCCTCGAAACTTGGCGGAACATCATGGGTGCTGAAATGCTCGATCAGCACGGTCAGCATGGTCTTCTGCTTCTGGGTCAGCATGGCCCTCTCCCGGTATATCTGCGGTGGCCTGATGGAAAACCCCCTCGATTTTCAAACCTTTCGATTTTCAAAACCCCCTCGATTTTCAAACCGGCTCGATTTTCACATCATGATCATGTTTTGTTCTACCTTTATTCTCGCCAGAAGGCAAGACCCGGGGTGAGGGTTTCACGAAAAAGTGATGGGCGTCAGATTCCCGCCGGTACCGGCAGGATAGGTACGATGCTGCCCCGCGGCGCGGCGGGGGCATGGATCGGCCGCATGATGAGGGCATCGGCGCGGGCAAAGACGGCGAGCATGCCGGAATCCTGTTTCAAGAAGGCTTCGGCATGGTTCCGGCCATGGTCATCGTGACGGATTCGGGCGCGGAGAAAATCCTGCCTCTCATCGCCTGCCGGAAGGTCGTGATCAAGGACGGCGTGCTGGTATTTCGGCATGGGATCACGTCCGAGCATGGCGTTGAGGGCGGCGGCCACGAAGATCATGCCGCAGACGCCGGTGGAAACGGGGTTGCCGGGCAGGCCGATAAGGGGCGTCTTTTTCGCGCCGTCCCCGATGGTGCCGAACAGAAGCGGCTTTCCCGGGCGCATGGCGATGCGCCAGAAATCAAGGTCACGATCGGTCTGCATCCGGTTGGCGATACCGTCATGCTTGCCCACCGAGGCGCCGCCGCTGGTGACGATCAGGTCAGCCGCCGATGCCTCCTTGAGGGCATCTTCAAGCGCATCAGGGTCATCCCGGACAATCCGGGACGGCAGCGGCTCGCCCCCCAGCACGCGGATCAGGTTTTCAAGAAATATCCCGTTGCTTGAGACGATCTGGCTGTCTTTCGGTATTATCCCGGGTTCCACCAGTTCATCCCCGGTGCTGAGGATGGCGATACGGGGGCGTTTTCGTACCTCCGCGCTGCCATATCCCGCCGCACCGATCAGCGCCACGTTCCGGGCCGTGATCAGCTGGCCTTTTTCAAAAAGGATATCCCCGCTTGTAAAATCATTTCCGGTCTTTCGGATAAATCTTCCCTTCGCCGGGGCTTCGCGGATGGTGATGGTCTCTCCCTCGGCCTCGGTGTCTTCCTGCAGGATGATCGTGTCACTGCCCTGAGGGCAATGCGCGCCCGTGAAAATCCGCACGCATTCCCCGGCGCCGATCGTACCAGCAAAAGGATGCCCGGCGGCACTTTCTCCGATCAGGCGCAGCCGGGCGGGCAGGCCCCCGAGATCATCGGCCCGGGCCGCGTATCCATCCATGGCTGAGACATCCGCCGGGGGGTGACTTACCCGTGCGGGCAGGGGGGTGGCAAGACAGCGGCCATGGAGCCCGGCAATCGCCACGGTTTCGCCTGGCATGGAGGGAACGGCGCCCGCAATCCTGGCAATCGCCTCGGTTACCGGGAGCAGCGGCGGTCTAGCGGTCATCGACGTTGAAATCCCCGGATTTGCCGCCGGATTTGTGCCTGAGCCGGATATCACGGATCACCATCCCCCGGTCGACGGCCTTGCACATGTCATAGACGGTGAGGGCGGCCACCGAAACCGCCGTGAGCGCTTCCATCTCAACCCCGGTCTGGCCGCTGACGCGACATTCGGCGGTGATCTCAAGCCCGTCCTCGGCAAGGGTGATATCCACTGATACATGGGTGAGTCCGATCGGATGGCAGAGCGGGATCAGGTCATGGGTTTTCTTCGCCCCCATGATGCCGGCAAGCTGGGCGATCTGGATCACGTCCCCTTTCTTGTGCCCGCGATTCCGGATCAGGGTGAGCGTTTCGGGCAGCATCGTGATGGCGCCGCTGGCAACGGCCCGGCGGCTGGTGACGTCTTTTTCGGAGACATCCACCATATGCGGGTCACCATCGGCGTTGAAATGGGTCAATCCGGTCATGCGCATGGCCTTTCTGCAGGGATGGGGTTGGCCAGGATGGCGCGGGTTGCGGCCTCGACATCCTCCGCGCGCATCAGCGACTCGCCGATCAGGAAGCATCGCGCCCCGGCCCCGGCCATGCGCGCCAGATCAGCCGGTGAATTGAGCCCGCTTTCCGCCACCGCGATCCGGTCCTCAGGGAAAGCCCGCAGCATGTCTTCCCCGGTGGCAAGGTCGGTTGCCATTGTCCTGAGGTTGCGGTTGTTCACGCCAAGGAGGGGAGAGGCAAGGCCCCGCGCCCGCTCAAGCTCGTCGCGGTCGTGAATTTCAACCAGCACATCCATGCCGAGCGACATGGCGGCATCTTCAAGCTCACGCGCCAGCGTATCGGAAACGGCGGCCATGATGATCAGGATGGCATCGGCCCCATGGGCGCGGGCTTCGGTCACCTGGACAGGATCGATCATGAAATCCTTGCGCAGGACAGGCAGTTTCGTCGCCGTTCTTGCCGCCACCATAAAGTCCATGTCACCTTGAAAATATTTTCGGTCGGTCAGCACGGAAAGGCAGGTTGCGCCGCCGTTTTCATAGGCCCGGGCAAGTGACGGCGGGTCGAAATCTTCCCGGATCACGCCTTTGGAAGGTGAGGCTTTCTTGACTTCGGCAATCAGCCCGTAGCCCTGATCCGAGGCGTTGCGCAGCGCCGTGATGAACCCGCGTGGCGGGGATTGATCCCTCGCCATGGCGTTGAGGTCCGCCGCCACCGCGCTCGCCTTGAGGGACGCGACTTCATCTTCCTTGGTCGAGATGATCGTCGCCAGCACATCTGCCATGATCACGCCTCCCCGTTGGTAATGGCCACCAGCGCGTCCAGCGCGGCAAGGGCATGGCCGTCGCTGATCGCAGCCCGGGCGCGTTCCGCGCCTTCCCTGAGGCTTGCGGCATGGCCCCCGCCCATGAGCGCCGCCGCCGCATTGAGGATCACGATATCCTGATACGCCCCGCCTTTATTCTCCAGCACCTGGCGCAGGGCGGCGGCGTTTTCATCTGGCGTGCCGCCGATCAGCGCCGCCGGATCTGCATCGGCAATCCCGATATCCTCGGGGGAGATCGTCATCTCCTCAATGGCCCCATCCTTGAGCAGGGCGGCATGGGTGGGGCCGGTGGTGGTGACTTCATCCAGCCCGTCCGAGCCATGGACCACCAGCGCATGGGTGGTGCCGAGATTGGCGAGAGCTTCGGCAAAGGGACGTATCCATTTGCGGTCAAACACCCCGACCAGAATCCGCCGCACCAGCGCCGGGTTGGAAAGCGGCCCGAGCATGTTGAAGATCGTCCGGTAGCCGAGTTCCGCCCGGATCGGGCCGACATGCCGCATGGCGCTGTGGTGGCGCGGCGCCATCAGAAAAGCTACCTTTGCCGTATCCAGCGCTTTCTGGACAAGCGCCATGTCGCAGTCAAGATTGATGCCGAGCGACAGGAGAACATCAGCCGCCCCGCTCTTGGAGGAAACCGCGCGGTTGCCATGTTTGGCGACCGGCACCCCGCATCCGGCCAGCACAAAGGCGGCGGCGGTGGAAATATTCCAGGTACCGATACCGTCGCCGCCGGTGCCGACGATATCCATGGCGGTATCGGGGGCGGAAATCGTGATCGCGCGGCGGCGCAGCACGCTGGCCCCGGCGGCGATATCATCCGGTGTTTCGCCCCGCATCTTGAGCGCGGTCATGAAAGCGGCCATCTGCGCCGGTGAGGCATTTCCCTCAAGGATGATGTCAAAACATGTCTCAACCTCATCCCTTGAAAGGGTTTCGCCATCGGCAAGACGTTTGACCAGCGGTTTCAGAATGTCGGTCATCACGAAAATCCTGTTCGACTTGAATACCCGCAACTATAGGAGCCGAGCCCCTGCCTGACAATCCCTGCCCGTAAAATCATGCGGCTTGAACTCCCCGGTCTTGTATCCGGGGCCTCAGAGGCGTCAGGCGTGGATATGTTCGGGGTAGCGCTCATGGAGGTTGAGGATCTGGGCCTCGAGTTTCAGCAGACGATCTTCATCGCGCGGGACAAGCCCGCTCAGATCAAGGAAATTCGCCAGCATCCGGTAGCCATTGACCGTTGCGATCGATTCCGGATGGAAGAGCAGCCCATGGAGCGGCAGCTCGCGGTGCTGCATGCCCATGATCAGCCCGGCGGAGGTTTCGGCCGTGATCTCAAAGCAATCCGGCAGGCTGTCCCGGTCAATCACCAGCGAATGATACCGCGTCACCGCCACCGGATCAGGGCATCCCGCCATCAGCCCCTTGCCCTCATGGCGGATGAGCGAAAGTTTGCCATGCACCGGTGGATCGACACGGCTGAGGGTGGCGCCATAAGCCACGCCGATGGACTGGAATCCGAGGCAGACCCCCATGATCGGGATACGGCCGGCGGCGGCCTTGATCAGCTCGAGGCAGATACCGGCCTCAAGCGGCGTGCAGGGGCCAGGGGAAATCACGATGGCATCTGGTTTCAGCGCCAGCACCTCCTCGACGGTGACGGCATCATTGCGGCGTGTCTCGACCTCTGCCCCGAGATCGGACAGAAAATGCCACAGATTCCAGGTGAAACTGTCGTAATTATCGATCAGAAGGATCATGCGCCCCGCCCGAGTTGATCTTGTCCCATCACACATAGACCAATCCCCATCCCGGCACAAGACCGCTGGCGTTCTCCCCGCCATCTGCTTTCCGCTTTCCGTGCCATGATTGTTCAATCCTTCCCCGCCATCTGCTTTCCGGGGCACGCAATGATCTTTCAATCCTTCCCCGCCATCTGCTTTCCGCTTTCCGAGCCATGACTGTTCAATCCCTCCCGGCCATCTGCTTTCCGGGGCACGCAATGATCTTTCAATCCCTCCCCGCCATCTGCTTTCCGCTTTCCGCGCCATGACTGTTCAATCCTTCCCTTCCATCTGCTTTCCGCTTTCCGAGCCATGACTGTTCAATCCTTCCCTGCCGTGATCATTTAATCCCTCCCCACCATGATCTTTCAGGGTGAAGCCCCATCTCCTGCCTTGAGCCATCGCCGCGCAAATCCGGCCTTGAGCAGGCGTTCCCCCGCGGTTTGCATACGGTAAAATAATACCACATATTTATCTCGTTGTTTTTGCTTTAATAATTAAGGGGAAAACGGAAAAACGCTATTGACCCATCGGTTCGGGATGCGTATATATCCACTCCAGTGATTAACCAACACCGATGGGGTTCTTTCATGTCCCAACAGAAAACCTTTACCGCAACGCCGGCTGATATTGAAAAGGCCTGGTTTGTTGTGGATGCCGAAGGGCTTGTTCTGGGCCGTCTGGCTTCGATCATTGCCAACCGGCTGCGCGGCAAGCACAAGCCGTCCTATACACCGCACATGGATTGCGGCGACAACATCATCGTGGTGAACGCGGAAAAAGTCCTGCTCAAGGGCAACAAGCGCAACACCAAGACCTATTACTGGCATACCGGCTATCCGGGCGGGATCAAGTCTCGCACCGCGGACAAGATCCTTGATGGCCAGCACCCTGAGCGGGTGATCATCAAGGCGGTTGAGCGGATGGTCCCGCGTGGACCTCTTGGCCGCCGCTGCATGAAGCAGCTGCATGTCTATGCCGGCGACAGCCATCCCCACGAAGCCCAGCAGCCCGTCTCGCTTGACGTGGCCGCGATGAACCCGAAGAACACCGCGAGGTAGTCCCATGGCAAACGAAACAGAAACTCAAGAACACCTTGCCGAAGGAAACGTTGCCGAAGGCTTGGCCGCGCTGGGCGCGCTGAAGGACGGGGCGGTTGAAACTGACACCGCCGCACCGGTTGAACCCAGGATTGACAGCCTCGGCCGTTCCTATGCAACCGGCCGCCGGAAAGACGCCTCCGCCCGGGTATGGGTCAAGCGCGGCACCGGCAAGATGTCGGTCAACGGCCGTGACGTGGCGGAATATTTCGCCCGTCCGGTGCTGCAGATGCTGCTGGCCCAGCCGTTTGAAACCGCTGGCCGCACCGGTGAGTTTGACGTCATTGCCACGGTAAAGGGTGGCGGGCTTTCAGGCCAGGCAGGTGCCGTGCGCCATGGCATTTCCCATGCCCTCATCCGGTTTGAGCCTGGTCTGCGGCCGGTGCTCAAGGCAGGCGGGTTCCTGACGCGTGACAGCCGCGTGGTCGAGCGGAAGAAATACGGCCGCCGCAAGGCCCGCCGGAGCTTCCAGTTCTCAAAGCGTTAATCTCAAACGCCAAGCATTTACCCAAAGGGGCTGCGCGCGATCGAAGCCCCTTTTTTTTGATGCTGGACAGGGGGGGGCTGCGCGCTATCGCCGCCCCTTTTTTATCTTGGACAGGGGGGCTGCGCGCGATCGAAGCCCCTTTTTTTTGATGCTGGACAGGGGGGGCTGCGCGCTATCGCCGCCCCTTTTTTATCTTGGACAGGGGGGGCTGCGCGTCATCGCCGCCCCTTTATTCATGCGGGTATGGCAGCTTCAGCGTCCCATTCACCCCCGCCAAAGCGTTTTTCCCGAAACGAACCCATTTTCCCGGCAGCGCCTTCTCTGCCGCGCCTCAAAAGCCTCATCTTGATTGAAAATACCGCCCGCCCGATGTAGCGTTTCGGGATGGATCATCCGCCGCCTCATATCACCATCAGGCCTGCTCAGGCGCAGGATCAGCCAGATCTTGAACGCATCGCGGCGGCGGCCTATCGGCAGTATATTCCCGTGATGGGAAGGAAACCCGCGCCGATGCTGGCGGATTACGGCCATCACCTTGCCCGTGATACGGTCTTTGTCGCCGAAGCGGGTGGGGACGTGCTCGGCTATGCCATCCTGATATCGAAGAAAACCGGCTGGTGGCTGGAGAATATCGCCGTTGCTCCCGATCATGCCGGCCAGGGGATCGGCCGGTTGCTCCTCGACCATCTGGAGGATTGTCTTGCCGGGCGTGCCGGGTATTATCAGCTTTACACCAATCGCCTCATGGCGCGGAATATCGGCTGGTATCGGCGCATGGGGTTTGAGGAAACACACCGCCGCACCGAAGACGGGTATGAGCGGGTATTTTTCAGAAAATCCCTTGCCCGAACCTAGACAAGCTCCCTCAGTCGTTTTTTTGCCCGTCTCCGCGCTTCGGCGGTGCCGTCGTTGAAGGAGCCGAACCATTTGTCCCACGGCATGTCCACCGAGCCGTAATTGCATTCGAAATACCGGTGATGCAGCTGGTGATGGAAATGCCCGATGGCCAGCCGCCGCGTGTTGCGCACCAGGAGGGCGTCAAAACCGGTATGGCCGAAAATCGCCGACAGCGCGAGCATGTAGAAATGGAAGATCACGTGCATGGGATGCGTCGGGACGATGAAATGGATCAGGGTTGAGGAAAAATAGAAAAGATGCTCGACCGGATGCATCGAGATACCCGAAAACGGCCCCACATTGACATTGCGATGATGCAGGGCGTGAAACTTCTCAGAAAGAGGCTTGAGATGAAGCAGGCGATGCACGAAATAGAAATGCAGCGAAATCCAGATTGAGATCAGGGGCAGGGCGGCAATCGTCCAGACCGGGGCTTCGCTGAAACGGACGATGCGGATATGTCCTGACCCCATGGCCCAGAACAGGATCGCTTCATAAGCGGTCCAGATCGCAACACCGCTCACCAGCGTGTAGAACATGTTGTCATGGAGCTGATTGCCGAAGAGAAACCTCTCCCCCCGGGAAAGAAACGGCGCCACGTATCTGAGCTCGGCTGCCTGCGCCCGGCGATGGTAGAAATAATAATGCAGCACGCCGGCAACGAGGGCCGTGACCATGAGATTGCGAAGCCAGATGCCGCCGATCCACCGCCAGTCCGGCACGGCGGCGGTGTCAGGAGACGGGCTGAACCAGAGATAGGCCACGCAAGCCAGGAGAATGAAGATCGTGGATTCCGAGAGCGTCAGCCAGCCATCGCGATAATAGATGGCCGCATCCTTCCAGCGGATGGGCCAGGAAAAAAGGGGGTTGTTGTCGATCGGCAGATCAGGGTGATAGTTCCACTCGGCTTTTGCCGTCTTTTGGCTCTTGGACATGGCACGCTGCTCCAGGAAACCAGTGTCTTCGGAAAAGCCTGCACATATATCTCGCGCCTGATCAAGCAATAATTTACCATGGCAGGCAAAAGAGGGGAAAAGGGACAGGGGAAAGTGAAAACCATCGGCATCATCGGCGGCATGAGCTGGCAGAGCACCGTCATCTACTATCAGCAGATCAACGAAGCTGTCCAGCACCGGCTTGGCGGCCATCATTCGGCGCAGATCATCCTTTATTCGGTGGATTTCGCCCGGATTGTGGCGCACCAGCATCAGGGCGACTGGGATGGCGCCACCGAAATTCTTGTCCGGGCGGCGACAAGCCTCCGCGATGGCGGGGCGGAACTGCTCATCATCGCCACCAACACCATGCATCTGATGGCCGATGCGGTCATCGCCGCGAGCGGCCTGCCGCTTGTTCATATTGCCGATGCCACCGCCGCGGCCATGATATCGAGCGGGGTGAGGCGGCCGCTCCTCCTGGCCACGGCCTTCACGATGGAAGAGGAATTCTACAAGGGCAGGCTGAAGACGCGCCATGGTCTTGATCCGGTCATCCCGTCACCTGAAGACCGGGCCGACGTGCATCGCATCATCTATGATGAACTCTGCCAGGGGAAGATCATGCCTCCCTCAAGGGCCGCCATGCAGGCGATCATTTCAAGGCACGCTGCGGAATGCGACAGCGTTATCCTCGGCTGCACCGAAATCACGATGCTGATCCGCCAGCAGGATACCGATCTGCCGGTTTTTGATACAACACGGCTTCATGCCGAAGCCGCCGTCGCCCACGCGCTTGATGATGAATCAGAAGGAACAGCCACATGACATCTGATAAAAACACCCGTCTTGCCGGGTCATGCCATTGCGGGCAGGTGGTGTTCACGGTGCCGGGGGATACCGATTTTTCCGCCGGACGGCGATGCGACTGCTCGCTCTGCCGCCGCCGCTGGGCGGTCATGGCATCGGTGCCGAAGGATGAGCTCAAGGTGGTGTCGGGGGAGAAAAACCTTGGCTGCTATACCTGGAATACGGGTGTTGCCCGTCATTATTTCTGCCGGATCTGCGGGATATATACCCATCACCTCCGCCGCAGCGACCCGAACGAATACGGGATCAACATCACCTGCTTTGATCATGTCGACATGAAAGCCCATGACGGCGCGGCAATCAATGACGGCGTCAATCATCCATCGGATGCAGGTAAGGAAAAATCCGGTGCTGATCCGGGCTGAAATTTCCCCTTCGGCATTGAACAGATACATCGTTCTACGGTATGAGTGAAGATATGAGGAAGGATAGGAAAACCATGAAGATTGCCATTGCCGGTCTCGGAACGGTTGGGGCGGAAACGGCCCGCCAGTTGCTCACTTATTCGGATCATCTTTCAAAAGGCGCCGGCCAGCCGCTTGAACTTGTGGCGGTGTCGGCCCGGGATGCGTCGCGGGATCGCGGGTTTTCCATGGCAGGTATTGCGTTTGAGCCTGATCCGGTGGCGCTCGCCGCCCGGGATGATGTGGATTGCGTGGTTGAGCTGATCGGCGGTGAAGATGGCCCGGCGCTTGCGCTTGTTGAGGCGTCGATCACCAATGGCAAGGCCGTTGTCACTGCCAATAAGGCGCTGTTGTCACGGCATGGGCATCGCCTTGCCATGATGGCGGAAACCCGCGGGGTGTCTGTTGGCGCGGAAGCTTCGGTTGCCGGCGGGATTCCCTGCCTCAAGATGATACGCGAAGGGCTTTCGGGGAACCGGATCAGCCGTGTCTCCGGCATCCTCAACGGAACCTGCAACTATATCCTCTCCACCATGGCGGATACGGGCCGCGAATTTGAAGATGTGCTGGCCGAAGCCCAGGCCCTCGGCTATGCCGAAGCTGACCCGGGCTTTGATATCGACGGGATTGATGCGGCGCATAAACTCTCGCTTCTTGCGGCGCTGGCCTTCGGCTCGGTGCCTGCTTTTGAGGCTATTGCGGTGGCCGGGATAAGGTCGGTCAACGCGCTGGACATCGCTTGCGCGGATAATCTGGGATACGTGATACGTCTGCTTGGCATCGCCGAGAAGGTGGATGGCAGCATTTTCTTGAGCGTCCAGCCGACGCTGGTGCCGAAATCTTCCCAGCTTGCCAAGGTGACCGGCCCGCTCAACGCCGTCTCGATTGACGCAAGGCCGATCGGCAACGTCACCGCGGTCGGCCCGGGCGCAGGCGCAGGCGCCACCGCTTCGGCGGTTCTTGCGGATATTATCGATACCGCCCGTGGCCGGGTATCGCCCTTCTTCGGGATAGATGCGGCATCGCTCGCGCCCTGCCCGGCACCGAATAACAGCGGCAGGCAGAACAGGTTTTATATCCGTCTTGCGGTCTATGATCGCCCCGGCGTGCTGGCGGATGTCACCGCCGTCTTGCGTGATCATGACATGTCGGTGGAATCGCTCCTGCAGCAGGGGCGTTCCGATGAAGGGGAGAACGGGTCCGTGCCGGTGGTGATCACCACCCATGAGACTGATCTCAAGGCGATGGAAGCTGCGCTTGCGGGCATGAAGACGCTGGATTGCGTGCTCGAAGATCCTGCGGTGATGGTGATCGCCGATACCAGTGATGACGGCTGAGCGGTCCGCATCAGGAGCCTTGTGGGAAACCGTTCCGGCAGACCCGAGAATAGCGATGGGCATTGCCGAGGAGACCGGCATGCCTCTTGCGCTGGCGCTGGTGCTGGCCGGGCGCGGGATCACCCGTGAGGATGCCCTTGCCTGGCTTGATCCGAAAATAAGAGATCTGATGCCTGATCCTTCGGTGTTCACGGGCATGGACGCGATGGTTGACCGGCTCGCGAAAGCAGTCAAGGCAAGGGAGAAGATCGGCATTTTCGGGGATTATGACGTTGACGGGGCCTCGTCGGCGGCGATACTTGCCCTTGTCTTTCGGTCCCTCGGCCTTGAGGTCGGCATTCATATCCCGGACAGGTTTGCCGAAGGGTATGGCCCCAATCTGCCCGCCCTTCTTGAGCTCAAAAAACAAGGCTGTCAGCTCATCATCACCGTCGATTGCGGCATCACCGCCCATGGGCCGATTGCAGCAGCGCAGCAGGCCGGTCTTGATGTGCTGATAATAGATCATCATATTGCCGGCCCGGAACTGCCCGCCGCGCTCGCCGTGGTCAATCCGAACCGGCTCGAAGACAGCGGCGCCTTTGGGTATCTATGCGCCGCCGGCGTGGCCTTCATGGTGATGGCGGGGCTGGTGCGGCGGCTTCGCCAGGATGGCGTCTTCACCCATGATCGCCCGGAACCCGCCCTCATGGAGTGCCTTGATCTGGTGGCGCTGGCAACCATCGCCGATGTCGTGCCGCTCAAGGGACTTAATCGGGCATTTGTCCGCGCCGGCCTCAAGGTAATGGCACGGCGGGACCGGCCCGGACTTGCGGCGCTGGCCGATACGGCCCGGTTGGATGCGCCGCCGGATGTGTATGCGCTTGGGTTCATCCTGGGCCCGCGAATCAATGCCGGTGGCCGGATCGGGGATTCAAGCCTCGGGGTCAGCCTGCTCACCTCGTCGGATGAAGCCGAGGCGCTGGTCATGGCAGAGGAACTCGATGCGCTGAATTCACGCCGCCGGGAGATCGAAGAGGAGGTCACCACCACCGCCGCCGCCATGCTGGAGCGGGACGAGGGACGTATCTTTCTTCTCGCCCATGCAGAGGGGTGGAATCAGGGCGTGGTCGGCATTTCCGCAGGCCGGATACGGGAAAGGTTTGGTCGGCCCGCCGCGGTGATGAGCGTTGTGACCGGCGCGGATGGCCGCCGTATCGGCAAGGCGTCGGCGCGGTCCATGGCGCCGTTTCGGCTTGGCGCTGCGATCATGGCCGCAAGCCAGAAAGGCTTGCTGATCGCCGGTGGCGGGCATGATATGGCGGCGGGATTTACGCTTGATATGGAACATCTCCCGGCATTTCAGGAATTCATGGAAGCGCGGGCAAGAGCTGATTTTGGCGCCGAAGGCCCGGTTATCTCGCATCTGGTCGATGCCCCGATCGGGGCCGGGCATTGCTCGCTTGAACTGCTTGACTGGCTTGATCAGGCCGGGCCCTTCGGCAGCGGATTTCCCGAACCACGCTTCTGTCTTGATCATGTCCGGGTTGAAGGCTTCCGCACCATGGGCCGGGGCAAGACACATCTTGCCATGCGCCTTATGGATGCAACCGGTCAGGTTGACGCCGTCGCTTTCCGCGTGGCGGGAACACCTCTTGCGGCGGCGCTGCAATCGGCAACCGATGGCCGGCCGATGCAGGTGCTGGGCCGGGTTTCACGCAATCGATATCAGGGCCAGGTGAAGGTGCAGTTTCTCATCGAGGATGCAAGGGAGCTTCAATCTGCTGCCGCCGGAAGGTGAAACCGTCAATAATATTGGTCTTCCTGCATAATCATGCTTGATTTCGCCCAAGCAATTGGCTATTCAATGGCACGCCTTGATGACCCGTTCGTCTAGAGGCCTAGGACACCGGCCTTTCACGCCGGCAACACGGGTTCGAATCCCGTACGGGTCGCCACACCGCCCTGACCGGAACCCGGATCAGGCTGGAAAAGCAAAAGAAACCGCATCATCTGATGCGGTCTTTTTTTGGGGTTTTGGCGGGATCAGACAGTCTCGGTAGCGCCGCCCGAATCCAGCCAGGATTGATATCCCCCTGCGATATGGGCGCAGTCAGTGATCCCTTTTGCCTTGGCAATGCCGATCGCCAGCGTCGATCTTTCGCCAACAGCGCAGTAGAATACGATAGGCTTGCCGGATTGCTGCAGCATCGGCAGATGCTGATCGACATAGCTGAATGGCGCATGCACCGAGCCGGGGATGATGCCGGATTTCTCCCGCTCGCCTTTTTCGCGCAGGTCCACGATCAGATATCCCTCGGCACCCTCTTTCAGCCTTTTGGCATCGAGCGTGGGGACTTCACGTTGCCGGTCAAGGGTGATGCCCATTTTCTGGTTTTCCGGCACCGCCACATCCATCATCTTCGGGTTGGGAAGATTGAGATTGTTCATCAACTCGATATATTCCTCGCGGCTTGAAACCTGCAGCCTCGGGTTGTTGGCGCGTTCTTCGGCAATGGTTGAAACCATATCGCCCTTGTAGTCATGCGCGGGATAGACCAGCATGTTGTCCGGCAGTTTCAGAAGCCTGTTGAAGATCGAGTCATATTGATGCGCCGCATCACCATTCTGAAAATCGGTGCGGCCGGTGCCGCGGATCAGAAGTGTGTCGCCGGTGAACACCCGGTCATCCATCGAAAAGGAATAGCTGTCATCGGTATGGCCCGGGGTATACATGGCGGTGAGTTCAATGCCCTCGATCCGGACCTTTTCTCCATCCGCGACCCGCATGGAAACAACATCAACCGAAGATTGCTCGCCCATCACGGTGATGCAGTTGGTGGTGTCACGCAAGACCCCCATGGCGGTGACGTGATCAGCATGGACATGCGTATCAACGACTTTGACGAGCCGCAGATCAAGCTCTTCGAGAAGTTTGAGATAACGCTCCGTTTTTTCGAAAACAGGATCGATCAGCAGCGCCTCGCCACCAGCCCGGCTGGCAATCAGGTAGGTGTAGGTGGAAGACGTCGTATCAAAAAGCTGTCGGAAAATCATCGGATCAAATTCTCATCGGTTGCGGTCAATCGCGAGTATAAAGTCAGATGAGCCGGTCAGTCCAGTCCATCGAGAAATCGCCGACTGTCATGTCGGATGATTTCGATTTTGCCTGCATCCATCCGGTCCAGCGTCCGGTACGGCATTCCCATCCGGGGGTTGTTCTTCAGCCTGCCGCGGTTGCGGATCAGAAAATCCCAGTAAAGGTAGTTGAACGGGCAGGCATCCGGGCCGCTCTTGGCGGCAACCTTGTATCGGCAGCGTCGGCAATAGGTGGACATTCTGTTGATATAGGCGCCGCTTGCGGCATAGGGTTTGCTGGCTAGATACCCGTCATCAGCATAGAGGGTCATGCCGCTGACATTGGGCAGTTCAACCCATTCATAGGCATCGGCATAGACAGCCAGATACCAGGCATTGACTTCGGCAGGGTCTATCCCCGCCAGCAAGGCAAAATTTCCCAGCACCATGAGCCGCTGGATATGATGCGCATAGGCGTTGTCCCGGGTTTCGGTAACGCATTGCTGAAGGCACCGCATGTCGGTATCAGCCGTCCAGTAGAAATCAGGCAGGGGGCGATGGGCGCCAAGGGCATTGGCGCTCGCGTATTGCGGCATGTTGAGCCAGTAGATTCCGCGCACATATTCGCGCCAGCCAAGGATCTGGCGTATAAATCCTTCAACCGCGTTAAGCGGGGCTTTTCCTTCATGCCAGGCCTGTTCCGCACGCCGGATCACTTCAAGGGGGAGCAGAAGACCGGCATTCAGGTAAAGCCCGATATGCGCGTGATACATCCAGGGCTCGCCATCTACCATCGCATCCTGCCAGGTGCCGAAATGCGGCAGACGTTCCTCAATGAATAGATCAACCGCCTTGAGCGCATCCTTCCGGCAAACCGCATATCCAAACCCGTCGAGATGCCCGAAATGGTGGCTGAACTTCTGGCGGACCAGATCAAGCACGTCCCGTGTTATGGCATCAGGTTCGACCCTGAACGTGGCCGGAGGCTTCACCCCTTCCCGGGGCGGTTGCCGGTTTTCCTGATCGAAATTCCATTGGCCGCCTTCGGGGTCCTCGCCATTCATCAGTATCTGATGCTGGCGGCGGGCCTGACGGTAGAAGAACTCCATCCGCAGGGATTTTCGGCCCTCTGCCCAGGATGAAAACGCCTGAATGGTGGTAAGAAATCGCGTATCAGGGCGGAGCTCGACCGAAAGGCCAAAGACATCTTCCCAGGTGCCGAATTCCTCACGAAGCCGGAACTCGCCTGGTTCGGTCAGGATAAGCCGCGAAGGGTTGATGCGATGAACAGCTCGTTCAACCTCACCGCGCAGGCTGCCGGTATTTTCCGGATCATCAAACTTTACATAGACGACATTCACGCCATCCTGCCGAAGCTCTTCGGCAAAATGCCGCATGGCCGAAAAAATGAACGCTATCTTCTTCTGGTGATGGTTGACATATCCGGCCTCTTCCGCGACTTCGGCCATCAGCACCGTGTCACCCATCTTGAGGTCTGCAAGCGATGCAAGGGAAGTGCTCAACTGGTCGCCCAGCACAAGACGCAAATTGCCCATCAGGTCGAACGCCCGATTGATAAATTCAAAATGGTGGATTTAAAAGGCATTAATCATCCATCGGGGGATTGGGTGGTCTCAGTAACTGTTTGGGGGAGGAACTGAGACCACCACCGGGGGAGATTATTACCCATAAAATGTATCTGATCTACGCTTGATCAACCCCTGATGTGAAAAAAATCAGGAATTTTTTATCACCCCTCTGGCACGCCGAAATTCGGCGATATTCCGGCTGCCCGTCAGAAACAGACAGATGCGCATCTGCAGTTGCCAGTTTTCCAGTCCCTGCCCAAGTTTTTCAGGCGTCAGGCGAGTTTTCTCATCCTCGGCGAGGGTGAGGAAATGGCCGGCGGCAGCAACCATATCCGCCCCTAGCCAGAGTGCTCTTGCCGCATCCAGTCCATGCCGTATTCCGCCCGAGGCAATGAGCCCGAGATCAGGCAGGTGCGAGCGTATCTGAACGATGGCATCAAGGGTGGGAATTCCCCAGTCAAGGAAGGGGGTAAAGATGTCTTCATCGCCATTTCTGCGTTGGGTTTCAATGCGGGTCCAGTTCGTTCCTCCAAGTCCAGCTGCATCAACATAACGGACGCCTGCCGCCATCAGCCTTGCGGCAACGGAAGCTGATATCCCGGCCCCCACTTCCTTTACGATGACAGGGCAGGGCAGGGTATCGCACAAGGCAGCAATCGCCTCTTCAACGCCGCGCCAGTCGTGATCGCCTTCAGGCTGGGCAATTTCCTGCAAGGGGTTTAGATGAATTGCCATAGCGTTTGCCTCGATGGCATCAACAGCGCGTCTGGCAAGGTCAATCCCGCCCGGACGGGCAAGTTGAACACCGCCAAGATTGCCAATAATCGGAATATTTGGCGCATTGGCGCGCAGCCCTGACTGATCACGGCCTGCTTCGAGGCTGGCACGCTGTGATCCCACGGCAAGTGCAATGCCGATCTCATTTGCCGCCTCGGCAAGTAGGCAGTTGATGGCATCAGCACGGTCGGTTCCGCCGGTCATGGCGCCGATCATCAAGGGCATGGATAGCCGGTGGCCCAGAAACCGGCAGGTCAGATCAATCTCGTTGAAATGACATTCGGGCATGGCATTGTGTTCGAGCTGCACCCGGTCAAGATCATGGGAGATGCCAGACCTTGACTGGGGGGCGCGGGCAAGATCAAGGTGGATATCCTTACGGTCAGCGGTTCTGGTCATGATCAGGGGTTTCCGTAACTAAGTCTCTCATCTTGGGGCGAAAGACCGCATCGATCAAGATCATATGGGGAAAGGTCAGCGCGGCAAGACCAATGAAGATGACCTGAAAAGCGGCGGCATCAACGGCCATGCGCTCTGCCAGATAGAAATACGCTAAGGCCCCCCCAATCCAGGTGACCGATGTAAATAGAGCCGTCAGCCGAAACGGTGAAACGGCCGGATCATGGGCGCGAAGCTTGAGGAAAATCCGCCGCACATGTCGCGGGGTATGAACTCCGGCAAAATAGATGGCGAAACCCGCAAGCGGAGGCAGGGCCCATACACACATCAGAAGCCCGATAAATTCGAGGAACCGAAGCCTCATTGAAGGAATGCGTATGGCAATGCCAGCGTAAATCAGCCCCGCTACAGTTATCACCATAGCAAGGGGATAGAGATAAGACCGGATCACCACGGCATCCGGACCTGAAAGATAGGAGAAAAGCTCACTGGTGATATTTGGGTGAAAAAGCGGGATTGCCACCACCACGATCCCGCCATGACAGAGTATCTGCACCAAGCGATGCAAGGGATGTATTGTATCGGTATCCCCGTTGCCGAAATGCACAAGGCTGATCAATAAAAACAGCGCCAGCGCCAGCACGGGAAAACCAAGCCAGAACATCACCACCAGACCGGCCAGCGCGATATAGCCGAGAATAAATGCTCCCATCCTGGGCCAGTTGCGGCCATAGCCGAGCGCCAGCGCCACCGCGCCATCCATCGCGCCATGGGGCAGGCCGATGGCAACCACCGCAAGAAGGCTGATCACATTGACCATGCCGAGGGTTTCGATCAGGCCGGGGCTAACCATGGCGATGCCTTCCCACGCCTGCCAGGGCAAGGATAAATGGCCATTTCGGCATCGCCAGTATCACTTTAAGGCGAATACTCCATGTTGCTTCACCAGCCATGAAAAGTGCCATGGCATCTCCGTTCAAGGCTTTGCCAATGGCCAGAAAGAGGCGTGGGGCAATGCCTGGAAATCGTCTGAGGACTCGCAGGAATATGCGATCCATCCAGAGATCAACAGGTTGATGCGGGAGTGTTGAGGCGTGAATCTCCCCGCCGGTGATGCAGGCACGAATGGCGTCTGCCTGTTTCTGGATAAAGGCAAAGGCATAACCGCTCGATGGCCGGATGGCCCCGCCATTGCCGCCTATGGAGGGCAGTTCCGGATCTCTCGGGGCAAAAACCCCCATGGGAATCACACCTTTTTCCCGCCGCAGAATTCGATATTGCCCTGATGCAAGGATCTCTCGGCAATATCGGTCAATCGCGTTTTCATAGAAGGTGTTTTCTTCTAGAGTTGGGGTAAACATGGTGGATTCCACGAGCGCTCGATGCGCCGAATAGGGCAGGATATAGATAAAATGCACGCCGCGGGACTGATCACATCGAAAATCCATGAGCACAGCCGTGCTTTCATCAAAACAGGGATGTTCGGTCTCGATTTCCCAGCCCAGAAAATGCTGGAGCATGATCCCCTCTGGTAAGGGGGGTGGGCGACTGTCGTAAACCGCATCCACCGTGATCTCACCATCATCAGTTTCAAGCACGAAGGTTGAATCTGTCCTGCGAACAGCATGCACATGGTAGGGATGGATCTCTGCCCCGGATTTCATGGATTTAAGCCGGCAATCCGTAAGCCATGCCTTACTTTCAATTGCGGCATAGGCGAACCGTTCCGCCCTTTGATCTGCTGTTCCGGTTTCGGTGATGATCTGCCATCGGTGCCAATGTTTCCGTGCCATGTGAAAGGCATCATCCATGCCTTGCGTATGCCAGAACCCCCAGCTGTGATCGGCGCGATCGCGGGGTTTCTGCGAGTCGACAATAATAAGATCCAGCATCTCCATGCCGGCAAGTCGGCGGGCTAGGCTGAGACCAGCTCCACCCCCGCCAAGTATTCCAACCCTGATCCTATCCCCGGGCATGGGGAAGGCCTTCAAGGCCATGATGCAGACGGTCATCATGGGGGAGTACGGCCTTTGATCTGTACCGCATGAGCGGTAAGGCGGCGATGCTCGAACATGCCTTTGTTGCCGTGGATGTCACCTGCCTTCCGTCCTGCCAGTTATAACCTTGACGAGCGAGCTGGAGCCCGATCTGACGGTAAGCCCGGGCAGCAATGAGGATGGCGATATGCGCTCTCATGGGAAGATAGCTGAGCCCCATGATCCCGCTTTCGTAATAGGTTTCCGCAAGTGACAGGGTGCGCATGACACCTTCGGCAACCTGTTTGATGATCATGGCGTCGGCTTCTTGTGTGGCGAGGACGATTTCGCGTGGAGTTATTCCGCCAACCCAGTCCCCGGGCAGATAACGACGTCCCATATGGGCATCCTCAAGCACATCCCGGGCAATATTGGTAAGCTGCATGGCAATCCCGAGATCGATGGCAAACGCCGTTGCTTCGGGGCTGTCGCAGTCGAGGATACGGCACATCAGGATCCCGACAGTACCGGCCACATGATAGCTGTATCTTGCCAGATCTTCTCTTGTACCGAGCAGGACTGTTTCCTGATCCATCAGAAGTCCATCAATGAGAGCGATAAGCACATCTTCAGGCAAATTTTTAACATGTATGAAAGGGCGGAATTCAAGCAGGGCAGGATCAAGGGCGGTTGTATTTCCCAACAGGCTGTCACGGATGGACATCAACCGTCTTGCTCCGTTGGGCAGATCGCCGTCAGCAAGATCATCAAGCAGGCGGCAGAAAGCATAGAGCCTCGCGGCGTCCTGCCCCATACCCTGACCAAGAAACCGCCTTGCCCAATGGAAGGTGCGGCCTTCCTGGCGGAGGGTCATTTCTGCCTCTAGGATCATGGCTTCGGTCATTGTTTCCTCACATCAGCCTCTGATCATTGCTATCAAGCCATCAATTCTTCACGCCACCCGATGCGTTGCCTCATCTTCTGCCACCAGTGCCTCAACAACCTTGGCAGAACAGAGAACTCCAGGCATCCCCGCGCCAGGGTGGGCCCCGGCGGCGGCAAAATACAGATTAGGAATATCCGGGTCACGATTATGGTAGCGAAACCAGGCCGATTGCGAAAAGATGGGTGCAATCGAAAACCCGGTGCCGTGCATGGCCCGATAATCCTTTTTGAAATCCTCGGGTGTCATCCAGAATTCTTCACACATCGCTTCGGAAAGGCCCGGCATGATGGTGCGTTCAAGGGCGTCGGTTATCCGGGTCTTGAGACGTTCACCTTCAATATTCCAGTCAACCTTGCCAAGAAGATTGGGCACCGGGCAGAGCACATAGAAACTGTCACAACCCTCCGGGGCGAAACTTTTATCGGTCGCTGTTGGGCGATGGAGGTAGAGCGAAAAATCATCGGCAAGAATTTTCCGATCAAAAATATCCTTGAGCAGCTCTCTATATCTCGGCCCCATCCAGATAGTGTGATGAGCTATATCCGGGTAGGATTTGCGGGTGCCAAAGAAAAGCACGTAAAGCCCCATGGAATAATGGGTCATGCGTTCAGGAAGAGTCTTTTTGGGACGGTTGTGGCCCTCAGGCATCATCTGGGCATAGACAGTCGGCGGATCGCCATTGCAGATAACCCGGTCTGCTTCAAACACATCTCCGTTGGTCGCAACTGCGCCATTGGCGAGGCCGTTCTGAAGGGTGATGTGTTCAATATCAACACCAAGCCTGACATCAATCCCCTGCCGTTCCATCAAATTCATCAATTCGGCCACCAGTTTGCCAGTTCCTCCCATGGCGAACCAGACGCCCCAGCGTCGTTCAAGATAATGGATCAGGGTATAGATCGAGGTTGTCGAAAATGGATTGCCCCCCACAAGAAGTGGATGGATCGAAAAAGCCTGGCGAAGTAGCGGGTGGCGGATATGACTGTTCACCATCTGGGCAACGGTCATGTAGCTTCTGAGCTTGAGCAGAGCCGGTATCTGCTGAACCATCGTGAAGAAACGGGTAAACGGACGCGCGGCGAGCCGTTCAAAGCCGATTTCAAAGATATCCTTTGATGCTTTCAGCAGGCGCTCATATCCTTTCTTGTCTTCAGGCGAAAACCGTTCGATTTCGGTCATCGTGTCTTCAACGCTTGCCCGATAATCGAAAGTCTCACCAGTATTGAAAACAAACCTGTACCAGGGATCAAGAGGTCGAAACTCGACGTGATCTTCCCGCTTCTCACCAAAAAGTTCGAAGAGTTCATCAAAAAGAAATGGAGCTGTCACGACGGTCGGACCAGCATCATGCCGGAAACCGCCACGTTCAAATACCTGGGCGCGTCCGCCAATGGCGTTCATCCTGTCCACCAGCGTGACATCATACCCCCGGGCCCGCATCCTCAGGGCTGATGCAATACCGCCAAACCCCGCGCCGATCACCAGAACTTTCTGGCCGTTGGTCCGGTAGCTATCGGGCTTTTTCATGGTATTCGTATCCCTCAGGGGAAAGTTATTCAGCGGCGTGTTCCAGCGAAAGCGAACAAATCGATGTTAGCAGTTTTTGAATAGGCTGGACAATATGGCTCAACTCATGGGGGACAAAGGTTGCCTTGTTTTCCGCATCCCGCAGGATACCATTCATCAACTCGGTGGTTACCTTAATTGCCGAAGATTGAAGCAGCTGGTGATACCACATTGCTACCTGGCCTTGATCTCCTGATAACAGCCAGGAGTCAAATTCCCGGGCTTCTTTTCCAACCAGAAGGTTTCGAAAGGTCACGATGACCCCGTTTGGTGCCCGGCGGGCAAGATCTGACGCGGGATTGATAGCGCCATCGGTCCCGAGGATGTTAAGAATATCATTCGCCACCTGGTAAGCGGTGCCAACGGCGTTAAAATACTGGGTGATCGGTTCAACAATATCGTCCCGACCAGCAAGGAGAGCCATTCCTTCCACCGGAGCGATGAAAAGCGGGGCTGTCTTGCCCCTGATAATCTGTCGATAACATCTCCAGTCAGGGTAGCCTGTTGTTTCAAATTCCATGGCCTGACCGGTAGTGGTGTCTTTCATATGATGGGAGAGTGTTGCAACAAGTTTAGGGTTGCTTCCTGCAATCGCGGCTTTTGCAGCAAATTCAAAGGATAGTGCAATCAACCAGTCACCGAGAGCGAGGGCAGTATCACGACCAAAGGCAGCCCAGATCGAAGGCCTGCCACGGCGTGCGGTGTCACCATCGGAAATATCATCATGGATCAGTGAAGCATTGTGCAAAACTTCAATTGCTGCAGCCCAGTTCATGCAGGCTTCGGGCTGAATGCCAAACGCTTTGCCGGTGGAGAGAGCAAGTCCGGCGCGCAGCATTTTTCCTGGATCTTCAAAATGGTGGTGCGCGGCCTGGCCAAGCGGTTCATCTGCATCAGGCAGTGAATTCAGAATAAGGGTGCGGATATTTGAAAGGGGGTCTGCGTTTTGGGTTGCCGCAGGGTTAAGCCTGGTCACCTCGAGGGCATTAAAAGCAAGATCATCCATAATTTCCCCCTTAAGCTCTTTTCATTGTCGTGGGAGAGTTCGGGCAACCCTGATGGATTGCCCGAAACTTGATGTTTAGGCCTTTTCTGATTCAGACACGGCAACGCTCCAGATGATCACACCAAAGGCGATCTTGTTGAGAACGTCGGCGAGGTTGTAGATCACGTTCAGGCTTTCCATGCTGGCGCTGGCAGTCATGTATCCGAAGAAATAGCCAAGCGGATAAATCGCCCAGCCGATGGTTACAATCCAACGCATGGTGTTGAAAGCAGACTGAACGGAAGCTGGTGCAGAACCAGCATTCAGCTTGCCTGCTTCACCGGCAAAGATTTCATAAAGAACGTAAATCCAGCCTGCCATCCCGATGATGAAGCCGAGGGTGATGTTGATATATCCGGCTTCGCCGAGATATCCACCAACCAGCATCACCATGGTACCAATGATCAGGCGCCAGAAAACGCCGGATGACACGTTGGTAATCGCCCGCAGGATCAGGTAGAATTCAACCATCAGCAATGGAACGGTAATCAGCCAGTCAATATAACGATACACGGTTGGTGTGTCGCCTGTCGCCACCCATACATCACGCATGTAGAAGTAGTGAACAGCAGCAACCATGGTGACCATACCCGACACGACAAGAGACGTCTTCCACTTGGCGGAAACACGCTGTGTTTCCAGGAAGAAGAAAGCCGTGGAGGCAATCAGGGCCATGGAGATAAGCCAGAAGGAAATTCCGACAAAATCATCCTGCTGCAGGTTTTGAGCTGCATTGGCTACCATGGGCATAAAAGAGAATGCTGCTGCAGGGATAGCCAGTTTAGTGACTTTATTCAGCATCTTCATTGTAGATACTCCTCAACGTTGAGTTTATTTACGATGAATGGAAAAAATTCATTCACCTTGGAGGTCAAAATATGTCGGAAATGGGGCGGGGCAATTATTTAGATTAATTTTTTATAAGTATGTTTATGTAAAATATTGTTTTTTATATGAAATAATTTTGTTAGATTAATAATAATTTTTAAATTTCAATCATACAGGAATGAAAGATGGATACAGTACTTGTGGGTGGTGTCGGTATTCTTGTGCTGATGTTTGTTGCTTGGAAAGCGTATGACAGGATTGAAAGCACTGACATTTCCCCAACTACAAAGCGTCTGTTAAGTTATGCGCTGATCCTTGTGGTCATCGTTGCGGTTGGATTTGTGATCAACTGGCATCGAAGCAACTGGATGGCATCGCTATAGTTAAGCATGGCAGTCCTTGGGCTTGGCTTGCCGGGGTATGGGATCAATGCTATAGCAAATTCTTAATCGATAAACCCAATTTACAGGCATGGCATGACAAAAACAGCTTTTCTTTTCCCGGGGCAGGGGTCGCAAGCAGTCGGAATGGGGAAAGCGCTTCTTGAGGCGTTTCCCGTTGCGCGCTCGGTAATGGAAGAAGTCGATGCAGCGCTTGGTGGCGGGTTGGGTAAGGTCATGAAAGAAGGCCCTGAAGACACGCTTCGCATGACTCGCAATGCGCAGCCTGCGTTGATGACAACAGCACTCATGGTTACACGAGTAATTGAAGAGCAATTAGGCAAATCTATTGATCAACTCGGTGATGCCGTAGCCGGCCACTCGCTCGGGGAATACGCAGCTCTTGCGGCGGCTGGTACGTTTGATATAGCAACTGCAGCAAAACTTCTCCGTCTCAGAGGGGATTCCATGCAGAATGCAGTGCCAGTGGGAGAGGGCGCAATGGCCGCTCTCCTTGGCGCTGATCGTGAACAGGTAGAGACCATTATCAATCATAAAAACTGGAATGCGCTAGATATGGCCAATGACAATGCTCCAGGGCAGGTGGTTATCAGTGGCGCAGTTGCTGATGTGGATGAGGCGCTGGAACTCGCTAAAGAAATGGGTATCCGCCGTGCCATCAAACTGCCGGTAAGTGCTCCTTTTCATTGCCGCTTGATGGCGCCTGCCGCTGATGCCATGGCAACGGCGCTGGCCGGGGTGACGATGCATCCGCCCAGCCTGCCGTTGTTTTGCAATGTTACTGCAGCACCGGAGACGGACCCTTCTATTCTCCGTGAGAATCTTATCACCCAGGTTACGGGGCTTGTTCGCTGGCATGAGACATTGATTAACATGGCTCAATCTGGCATCGAGCGATTTATTGAGATTGGCACCGGAAAGGTTCTGACCGGGTTGGTAAAGCGAACTTTGCCTGATGCGACCGCGTTGAATGTGGAAACACCGGAAGATATCAAGGCTTTTGCCGAGCTTATGGGCTAGGCAGGCAAAACCACTCATTAAAGGGGGATTCGCATGTTTGAACTGAACGGACATACCGCACTTGTCACTGGCGCAAGTGGCGGGATTGGTGCCGAAGTTGCCGAAGCTCTTCATCGTCAGGGCGCGACAGTTGTGCTCACTGGCACGCGTCAGGCGGTGCTTGATGATGTTGCATCACGCCTTGATGGCCGCTGCGAAGTGCTTGTTGCAAATCTCTCTGATGCCGATGATGTGTCTGGACTTGTCGCAAGGGCAGGTGATGCTACCGGCGCGCCGATCGATATTTTGGTCAATAACGCCGGTATTACCCGGGATAATCTGCTGATGCGGATGAAAGACGAAGACTGGGATGCCGTCATGAACGTAAATCTCAAGGCAGCGATGATGCTTTCGAGGTCAGCGTTGCGCGGTATGATGAAGGCACGGTGGGGGCGGATCATCCAGATGTCTTCCATCGTTGGGTATACGGGCAATCCGGGGCAGGCTAATTACGCTGCCGCCAAAGCCGGACTGACAGGGTTTACAAAAGCCTTGGCCGCCGAAGTTGCCTCCCGCGGGGTGACGGCCAATATCGTTGCTCCAGGCTTTATTCGCACGCCTATGACGGATGCCCTCAGCGAAGATCAGAAAGCTTCGCTCATGGGAGGAATACCAGCCGCCAGACTGGGTGAGGCTAATGAAGTTGCCGCGGCAGTCGCCTTTCTTGCCAGTGAAGAAGCCGGGTATCTCACCGGCGCCACTCTTCATATTAATGGCGGGATGGCAATGCTCTAGAATCCCTCTGTCAGGTGAAGAGGAGAGGATCAATTCTTCACGATGGCAATGATGTCATTATCGTGTAAAATACACGTAATCGAAGGCTAGCCTTTCGGGAAAATATTTGTTATCTAAACGCTTCATTATCACGGCGCAAACCGCGCTAAACTTATAATTCCAACCCGTTGCAAGGGGAGACCACGATGAGTGACATTGCAGATCGCGTCAAAAAGATTGTTGTTGAGCACCTCGGTGTTGAAGATTCCAAGGTGGTAGAGGGCGCAAGCTTTATCGACGATCTCGGTGCAGATAGCCTGGATACAGTAGAACTGGTTATGGCTTTTGAAGAAGAATTCGGGTGCGAAATCCCCGATGATGCCGCGGAAAAGATCCAGACGGTCAAAGACGCCGTTGATTTCATCAGCGCCAACGGTTCCTAACCTTTTTCCACCTCAGGACTAGCATTGACCATGAGACGTGTTGTCGTCACCGGAATGGGAATAGTCAGCCCTTTAGGTGCCGGACTTGATCATAACTGGAATGCCCTGCTTGATGGACAGCACGGGTTCCGTAAGATCGATAGTTTTGAGGTGGAGGACCTGCCCTGCCAGATTGCCGCGATGATACCTCGTGGCGACGGCACTGGCGGAACACTTAACGCCGATGACTGGGTTGAACCCAAGGATCAGCGTAAAATCGACCCTTTTATTCTCTATGGTCTCATCGCATCCATCATGGCAGTTGAGCACTCTGGCTGGGTTGCTGATGATGAAGAAAAGCAGCACCGCACCGGCGTGATGATTGGCTCAGGGATTGGCGGCTTGCAGACAATTTATGAAACCGGACGATTGATGGATGAACGCGGGCCGCGCCGGATCAGTCCTTTCTTTATTCCATCCTCGCTGATTAACCTCATCTCCGGCCAGGTTTCGATCAAATTCGGTTTCAAAGGCCCTAATCATTCTGTTGTTACGGCATGTTCAACCGGATGTCATGCGATAGGTGATGCTGCAAGGCTTATCAAATACGGTGATGCGGATGTGATGGTTGCTGGTGGCGCGGAAGCTGCAATCTGCCGCCTCGGCGTGGCCGGTTTTGCCGCCGCAAGGGCGCTCTCTACCGGTTTCAACGATAATCCTGCGGCTGCTTCCCGCCCTTGGGACAAGGGACGTGACGGTTTTGTCATGGGTGAGGGGGCTGGCGTCGTTGTTCTTGAAGAATATGAACATGCCAAGGCAAGGGGCGCTACGATTTATGGTGAGATCAAGGGATATGGTCTTTCCGGCGATGCCCACCATATCACTGCTCCAGCCGATGATGGCGATGGCGGCTTTCGCGCCATGCAGGCGGCCTTAAGGGATTCCGGCCTTGCCCCTCAGGATATGGATTATGTCAATGCTCACGGAACCTCAACCCCGCTTGGTGATGTTATTGAGGCAGGAGCAATAAAACGTCTATTCGGTTCGGCGGTCAAGAACATGTCAATGTCATCTACCAAGAGCGCAACCGGGCATCTTCTGGGCGCCGCCGGTGCAATCGAGGCGATTTTCTCGATTATGGCAAGCTACACAGATACCGTACCTCCGACAAGAAATCTTGATGATCCGGCAGATGAAGTGGCGGATCTCGATCTTGTTCCGCATAAATCAAAAAAGAAAACCGTGCGCAACGTGATGTCCAATTCCTTTGGCTTCGGCGGCACCAATGCCAGCCTGATCGTGGGCAAGGTCGAGTGATCGGACCGGCCCTCCATGGGTGGCTGGACCTGAACCATGGATGATAATACGGACAAGACAACCAAAGAAACCCGCCCTAGACAATATTTTGGGGTGCTTTCGGCGTTGCTTCTCATTGTTGCCGCAGGGGCAGGTGCCCTCATCATATGGTTTTTCTCTGAATTACATCGCCCTGGAGTGATGAAAGATAGCGAAATCATCCTCGTTCCTGAAGGGGCGGGAAGGGTCGTGATCAGTGCCCTGCTGGAACGGGCAGGTATTCCGCACAACCGATGGGTGATGCGGATCGAAGAGCGTCGTCGTGACAAGCAGTATCGTCCGAAGGCAGGCGAGTTTATATTGCCGCCGGGTGCCAGTCTTTCTGAGGCCATGGATATCATTCACGAAGGCAAGGCGATCCAGCACAGTTTTGTTATCCCGGAGGGCTGGACCAGCGTTGAGGTTACATCTGCATTGCAGGATGACGCAAGATTTTCAGGAAATATCACCCCGGAAATCAGGGAAGGTGAACTTCTGCCTGAAACTTATTTCTTCACCCGTGGAACGGATCGAAATGTATTTGTTGAACGTATCCGGAAGGCAAGGGAAATAGCCTTTGCCGAAGCCTGGGCTGAGCGCGCTGAAGATCTGCCCTATACCAGTCTTGATGAGGCGATTATCCTGGCTTCAATCATAGAAAAGGAAACTGGCCTTGTCGAAGAGCGCGGTAAGGTTGCGTCAGTTTTTGTCAATCGACTTCGGGCCGGGATGAGATTGCAATCTGACCCGACCGTGCTTTACGGGCTTTTTCGCTCAGGGAGGATAGTGGAACGGCTTACCCGCGATCATCTCAAGGATCCTAGTCCCTGGAATACCTATATGCAAAATGGTCTGCCTCCAACACCGATTTGCAATCCGGGACTTGATAGTCTAAACGCGGCGCTGAACCCTGAAGAAACACCTTTTTTCTATTTTGTTGCTGATGGCAAAGGTGGTCATGCTTTTGCCCGCACGCTGGCCGAACATAACCGCAATGTCCGGGCTTGGCGTGCCTTGAGGCAATCTGAAGGAAATTAGAGTAAGGTAAGCCATGCCCTGAGTGACTTCTGAGTTGAGGCCTCCAGGTCTTGCGGCTAGTATGTGGCGTGTATTAAACAAAGGACCAGGTGATGACCGGCGTGTATTCAGACCCATCTTATATCCATGGAATTTCACGGCGTGGTCTGATGCTTGTTCTATCGTCTCCTTCCGGTGCCGGAAAGTCATCAATATCTCGCCGATTGCTTGAAGAAGATGACAATCTATATCTGTCTATATCCGCAACATCTAGAAAGCGCCGTCCGGGGGAAGTGGAAGGAGTTGATTACAGCTTTGTTTCCACGGAAGATTTTCAACTGATGATCAATCAGAACAGGTTTCTTGAATACGCCAAGGTATTTGATCATTACTACGGTACACCAAGAGCACAGGTTGAAGACAAGATGAGTCAGGGTAAGGATGTGCTATTTGATATAGACTGGCAGGGAACCCAGCAACTCAAAGCCCGGGCACGTGATGATCTGGTTTCGGTATTTATTCTCCCTCCATCGATTGGTGAACTTGAAAACCGCCTCAACAAGCGCGGTCAGGATGCGCCGGAAGTCGTCGCAAGGCGAATGAGCAAAGCCGCAGATGAAATGTCACATTATCCAGAATATGATTACATCATTGTCAATATTGATCTGGAAACATCGGTCCGGCAGGTGAAATCCATTCTCATGGCCGAACGGTTGCGTCGGGATCGCCAGACAGGGCTTACTGGATTTGTCAAAAGCCTGCGTGAGGGGCACTAGGCCCGAACTTTACGCAACGCTTCTGCAATGCGGCAAAAATCCTCTACCTGAAGAGTTTCAGCACGGACATCTCCAGCAATGCCAACCTGCTCCAGGAGATCAATACCGCCAATCGGTTTGGATGAGGCACGAAGCATTTTGCGGCGCTGACCAAAAAGCACGCGGGTGACTTCTTCGAGAATATTGACTTCTGCCGGGGCAAGAGGAACCGGGCGCGGGATCAGTTGTACGACGCTCGATGTCACTTTTGGCGGTGGCACGAAAGCTTCAGGCGGAATGTCAAAAAGACGCTTAACATGGCACCGCCACTGCGCCATCACCGAAAGCCGACCATAGGCATCTTCACCAGGTCCCGCTGCAAGGCGCTGGCCCACCTCACGCTGGAACATCAATGTCATGGAGGTCAGGCTTTCACCCTGGCCTAGCCAGTTTAAAAGCAGTCCCGTTGCTATATTATAGGGCAAGTTAGCGACAATCTGGCGTGATTTGTTTCGGGGTCCAAGACTGGCAACATCAAGCTTGAGCGCATCTTCCTCGATGATTTCAAGACGGCCTTCAGCCGCATCCACCAACGGCTTTAATGCCGCAATCGCCCGGCGGTCCTTTTCAATCGCAATTACATGTTCCGCACCTGCCAGCAGGAGTGCTCTGGTAAGGCCGCCCGGCCCTGGGCCAACCTCTATCACCGTGCCATCAAGCGTTGGCGCGGCCCTCGCTATCCGCCCTGTCAGATTGAGATCAAGAAGAAAATTCTGTCCAAGGCTTTTTTTGGCATCGAGCCCTGCCTTCCGGATAACCTCCCGCAATGGAGGCAGATGGTTTATTTTTTCAATAACTGGGTCAGGCATGGCGGCCCTGCCGGTTGCGCGCCATTTCAAAAGCAAGGTTGATCGCTGCCATCAATGAGACCGGGCTTGTTGTAAACTTTCCTGCCTGGTCAAGTGCAGTCCCGTGATCCGGGCTGGTGCGAATGTAACTGAGTCCGAGGGTTGTATTGACCCCGCCGTGAAAATCAAGGGTTTTGATCGGGACTAAGGCCTGATCGTGATACATGGCAATAACGGCGTCGTAATCCTGCCGCCGATCTTCGTGAAAGAGTGTATCGGCCGAAAATGGACCGCTGACCAGAATTCCCATATCTGTCAGTTTTTTTAGTGCCGGGATGATTACATCGATTTCTTCACGGCCAAGAGTGCCGTCTTCTCCAGCATGCGGATTAAGTCCGGTCACGGCAATGCGTGGGGTCTGCAGGTTGAAATCTCGCCTCAACGCCGTATCCAGGGTTGTTGCCGTCTCAATGATTTTTGTCTCTGTAATAGCTGAAGAGACGTCTTTGAGGGGGATATGGATCGTAAGGGGCACAACTTTAAGCATCGGCGAGACCAGCATCATCACTGGCCGAGATTGGGGTCCATCAATTTCGGCAAGATATTCGGTATGGCCCGGGCTTTTAAATCCGGCTGCGTAAAGAGTTGATTTCTGGATGGGATTTGTGACAAGGCCAAGAACACGGCCATCCCGTGCAAGTTCAGCACCTACGGTTATGCTGTCAATAACGGCCTGGGCATTTGCTGCCGAAGGCAAGCCAGGGATTGGGGCTTCTGGCCATGTCATCGGAATGACACCGAGCGTCCGGTCAGGCAGGTTTGACGTGGCCTCAACGGATTCGACAACCTTTAGATCAATAGGCTTGCCTAAATCGTCAGCAAGACGAGCAAGACGGTCCGGATCATCACGGGTGAGTAACTGGCCGATACCCGTCTGAATAGACTTAATAAGGATTTCGCCCCCGATACCAGAAGGCTCCCCCGGGGTGATAAATACCCGGCCGGATGACATCATCCCCTTTCCTTGTATTCGATTACGGCCTGGCGGCGCAGTCGGGAAAGATATCGCGACGACAGGACCGAGAAATGTCGGTTCTGGATAGATGCTTCGATCTCTTCAATCGTAGGCAGAACAAGCGTCGGCAAGGTTTTCTCGCAGATAGCAAAGACAACCACCCCTTCGCTGAAACGAATAGGTTGTGTCCATTGCCCCGCATCAAGCGGTGCTAGAATGGAACGTAGCCTCGGTGCAACATCCGTCAGTTTGAATGTGCCAAGATCGAATGCGGAAGTAGATCCATATTGTTGATGAATCTGGCTGATTTCATCGCAATTTGACCTTCCAGCAAGATCATTCGTGATCTTGACTGAAACACTATTTACTGTCCCCTCGTCAGCATTTTGAGGTAGGGGGTGAAGTAGGCGTCCAACACGGATCTGGGCTTCCAGAGGATCTGCCTTTCCGTCTCGACGAATGGCATTGACGCGGAAGATGGCAACAGCACCATCTATTTCAACGGGCTGGGAAATGGATCCGGTTTCCATATTGTCGACAGTTTCGCGAACAGGATCAGGCAGGCGGTCTAAAAGACTCCAGCCAAGTTTTCCTCCGTTCTGGCTACTGCCGGCAATAGAAAATTGCTGGGCAATCCGGCCAAAATCAGCCCCTTCTTTCAAGGCGTTATGAATCTGTGACGCAAGGTTGAGTGTTTCAGCATAATTTCTGTTTGGCTCTGGCACGAGGACAATCTCATCAAGATTGATTTGCGGTTTTCTCGAATTAGCCTTGATGCGTTCCAATTCTTCGATTGCTTCATTGCGTGCGCCGGCAAACTGATCTGCAAAACGTGACTGCAAGGTTGAGGCCCAGAGCACATCCGCCATGAATTTTTTTGCCGCCACATCCCGGCTTATGCCAAGCTGTTCCAGGACAGTATCAGGATTCTCGCCGTTCTGGGAAAAAGACATGTTCACGAGGTCATTTGCCCGCTGAAGTGCCGATGCCTCGACATCCCCTCCGAATTTCAACCCTTCGCTGATCTTGATCACATCATCGATCAGCATCTGCAGGACATCCTTATCAATCTGTTCCCGCATTTCGGGCGTATCATTTATGCCTGTTGTCTTGACCAGAAAATGGCGTCTTTCTTCAAAATCAATGTTGGTGATCGGTTTGCCATCAACCACGGCAATAACCTGAACGGAAGCTGAATTTGCCATGGCAGGAACAACCATAACACTCAAGATCGAAAAGAGCGCACAGACAACTCGATGCAATGTTGAAAAGGTTGTTCTAGTCATGATCATTGAATTCCTTTGGGGTATTTCCTGAATGTAGTCTCAGAAATCCTCAATGCCAATGGCAAGTAAGACAAATTATTCATCCGCACGAAATAATAGACCAGTGCCTAGACTGATCATGATCACCCCGGGAGCGCTCCCGGCAAGGACTGGCGGCAGTCGACCGGAGGAGCCAAGAACATAGAGAAAGTCCTTCACAAAATAGAAGGTAAGCCCCAGCCCCAAGGTAAATACCACCAGATGTATCCAGCCCTGCCGGTTGCTGTAGGCTAGCGCAAACCTGCCAGCAATCATGATCATTCCTACAAGAACAAACGGCATAAACATCAGATAATAAAGATATGATGAATGCCCGAGACTCGAAAGCCCGGCCTTCTCCAGTACGGAAATATAGCTCCAGAGCTCAAAAAACGGGATAGTTTCCGGACGTTTGTTTGAGTGATTAAGATCACGTTCCCGCAATGAGGTTTCCAATTGGGTGATGTCGGATGAATTGATGACTCCATCTGCTCCCATTTTTTTGCCGCCTTCAAGCAGCCAGAAGCCATCTTTAAGGAACAGATGGTCAGGGTAATAACGGGTAATCAATTTGTCGTCCTGGCCGAACGTATACACAACTGGCGCAATAATCTCCATGGTTGCGCTGTCTATTGCTTCTCCATGGATAATGACAGGAAAGTCGGTCTGCTGATCGCGGAACCATATACCTTCCGTTGAAACACTAAGATTACGCCCCTTGCTTCCGAAAAGTTCATCTTCAAGGGCTAGATACCGCTTTTTGGTGGCTGAAGCGATAGGGTCAATGACCACGAGAGCAAATATGGAGAAAAGGAATACAAATGTGATTGGTGCAACCATGAATTTTAGAAGCGATAGTCCACTTGTTCGCGCAATAACCACTTCATTGGTAGACCTGAGTTTATGGAAGCTGAAAATGCTTCCGATCAGGACTCCAAACGGAATGAGATCGGGCAGTGTTGATGGGATTTTCATTGCTTCCATCAGAAGAATGGCCGAGTTTTCCACCTGTGATTTGTTTGAAACTCTCCGGAAAAGTTCGGCCGTGTCGATGAGGGCAACAATCGACATAATGACCCCTAGGGAAAGCATGATGCGAGTGAAGATATGCCAGCTCAGATAGCGAAAAAGGGTTAATGAGATATGACTGCCAATCATGCTTCAGCCACTTTCGTTATGCGGCTACGTTCCCGCATCATCATCATACCGCCAAGACCTGGTAAAATCGAAAAAGCGTAAATCAAGGGGAACATTTCTGGATGAGTCACCGTGAGGCCCCGTGACATGATCACCCCGACCAGGGTTCCTATAGCCGTCAGCATACCAAATGATACATATTTCCAGCTTCCAACACGGCTATACCGACGACTTAGGATGGCGGTGGCCCCAAGGATCAACATCGTCATCCCCAAAAGCGGAGACGCCAGGCGATAATGCCCTTCTGCACGCATTTCTCTCAGGTATTTCGGACTCCTGTCATTATTGAGAAGCAAGTCCGAAATCGGCATCTCATTATAATCAAGCACACGCTGTTTCTGGCTCTCTAACTCGTTGGTCAGACTGAGTGAATATTCCTCGAAATTCAGCATGGTGGCGCGCGTTTCACCGCTGGTATATTGTGAGCGTGTCCCATTATAGAAAATCAGCTTTGGCGAGGTTGGATTAGTATCAATCATCCCACGTTCCGCGACGATCTCGGTGATCTTGTTCTTCGATCTTTTGTCATGAACAAAAATGGTGTTGAAATTTACCTGACCTTCGCGTTCCTTGACAAAGACGGTGAGACCTTCGGCGAGATCGGTGAATACCCCTTCCTGCAAAACAACGATAGGTGCCGAGGTGCGGATTGAATTAATCTGGGTTTTATAGCTTGAAAAGGTGAAAGGTAGGATGAAGATAGAATTCACATAGAGAAAAACCGTTACCATGAAACCGAGAAAAAGAGGTCCCCGCATGATGAAATAATTGTTAAGGCCCGCCGCCTGCATAGCGGTGATCTCGCGATCCTGCTGAAGCCGGTTAAGCACGATAATCGTGGCAATCAAGGTACTGATAGGCAGGATGATCATCTGCCAGAGCGGTATCGACAAAAGGGTCAGAATGATAAACTGGGACAAATCAGCCCCTTTATTGACCAGCAGTTCAATCAGCCTTAGTGCCTGGGATAGCCAAACAATCCCAATTAAAGTAATCACGGTGATTGCAAGCCATACCAGAATCTGTTTCACGATATAGCGATGAAGTTCCATCCGGTTATGATGCCTGTCCTAAAGTTGCCATGCAAAAATGCATGATTTGACATTTTTATCAACAAAATAGAGGTGATGAGCAAGCTTTTCCACCTCAAGTCTTGATATTCTCTTTCCCGATCCCAATACTACAATCAAAGAAATTTTTCACCATGCCTTTCTCCGAGGCGAAATTGAGGATAATCCATGACCGCTTCCCTGTCTCTCCGGTTTGACAACCTTCCAGAGCCATCTCACTTTCCGGCCATTGTTCTTGTAAGCAAGAAAGATGGAGAGGATGGAGATATTTCCCTGTCTTCATCAGCACTGAGGCTGGATGATGTTATCGGTGGAGTGCTTAAACGAGCAATGGCCGAAGCCGAATTTAAGGCGGGTGCAGGATCAAGTCTGATTGTTCGAGCAAAAGAAGGAACAATCCTGCTGGTCGGTACGGAAGCGCAAAAGAATGCTGGCAAGGAAGCAGAAGATCTTGGTGGCCACATATTTGCCGCACTGGGTAAAGCACAGATTTCCAATGCCACGCTTGTCCTTGATGAAGGTGAGGCGGATTGGGTTGCCGAAGTCGCACATGGGGCGATGCTGGCTTCCTACACGTTTAGTCACTATTTTACCAAGGGGGAGAAGGCCACGCCCAAACAGTTCAGCTTGACGGTGGCTTCAACTCATGCGGATAAGGCTGAAGCTGAGTTTGGTCGTTTACAACAGAGAGCAGAAGGGGTTTTTCTTGCCCGTGACCTTGTTACCGAACCTGCCAATATTCTTTATCCGGCCAGTTTTGCCGACCGCTGCCTTGCTCTTCGTGATCAGGGTGTGGAGGTAGAAATCCTCGATGAAGACGCCATGCGGAAAGAAGGAATGCATTTGCTGCTCTCCGTTGGTCAGGGGAGTCGCCGCGAATCCCGGATGGTGGTGATGCGCTGGAATGGCGGCGCAAATGATGAAAAACCGGTTGCACTGGTGGGTAAAGGGGTCTGCTTTGATACCGGCGGCATTTCCATTAAGCCTGCTGCCGGGATGGAAGACATGAAGTGGGATATGGGTGGTGCCGCGGCGGTTACGGGCACGATGCGTGCAATAAGCGGCATGAAGCTTGAACGGAATGTTGTTGGTCTTATCGGACTTGTTGAAAACATGCCGGATGGAGAGGCAACGCGTCCGGGTGATGTTGTAACCTCCATGTCGGGACAGACAGTTGAAATCATCAATACCGATGCCGAAGGCAGACTGGTCCTCGCTGATGTTCTGACTTATGCCTTGCGTCATTTCGAGCCGGAAAAAATGGTCAATCTTGCAACACTTACCGGGGCGATTATCGTGTCGCTTGGCAAGGAACATGCGGGGCTGTTCAGCAATGATGATGAAATGGCGGATACACTCATCAAAGCCGGACTTGATACAGGTGAGAAAGCCTGGAGAATGCCGCTGGGAGAAGAGTATAATAAACTTCTCAAATCGCACATTGCTGACATGAAGAATATCGGTGGCCGCTGGGGTGGATCAATTACCGCCGCCTGTTTTCTTGAACGTTTTGTCGAAGGCGTACCGTGGGCACATATCGATATCGCCGGCATGGCCTGGTCGGAAAAATCACGCCCTACCGTCCCTACAGGCGGGACGGGCTATGGCGTCCGGTTGTTGACACGCTGGATAGAGAACGGCGCCTGATCCTGAGATGGCGGCAGTAGCATTCTATCATCTGACAAGGCATGGTGCTGATGAAGCTCTGCCGCCGTTGCTGGCCAAGACCATGGCTGCCGAAAAAAGAGCTGTTGTTTGCTGTGATGAGGCACGACTTGGCCAGTTTTCCACCGCAATATGGTCACGTCAGCCTGAAAGCTGGCTGCCTCATGGCGTAACTGGCAGAGATGATGAAGATGCCGCCATCTGTCCGATCTGGCTGACAGGGGATATCAGCTCAAACCCGAACAACGCCACCTTTTTCTTCCTCATTGATGGCCGAATGCCGCAATTGCCAGATGAGGCGGAACGTGTCTTCATTCTCTTTGACGGGCATCTGGATACGGCGGTGGCTGAAGCCCGAACCCAGTGGAAAGCTCTTGGCGATGCTGGCCATGATCTCAGCTACTGGCAGCAGGAAGAGACCGGCCGCTGGACCCAGAGTGCTTGAACCCCGGATGAATTTTGGTTCATGATGGCTCGCGGTGACCTCTTTCTTTCATATGAGGCTTGCCAAGGGGCACCCGCCTCTCTATAAGGCGGGCAGGACAGCAGGGCAGACCTGCATCACCCCAATTTCAAAGGATATGACATGGCTCTCGAACGTACCTTTTCCATTATCAAGCCGGATGCGACTCGCCGCAATATCACTGGCCAGGTTGCCGCTCGCCTTGAAGAAGGTGGCCTCCGCATAGTTGCCCAAAAGCGCATCAACATGACCCGTGATCAGGCGGAAGGCTTTTACGCAGTTCACAAAGAACGGCCTTTTTTCAATGATCTTGTCGCATTCATGACATCGGGGCCAGTGGTTGTGCAGGTGCTGGAAGGTGAGAACGCCGTTGCCCGCAACCGTGAAATCATGGGCGCAACAAATCCGGCAGATGCTGCCGAAGGCACAATCCGTAAAGATTTTGCGGAAAGCATCGAGGCAAATTCCGTTCATGGGTCAGACAGTCTTGAAAATGCTGCGATTGAAATCAACTTTTTCTTCGATGAAGATGAAATCACCGGCTAGGCAATCTACCCTGAAAGAAAAGAAAAAGGGCCGTTGAACGGCCCTTTTTTCATAGCTGGTGTTGAAGCTTAAAGTAAAAAGATAGCCATCAATACCAGAACAGTGGCAATGGCAATGACAGAGATCTTGGAAAAGGTCATGAACCCTTTATAGGTGTTGAGGTGCTGACGAGCATGACTGTCAAAATTGGTTGTGTCCATCGGGGTCCCCCAAGTTGTTATCAGCGTGTATTTTGCGTAAAATATTTATGGACTAATCAGCAGGCCATTTCAAGGGAAAGGGAAGTCCTTCAATTCGCCCTTTTATAGCACCAGGATTGAGCTTGTATCTTCCTTCATGCTTGCTGAGCAGGCCAGCCGCAATCGCCCCGACAACCAGTGGGTAGAGGCGGTGTTCTTCGGCAAGAACACGATCTGCAAGTGTGCGGCTAGTATCATTCTCAAGCACTTCCACCCGACGTTGGCCCAGGACCGGACCTTCATCCATTCCCGGAGTAACAAGATGGACGCTGCACCCATGTTCGCGATCACCATCTGCAAGAGCTTTCTCATGGGTGTCAAGCCCTTTGTGTTTGGGTAATAAAGACGGGTGAATATTGATCAGCCTGCCGTCAAACCGGGCACAGAATTCGGCAGAGACGAGACGCATAAATCCAGCAAGACAAATCAGTTCTGCCCCATGGGATTCCAGCTTAGCAATTAGCCGAGACTCATGATTTTTTCGGTTTTCATCATTAAGCCTTGGGATATTGGCTGTTGCGATGCCGCGGGCAGCGGCAATATCAAGGCCGGGGGCGTCGCCATCGGCAAGAACTACCGCAACTTCAATGTCGGTTTCATCCTGCGCGGCATAATCGAGCAGAGCCAGCATATTACTCCCGCGCCCCGAAATCAGTATTCCCAGACGAAGCGGCATTTCAGCCCCAGGTATCCAGCCCGATCAGATGAACGCGGCCATTCCCTGCATCGTCAACCAGTTGACCGGCGATCCAGGCGTCATGCCCTGCCGAGCGAATGGCCTCGATAGCATCTTCCGCATCTGCCGCGTCAACATAAATCAACATGCCGATCCCGGAATTGAAGACACGCGCCATTTCCACACCCGGAACAGATCCTTCAGCCATGAGCCACTGGAAAAGGGAAGGTAACTCCCATGTGCCCAGATCAAGCTCAAGGGCAAGGTCTTTTCTGAAAGCTCGAGGCGGATTTTCAATCAACCCGCCACCAGTGATATGCGCAAGTCCATGGATCCGATCAACCCCACCAAGTCTTGTCATCACGTCCCTGATGGCTTTCACATAAATAGATGTAGGCTGAAGCATCGCCTCACCCAGCGTTTTGTCCAGGGCAAATGGTGCGACGTCAGCCCAGTCAAGGCCAGTGCGGTCTACAATCTTGCGGATCAGGGAAAAGCCATTGGCATGTGCGCCGCTTGAAGCAATAGCGATGGCCACATCACCCTTCTGGGTGCGGGCAGGGTCAATCATCTGCCCTCGTTCCATCGCGCCAACGCAGAAACCTGCGAGGTCATAACCGCCGTCCGGGTAGACTCCTGGCATTTCTGCTGTCTCTCCCCCGATCAGCGCGCAGTCTGCCATCACGCATCCATCGGCAATTCCTGCAACAACGTCAGCAGCAATGCGCCGATCCAGTTTGCCGGTGGCATAATAATCAAGGAAAAAAAGCGGCATCGCTCCTTGTGCCAGCACATCATTAACGCACATGGCCACAAGATCAATCCCGAGGCTTCGGTGATGTCCTGAGGCGCGGGCAACTTCGAGTTTCGTGCCCACACCATCGGTAGCCGCCACCAGTACCGGATCGCTGAAGCCCGCAGCTTTGAGATCAAACATGGCTCCAAAACCGCCGAGCGTTGCATCGGCGCCTGGTCTTGCCGTCCGACGTGTATCTGCACCTATATCGTCGATAAGAGCATCACCTTCATCAATATTTACCCCTGCAGAGCTATAGGTGAGGGGGATATCTTTGTTGTTTTCCTTGCTTATGGTAGCCTCCATCTGGACAGTCCTGATCTTATCTTTATAAAGGTATCCGGAGTTTCATCATGTCGTATTTCTACCGTTATACGCTGATTCTGGCACTTTGCGTCAGTGTTTTCCTTGGCCGTGCGGAGAATGCCATGGCTGAGACACGCTGCGCTGCGCCAGCCTTTCTTGTTAAGGGCGTTCAAGTCGAAGCTTTATCCGACTCCGGGAATGCCGCCCGCACAATAGCGATGAAGCAGGGGGTTGAAAAATCCTGGCGTCAGCTTACGTCAAGACTCCTGCTTGATTGGCAGTCTGGTCCGGATGAGATCAGCCCTGAAGACGTGAGCAACCTGATCGATTATACAAGACTTGTTCGTGAGACCGTGTTACCCAAGCGATATATCGCGGAATTTGATTACTGCTACGACCGTGATCTGGTTCGGGCTCATTTTGCTGAGAAATCACAGCTTCATGCCGAACTTGTATCAGGACGTATGCTTGTGCTTCCGGTCTGGAATATCCCAGGACAGCCGCGAATCTGGCGTCAGCCCAATCACTGGCTTGAAGCCTGGAGAGAAGAGCTCTCCGGTCATGATGGGCTTGTCACCTTGTCGCTGCCGGAAAATCTTGCGACCGAGCGTGCCGTAGAAGCCGGAGCTATCGCAAGAGGGGAGGCGAAGATGATTGCCGCGGCAGCTCGCCTTGAGAAGGCCGAGCGTGTCATCATTACCACGGTCACTCCAGGTATTGCACAAAGTGAGGATGGCCAATCGTTGAATATGAACGCGACCGCCCGCATATATAACCGCAATGGCAAGCTTGAGTCCGAATTTTACTCTCTTAATGATATGCTACTTCCCGCCAACAAGGCTGAAAAAACCTTGAGATGGCTTTCCAGCGAAATGATCCGAAATATCGAAGACGTGTGGCGCAAGACAAATGTTATTGCACATGAACCTGTTGCTTCAGTTGCTATTTTCGTTCCCGCAAGTGATGTTAAAATCTGGGCTGATGCACTCCAGACCATTGAGGGACTTGCCCCTGTGCATAGTATTGCCGTGATGCATGTTGCCGCGGATGGTGGGCTTTTGCGGGTTAATCTTAACAGTTCGATGCGATCACTTACCTATGCCCTTGAATCTGCCGGGCTAATGCTTGGGCCCGGCCCTGATCCTGCAGGCAATGAAAGGCTTAACCTTCTGCCATTGGACCAGTAGAATACCCCGATGAATAGAACGCAATTTACGATTGACTTCATGTCAACACCAAGCTTTGAGCGCGAAGATTTCGTGTTGGGGGGATGCAATGCTCTTGCTGCAGACTGGATCGACCGGTGGCCGGATTGGCCGGGACGCATATCAGGGGTGTTTCTGCTTGGTCCAGCGGATGCAGGAAAATCTCACCTTGCGGCCATCTGGATGAAAGAGAGTGGAGCAAAACTGCTCAACGCCCTTACTTCTGCTGATCTTGAAGAGCTTGGGCCCAGACCGCATCTGGTGCTGGATCATCCACTTCCGGGAAATGACTGGCCTGAAGATGTTCTTTTTCATCTCCTCAACAGGATTGCAGAAGGAGGCAGTCTCCTTGTTCTTTCACGGGTGCCGGTGGCTGAAATGGCTTGGGTCCTGGCTGATGTGTCTTCGCGCCTCGCTGGTCTGGTGGCGGCTGAAATCACGCCCCCGGATGATACTCTTCTGATGGCGCTTGTCCAGAAACATGCAGATGATCTTGGTCTTGCTCTTGACGGGGAGGTAGCCCGCTATATCGTTGAACGGATGGAACGCAGTTTCTCCGCGGCAAAGGCAATCATTGCAGCAATTAATGCTCTCGCTCTTGCCCGTAAGAAAAAAGCCACGATTTCAATGGCACGAGAAGTGCTGGATCAGCATCAACCTCGACTACTTTAGAAAATAGAAAGGATTAATTATGGATCTTGGAATTGGCGGACGCTTGGCTATTGTTTGTGCTTCCAGCAAGGGGCTTGGGCTTGGCTGTGCTGAAGAACTGGCGGCAAACGGCGTCAATCTGATCATGAATGCACGCAGTGCGGATGTATTGAATGCGTCAGCAGATAGGCTAAGGGATACCTATGGTGTAAATGTCAAGGCAATTGCTGCGGATATCACCACCGAAGAAGGCCGTGCTGCAGTACTTGGCGCGGCGGATAAGACCGTTGATATTCTGGTCAATAACGCAGGCGGACCGCCTCCTGGTGATTTTCGTGACTGGGAGCGTGAGGACTGGATCAGTGCGCTGAACGCCAACATGCTGACCCCAATTGAGCTTATCAAGGCAGTTATTGACCCGATGATTGATCAGCGGTTTGGCCGTATTGTCAACATCACGTCGGGATCCGTGAAAAATCCCATCCCCCAGCTTGGTATGTCCAATGGCGCTCGTGCTGGTTTAACGGGGTTCTGCGCCGGTATCGCGCGTCAGGTGGCGCGACATAACGTTACCATCAACAATCTTCTGCCAGGCCAGTTCAATACGGATCGGATCAGCAGCCTTTTTCAGGCTCGGGCTGAAAAGGAAGGTCGATCTGTCGAGGAGATTCGTGCTTCAGCAGAAGCCGCAAATCCCTGCGGCAGGATTGGGGAAATCAATGAATTTGGGCAGGCTTGCGCGTTTCTGTGTAGCGCCCATGCTGGGTATGTGGTGGGGCAGAATCTCCTCATTGACGGAGGGGCATTCAATTCCAGCCTCTGACGGAGTTGGGGCAGAGCCTTTCTTGTCGGGAATATCCATATCTGGTATAAAAATTTCATATTTCAGCGAGCATGCGATGAACACGATCAATCCAGCAGGTATGGACATATCTACCCTGACATCAGTGTCGGATGGAACGATGCCTATCCCCCCAATCGGGATGGAAGATCAGCATCATCTTATCAATCGGGAGATCTCGTGGCTGGCATTCAATGAGCGGGTGCTGGCAGAATCCGAAAGCCCGCGTCACCCACTTCTTGAAAGATTGCGTTTTCTTGCCATCTCCGCCAATAACCTTGATGAGTTCATGATGGTGCGTGTGGCCGGCCTGAAGCAACAGGTGGCGCGCGGCATGCTCGAAAATGATCAGAGTCTTTCTTCGCCGCAGGATGTGCTGGAGGCGATTTCCTCTCGTGTCTCCCTGCTTCTGGCACGCCAGCAGGCCATTCTTCCTGATCTTCTCTCGCTACTTGCGAGGGAAGGGGTGGCGGTTGTAGGGCGGGATGAGCTGAATGATGCCGATCGCCATTTCCTTGCAGAATATTTCAACGCCGAAATTCTTCCCGTAATCGCCCCGATGGCCATTGATCCAGCGCATCCATTCCCGTTTATTGCCAACCGCGGTTTTGGGGCGTTTCTAGGTCTTGAAAACAAGAAAGGGCGTTTTATGCAGGCGTTGATCCTGATATCGCCCAAGCTCAAAAGGTTTGTTCATCTGCCCGGGCAGGACGACAGGTTTATCGCGCTGGAAGATGTAATCATCCTGAATCTTGCGTCGATCTTCCCGGGTCATACCCTTACCAACCACGTGATGTTCCGGGTGTTGCGGGATAGCGAACTTGAGGTTGATGAAGAAGCCGAAGATCTGGTTGCGACGTTTGAAACAGCGTTAAAAGCCAGGCGGCGTGGCAATGTGATCGCACTTGAGCTTTCATCCACCACCGATCGTACACCTTTTGTCAGCAGCCTTCTTGAAGCCATGATGGTTGATGAAGCGGATGTCGCGCATGTTGGCGGCATGATTGGCTTGAATGATCTGGAACAGCTCTGTGGTTATGGCCCGGATCAGTTGAGGTTTCCTGCCTATACCCCGCGTTTTCCCGAACGTATCAGGGATTTTGGCGGAGACTGCTTTGCGGCCATCAGGTCCAAGGATATCTTGGTCCATCATCCCTATGAAAGCTTTGATGTCGTTCTGCAGTTTCTTCGTCAGGCCGCTGAAGACCCAAAGGTTGTTTCCATCCGTCAGACGCTCTATCGCACGCTACCGGATTCGCCAATTGTCCGGGCATTGATCTCGGCGGCCGAGCAAGGCAAATCCGTGACAGCGATGGTGGAGATCAAGGCTCGTTTTGATGAAGAAGTGAATATCAGGCTTGCCCGTGACCTTGAACGTGCCGGCGTCCAGGTTGTGTTCGGATTTGTAGATTTGAAGACCCACGCCAAACTCTCTCTTGTGGTGCGGCAGGAAGATGGAGTCTTGCGTTCATATGCCCATTGCGGCACCGGGAATTATCATCCGGTAACAGCGAAAATCTATACCGATCTGTCCTTTTTCACGTCAGAGCCTGAAATCTGCTCAGATATTGTACGGATTTTCAATTTCATGACCAGCTATGTCAAACCCGAGAATCTAAACAAAGTCGGGTACGCACCGGTCACGGCACGAAAGATATTTACCGAAGCGGTCGATCGTGAAATCGAAGCGGCCAGAGCGGGTGAGCCTTCCGGCATCTGGATCAAGGTGAATTCGCTGGTTGATACGGCCTGCATAGATAAGCTTTACGAAGCATCCCGAGCAGGCGTGCCGATTGATTGTGTTGTCCGCGGGATTTGCTGTCTGCGCCCGGGTGTGCCGGGTTTGTCGGAAAATATCCGGGTGACTTCGCTTATCGGGCGTTTCCTCGAGCATGCCCGAATCTACGTCTTTGCAAATGGCAAACCGCTGCCGTCCGGTCAGGCAAAGGTATATATTTCCTCGGCAGATCTGATGCCTCGAAACCTCAATCGGCGAGTGGAAATCATGATGCCGATTGAAAACCCGACCGTGCACCGCCAGATCATCGATCAGGTAATGACCGCCAACCTTAACGATACACTGAACAGTTGGCAACTTGCCGCGGATGGCAGCTATCACCGTGTTGCCGGCCATAGCGAGGAAGAATTTTCAGCCCATCACTTCTTCATGACCAATCCCAGTCTTTCGGGGCGTGGCTCAGCACTGAAGAAGTCCAAAAACACTTCCCGCAGGGTGCAAATAGACTCCTGAAATGGTTGCTGTCTTGGACAATCTCCGTAGTCTCTCCCCGGAAGAAATTATCAGCGATAAGCGAATTGCACTGATTGATATCGGGTCTAACTCGATCCGTCTCGTGATTTATCGTGCCGGTGGCCGGTTGCCGCATCCACAGTTCAATGAGCGTGAGGTTTGCCGTCTTGGTGAAGGCGTGAATGAACATGGTGTACTGGCGAAGGACCGGATAGATCATGCGATGGAAACCCTGTCCCGTTTTGCCATGATCTTCAGAAACAGCGAGGTTGAACGGCTGGAGGTTTTTGCAACAGAAGCGGTGCGACGCGCGTCCAACAAAATGGATTTCCTTGCACCGGCTGAATCCCTGCTGGGTGTTCCCATCCGTATTCTCAAAGGTTCGGAAGAGGCGATGCTGTCGGCCAAAGGCGTACTGAGCGGCTTCGTTGAGGTTAATGGTGTCGTCGGGGATATCGGTGGCGGTAGCCTTGAAATGCTGAACATTGTTCCGGGACAAGATCTCCGTGAAGCAAAGAACGGCAGCCTCCAGCTTGGCCACCTTCTTGATCTTCCTGAAAAAGTGATTCATGCCGAACTGGTGAAACTGGGTTGGCTGGCCGAAGAGAAGGGCGGGACGTTCTATGCGGTTGGAGGTGTCTGGAGAGCGCTCGCAACCGCCTATGCCTCTCTTCGCAAAAACCGCGTTGATATTGTCCATGGGCTTTGTCTGGAAGCGGATCAATTGCTCTCACTCATGGAAAAGGTTGATGCCGCGGAAGGTATCATAAAGGGGATTCCACCAGCCAGATATGGCAGCATGCGTCAGGGTAACCGCGTCATGAGATCCATCATCAAGGTGATGAAGCCGGAGAAGATCATCTTCTCCAGTTATGGATTGCGAGAGGGGATTCTCTTTGATCAACTGGACAGTGCCATCGCTGGGATCGACCCGTTGATTGCAGGTGTGGCGGAATATGGCAGCATGTCCTACCGGTTTGAAAATCTTGGGCCTGTTCTTGCATCATCGCTAGACCCGTTACTGGTTGATCTGCCGCCGACCCTGGGCCGTCTGGCGAGGGCCAGCTGCTATCTTGCTGATCTCTGCTGGCTTGAGCATCCCGACTACAGAGGCATCCTTGCCATTGATAAAATGCTCGGGCTTTCAGTGGTTGGCATCGAGCATTCCGAACGTGTCTGGATGGCCGCCGTTCTCTATATCCGCTATACAGGCAAATTCCCGAAAAGATCACTGTTCAAGGGCATGTTAAGCAGGAAAGAACGAAAATCCGCGCGGTTTATCGGCCTCACCTTGCGAATGATGATGACCATAAGTGGCGGTATACCGGCGATTATCAGAAAGATCGGGATAGTTTCGAGACAAAAGACGATAAGCATTGCTTTTCCTGTCGCAACAATGGGCAAACAATCCATGCTTTATGCAAGACGTGTTGAGGCAATGCAGGAATATTCAACAAGGAAAATCGAGATTATCCCACGGGAAGAAGATTAGCCCTTTTCAACGTCATGCATGTTGATGCGGCTTCCATTTGAAGACAATGCCAGGCGTCCGCTTCTGACGGCTTCGGCATGTTTGCCAAAAATCTCATATCGCCAACCCGTCATAGCCTTGATGCCATCACTCTTCCCAAGGGCGATCATTTCAAGGTCGCTCGCACTCGCGATAAGTCTTGGCGCGACTTCGGCGTCATCCGAAATATGCTTGAGCAAGACTCGCAGAAGATCTACCACCGCCTGGGGAGGCTTGGCTTTTGTCATGGGTTCAATAACCGGCCATGTCTCTTTGGGGGCAGATGCCGCCTTGCCCAGGGTGGTGAGCACAGGTTGGACCAGCTTGCCACCAGCCCCGCCAGGAAACCCCCGGATACGGTTAATAGCTGCCGCGGATGAAGGATTGGCAAGCGCCAGCGCCATTAAAGTGTCATCCTTGATCAGTCGGGTTTTGGGGATGTTGCGCTCCTGTGCCTCTGTTTCTCGCCAGGCTGCAAGATATTTGAGCCGGTTCAGTACGGCAGGTTTGATGCCTTTGTTTTTGATGCGCTTCCATGCTTTTTCGGGATCGGTGCGATAGAGCAAGGGGTCAGTGGTCGCATCCATTTCTTCGGTCAGCCAGAATTCTCTTTTTGCTTTTCGGATGTGGTTGACCATGAGGGGGAAGATTTCCTCAAGAAAGATAACGTCGTCGAGCGCATAGCGAATCTGCTTTTCCGAAAGCGGTCTCAAGGCCCAGTCTGTAAAACGAGAGGCCTTGTCTATGGTCTTGCCCAGCATGCCCTTAACCAGCCGGTCATACCCCACCTGGTCACCAAAGCCGCAAACCATGGCCGCAATCTGGGTGTCGTATATCGGGGTGGGGAGATCTCCCATCAGGTTGAGAAAGATTTCAAGATCCTGCCTGCCAGCGTGGAAAACCTTGATCACGGAAGGCATGCGCATCAACTCAAAGAGCGGGGAGAGATCAAGATCATCCGCCAACGGGTCAATCGCGGCGGCTTCTTCGGCCGAGGCGACCTGTATGAGGCAAAGCCGGGCAAAATAGGTTGTCTCGCGCATGAATTCCGTATCCACCGCAACATGATCGTGATGCTTCAGGCGGCGGCATAATGCCTCAAGTTCCTTGTTGCTGTGAATGAGTGTGGGAGACAAATCCATGGATATCCTGTTTTGTGCGGTGATGATAAGGGAAGACATAAATGCCGAAACCGCTTGCGCAACCATCTTTTTGAGACACATTATATGTATTGACCATTAAAACAACCGAAAACACGAGGTAAGGCATGTGCGGCTATCGTCAGATTATCTATGTCATGGGGCTTCTGACATCGTTTATCATCACTGGCGGAAACGCTATGGCTGGTGGGTTTTCGCCTCATTTTGCCGTCTATGATCTTGATCTGAAATCCTCCACGTCATCATCAAATGTAAAGACAATCGACGGCCGTACATCCTATCGGCTGGAACGGTCCTGTGACGGTTGGACTGCGGTGGAGGACTATGCCATCTCTTTTGGTATAGGTGACAGTGGCCGTATTTCCAATTTCATTTCACATTACGAGACCTGGGAAAGCTATTCAGGCACAGCCTTCTCCTTCAACGTGGTCGAGAATTCCACCATCACGGGAGAAAACTCTTACGAAGGCTTCGCCAATATCAGCGATGGCATGGCAGAGGCTTTTTTTCTTGATAGCGAAGAAGGCAGCCAGGAATTGCCGGAAAACACTGTCTTTCCAGTAAAACATATGCAGGATCTTCTGTCATTAGCTCGCAAGGGCAAGAAAGTACATCAGTCGACGCTCTTCCTTGGCGGAGATCAGGAAGACGCGATCTATTTTGTAAGCACGATTATCGGCAACAGGAAAGAGGTCACTCCGGATGAATTGCTCGGCAGTCTTGGCCAGGACAGTTACTGGCCGCTTCGCATTGCGTATTTCAACCCTGATGCAGCTGATGCTGAACCGGATTATGAAATTCAGTTCGACATGCAGGAAAACGGGATTATTCGTTCCTATTCGGTTGATTACGGGGATTTCGTGATGCGGGCTCGACTCAATTCCATTGAACCGGTTACGGAAAAGGGCTGCTAGGTTGGTTTATTCTCAATAGTCAGCCGGCGACCACGCATGATCTTGCCCTCACCATGACGGGTTCTGACCCTGTCCATCGCCTCTTCCAGCCGCAAGCGCCGGGAACGGTCTGGATCACCCAGATCCGTGGTTTCTGCTTTGGCGCTGTCGCTTAACATTTCAACTCCAACCCCAATGAGACGCCATTTCTTCTGCGGGCTGATTTCACGGTTGAGCAGAAACATCGCGGCATGGAAAAGCTGATCCGCCATCTGCGATGGCGTTACAAGGGTGGTTGAACGCGTGATGGTGCGGAAGTCATGGGATTTGAGTTTCAGCACCACCCGGCGTCCGGCCATGGATTTTTTCTTCAATCGCGCTGATACCTTCTCGGTCAGTTTTTCGAGCCAGGCGGCAAGGATCTCCGCATCACTGATGTCATCTTCAAAGGTTGTTTCGGATGAAATGCTTTTTGGCGGGCTGTCCGGGATTACCTTTCTCGGGTCGATACCGCGGGCACGCTGCTGCAGAGATGGCCCATGCTCGCCTGCCTCCTCCAGGATGACGCGCGGGTCTGCCGCCGCCAGTTCACCACAGGTTTCTATACCCCTTGCCTTGAGCCGCTGAACCAGCGCTCTCCCCGCACCATAGAGAATTGAAACAGGTCTCGGGGCCAGCCATTCGGCGGCATCATTCGCGCCAATCACATGAAATCCACGCGGCTTGTCCTGATCAGAGGCAATCTTGGCCATGGATTTATTGGCGGCAAGACCGATTGAAACAGAAACCCCGACATAGGTTTCGATGCGTTTTGCAAGTTTGATCAGGCTAAGGGCCGGAGGTTGGCCATGCAACTGCTCGGTGCCGGATAGATCGAGGAAGGCCTCATCAATCGAAAGAGGTTCGACCAACGGGGTCAACTCCAGCATCAGGTCGCGGATTTTCAGCCCTGCGTCACGGTATGCATCCATCCGCGGTGGTATCACAACCGCATCAGGGCATAAGGATAGAGCCTTGAACATCGGCATGGCTGAACGAACTCCGTTTATCCGTGCCACGTAGCAGGCCGCGGCGACAACGCCCCGCTTGCCTCCACCGACTATCACGGGTTTGTGATACAGGTCAGGGTTATCGCGCTTTTCAATGCTGGCGTAAAAGGCATCGCAATCCACATGGGCAATATTCAGCCGCATAAGCTCAGGATGCTGGACGATGCGTGAGGACTGGCAGGATGGGCAGGTTGAAATCGGCGGAGATGTTCCCGCCGAACAGCAGTCCCGGCAGATGAAATCCTCATGCGTCATCAGACCAGAGCCATGCTGCACCGCGGACGCCACTGGAATCACCGTGGAGAGGTTTCAACAGAGGTGTGTTGACATCACGGCCGAAAACAAAAGCCGGCCATTTCAGCGGCACATTGGTGTAGAGTCGGTCAAGATTGGAAAGTCCCCCGCCAAGCACGATGGCATCCGGATCAAGGATCGTGATGATCTGGGCCAGTGCCCGTCCCAGCCTGTCTTCAAGAACCTGGAGGACGCTTTCAGCCACAAGATCGATGCCGGTACGAGAAGCCATCTCATCGACAGGCATCGCCACACCGCTCCGTTTGGCGTAATCTTCACCCACCGCTGTTCCGGAAATGAAGGTTTCAACACATCCTTGCTGGCCACACCAGCAATCATGGCCTTCATATTCCCCGGCAAGAGGCCAGGGAAGGGGGGTATGGCCCCATTCGCCGGCTATGGCGTTTGCGCCGGTCAGCAGCCGTCCACCGGTCACGATACCGCCGCCGCAACCCGTCCCCAGAATGACGCCGAACACCGTTTCATATCCTGCTGCCGCCCCATCGATTGCCTCCGAGAGCGCGAAACAGTTGGCATCATTTTCAAGACGGAAAGAGCGCCCTGTCCGGGCTTCGCAGTCGGCGCGGAGATTCTGGCCGTTCAACAAGACGGTATTGGCACCGCGCACCAGCCCGGTTTCGGGCGATATGCTGCCGGGAATACCCATCCCGACCGGGCCGTCATGCCCGGTTTCCTTGCGAGCAAGGGAGGTGACAAATTCGATGGTATTAAGGACGGCGCTGTAGCTGGTCTTGTCGGTGGCAATGCGGTAGCGCCAGATCATGTCGCCGTCATTGTTCATGACGGCGGCTTCGGTTTTGGTTCCCCCGAGATCTATGCCAAGCCGCATGTCTTATCCTTTACGAATAAGACCAAAACTTACTTGATTTTTGCCTCACGAAAAAGCACATGCTTGCGGGCTTTGGGATCATATTTCTTCAGCTCAAGCTTTTCGGGCTTGGTGCGAGGGTTCTTTTTGGTCACGTAAAAATAGCCGGTGTCGGCGGTGCTCAGCAGTTTAATCTGAAGGGTTGCTGGCTTGGCCATAGCAATGCTCCTCGTTTGCGCGGATATGCGAGTTAACTCAGGCGCGGAAAATCGCCCATCGGGAGCGGAAAGTCAAGTCTTTATCGCCGATGCTTCCGGCGGTTTTTCATGGTGCTGGATTTCCTGCCGCGCGATGTCTTTTTTCGCCGTATCAGGCCTTTGCCTCCAGCCAAGGCTTGGCCATCTTCTGCCCAGGCGAGGGTAACGCTGGCCTTGAGCGGGGCGACGTCCTCAATCAGGACGTCGATTTTCTGCCCCGTACGGATGGTAAGCCCTGAGCGCTGTCCCTTGATCGTTCCCTCAAATGGGTTCGTTTCGTAAAAATCACTTGGCAGACGCGAAAACGGCAGAAGTCCCTCACTTCCATAAGGCTCAAGCGCGACAAATGCGCCGAAACCGGTGACGCTGGTAACGTGGCCACGGGTGATGGTCCCGCGCTGTTCGATCATGAGCTGGGCGGCAAAACGGTCGGTTGTCCGTCGTTCCGCTGCCGCCGCCCGGCGTTCGGTTTCCGAAATATCGGCGGCGATGATCCCGGCTTCATCCGGGTCTGGTGATGCGATGGGTTTACCCTGCTCGACCAGATGGATAAGGCTGCGATGCACCATCAGGTCAGCGTAACGCCGGATGGGGGAGGTGAAATGCGCGTACCGCCGCAAGGCAAGCCCGAAATGCCCGGGATTGGTGATACGGTATTCCGCCTGCGACTGGCACCGAAGCACCGTTTCATTGAGCAGGACAAGACCGGCTTCATCGCCGCGTGCCCGCGCCTTTTCAAGAAGGGTGTTGAAAATCTCCGGCCGAATGACCTGCCCTTTGGCAAAGCTCAGCCCCATTGCTTTTGCGGTTTCACGCAAGCCCTCCACTTTGGCGGGGTCAGGAGGTTCATGGGCCCTGTAAACGCAGAGGGCTTTTGCCCGTTCAAGGGTTTCGGCCGCCGCAACATTGGCGAGGATCATGAACTCTTCGATCAGTTTCTGGCTCGGAGACTGATGCCGACGTGATACGCCCACCGCCTTGCCGTCCGTATCGAAGATGATTCTCTTTTCCGGCAGGTCAATCTCAAGCGCGCCGCGCTCCTTCCGCTTTAGGGCAAGCGCTTCATAGGCCCCGAAGAGATTGTCGAGGCAGGTGGTCGAAAGACCGGCGGGAGTTTCGGTATCCTTGCCGGTTCTGTATTCTTCCATCCAGTCATAGGTTAGGCGGGCATGGGACCGCATGAGACCGCGAAAGAAGCGATGCTCGCTCATCTGTCCCCTGTCATCGATCACCATTTCCACCGCAAGGCAGGCCCTGTCTTCCCCAGGGACAAGGGAGCAAAGACCGTTGGAGAGAGCTTCGGGAAGCATCGGCAGCACCATGTCCGGCAGGTAGACGGAATTTCCCCGTGCCCGGGCTTCGAGGTCAAGCGCGCTTCCTGCGGCGACGTAATGGGCCACATCGGCTATGGCCACGGTCAATTTCCAGCCACCATCATCGGTTGGCAGGGCATGCACGGCGTCGTCAAAGTCTTTTGCATCAGTGCCATCGATGGTGACAAGCGGCAGGTCGCGCAAATCCTCCCGGTTGCCAAGTTCAGGTTTTCGTGCAGCCTCCGCTTCGGCGATGGCGGCGTCGGGAAAGATGTGCCGCAACTCAAATTCGGCAATAGCAAGGGCTGAGAAGGCACCGGACTGATCGGCCGGACCAAGATTGCGGATCACCCGGGCGGTCTTTGGCCCATATCCTGAAGAGCGCAGGATTTCCGCCTCGACCAGATCCCCTGCAGCGTAGCTGATCTGTGTATCCGGCGCTATCAGCTGGAGCGGTGATTTTCCACCGCGTTCCACCGGCTCAAGCCCGTAACCTTTGCCATCCTTGAAAACATGGCCAAATAGCTTGGATTGATGGCGATCAAGACGGCGGATGATCTGCGCTTGATAGGAACCTTGATCAAGGCGTGTCATCCGTGCCAGCACACGATCCCCGACAGCGATGCTGCGGCCTTTCCTGCGATCCGCGACAATCAGGATTTGTGGCGCGGGTATTGGAGCATGTTCAAGAGGTTCGGCAAGAGCATCGCCATCATCGGTGATGCGGGTAATGGTCAGCACCATGACCGGCGGCAGATTTTCAGGGCTGCCCAGACGGCGGCCTTCAAGACGGTCTATCTGGCCGTTTTCAGCCAGTTGCCGTAACCGCCGCCGCAATGCGGCACGGCCATCAGCGCGAATGCCGAACTCCCTTGCCACGTCTTTTACCTTGGGCGGGGAAGGCTGGCTTTTTATATAGTCAATGAGGTCCTGATCATCGGGAAGGTCCTGATCATCCGGCCGGAAAGAACGGGGCTTGCCGAGGTCATCTTTGCCGGAACTCATCAGGAGGGCTGCGCCGATGACTTCCGGGAAGAGCCTGAGGCGGTGCGTTTGGCTCTGGTACCGGCAGTTTTACGGGAGGCGGATTTCCGGGCGGGTGCCTTTTTGCTCCTGGGTCTGGCCGGGCCCTTGGCCTTTTTGATCTCAATCAACCTGAGCGCTTCATCCGGGGTGATTGTCTCTGGATCCATGGTCTTCGGGATGGTGGCCCGGATTCCATCTTGCTCAACATAGGGGCCAAATCGCCCGGATTTGACCATGATCTCTCCGCCCTCGCCATGCACGCCAAGCTTACGCCCGGCGGACTTGCCTGAGGTTTCAATCAGCTCAACGGCGTGATTGAGGCCGATATTCAGCACGGTATCATCGGCTGGCAGGCTGACATAGGCGCCGCCGAACCTGAGATAGGGGCCATAGCGCCCGATCCCGGCGGTGATCATCTCGCCGCTGGACGGGTGAAGGCCGATATCACGTGGCAGGGCAAGCAAGGCCAGTGCCTGATCAAGCACCATTGTCATGGCGTCGATATCCTTAGGCACGCTGGAGCGTTTCGGTTTCTTCACCTCCGGTCCGCCAAGCTGGACATAGATGCCGTAAGGTCCCTTTTTAAGCATGACATCAAGGCCGGAAGCAGGGTCAATGCCGAGATGTTTTTCCCCGTCGGCAAGATCGGTGCCGGCATCATTGGTGCTGTCTTCGCCGATCTGGCGCGTGTATTTGCAATCCGGATAGTTGGAGCAGCCGATAAACGCCCCGAACCGGCCGAGTTGAAGCCCGAGTTTGCCGTCGCCGCAATGCTGGCACTGCCGCATCGGTGCGCCGTCCTCGCCCAAGGGAAAGAAATGCTGTTCGAGCAGCATATCAACCTTTTCAAGAACATCGCCGCGACTGAGGTCCGTCATACCGTCAAGCTGGGCCTTGAAATCCTTCCAGAAATTTGCAAGCAGGGCTTTCCAGTCCAGCTTGCCATCGGAGACACGATCAAGGTCTTCCTCAAGCCTTGCGGTGAAGCCGTATTCGACGTAGCGGGCAAAGAAACTGTCAAGAAAGGCAGAGACAATCCTTCCCCGGTCTTCGGGCACAAACCGGCCCCGGTCCTTGATGACGTAATTCCGGTCCTGAAGTACCGAAAGTATGCTGGCATATGTTGATGGACGGCCGATTCCCAACTCTTCCATCCGCTTGACCAGGCTTGCATCAGTAAAGCGAGGCGGCGGCTGGGTGAAATGCTGTTCCGGCTTGATATCGATCGTGTTCAGCATCTCGCCGCTGGCAAGAGGCGGAAGCAGGGCGTTATCCGCCTTTTCATCCTGGCCCTGGACGGTATCATCCCGGTCTTCCCTGTATACGGAAAGAAAGCCATCAAAGACGATGACGGAGCCTGAAGCGCGTAACACCACCTTGCCATCGCCATCGATGATATCCGCTCCGGTCTGGTCAAGTTCAGCCGATTCCATCTGGCTTGCGATGGTGCGCTTCCAGATCAGCTCATAAAGCCGCCGTTGATCCCCATCGAGATACTGGCTGATGTCTTCGGGGCGGCGGGTGATCGCGGTTGGCCTGATCGCTTCATGTGCTTCCTGGGCATTGGCGGCCTTGGATTTGTATACCCGCGGCGTTGATGGAAGGTAGCGGCCCCCCTTATACGCGCCAATCGCGTTGCGGATATCGCTGATCGCTTCCTGGCCAAGTTGTACGCCATCGGTTCGCATATAGGTGATCAGCCCGGTTGTCTCGCTGCCGATATTGATGCCTTCATAAAGTTTTTGGGCAACACGCATCGTGCGGCTGGCGGAAAAGCCGAGTTTGCGGCTGGCTTCCTGTTGCAGGGTCGAGGTGGTGAAGGGCGGCTGGGGATGACGTTTGATACGCTTGGTTTCAATCTTGCCCACTTCAAGGCTTGATGCCCGGATGACATCGGCCGCATGGGTGGCGGCGGCTTCGTTCCCGAGGCTGAGTTTGCCAAGTTTTTCTCCCTCAAGATGAGTCAATCTCGCGGTGAATTTCTGGCCATTCTCCTTTTCAAGATGGACCTCGACGGTCCAGTATTCATCTGCCTTGAAGATTTCGATTTCAGCTTCGCGCTCGCAAATCAGTTTCAGGGCAACAGATTGCACGCGTCCGGCTGATCTTGCGCCCGGCAGTTTGCGCCAGAGGATCGGGGAGATACCGAACCCCACCAGATAGTCAAGAGCACGGCGGGCAAGATAGGCCTCCACCAGTTCGGCATTGACCTGGCGGGGTTTTGCCATGGCATCGAGAATGGCGGATTTGGTGATTTCATTGAAAACGACACGCTCCACCGGTGCCCCGTTAAGAGCTTTCTTCTGGGTCAGGACCTCCTGAACATGCCATGAGATCGCCTCCCCCTCGCGATCGGGGTCGGTCGCAAGGATGAGTTTTGTCGCTCCTTTGAGCGCGGCGCTGATCTCGCTGACCGGGACGTTGCTGCGGCTCGACAATTCCCATTTCATGGCAAAATCATTTTCAGGATCAACCGATCCATCCTTGGCGGGCAAATCGCGGATATGACCCACCGAGGCGATGACTTTATAGTCGCTGCCGAGATATTTATTGATTGTCTTGGCCTTGGCTGGCGATTCAACAACTACAACCTTCATGGTACCTTGGTCCTGCTATGTGCGACTGCGCAATGGCTGCAGATACTAGTGATTACAGTAACTTAGTTCTTTTCGTAGGTGAGCGTAACGCGGTTTCCATAGAGCCGGGTGACGACCCCGGCAAGCTCCATTTCCAGCAACGCCACGTTTACCACCGAAGCTGACAAATGACATCGCCGGATCAATTCGTCAACCTCGATGGGGTCAAAACTTAAAAACTTTCGCAATTCTGCATGGGCATGGGTTAGATCTTCGGGAGAGATGGAACGGCTGGGTTCAGCCGCCTCGATAACAGATTTCGGATCAGGTGCGTGCATATCATAGTCTTGCACGACCTCCAGGATATCATCGATATTACGAATGAGAACGGCGCCATCACGAATCAAATCATTGCACCCGTAAGAGCGGGGATCAAGCGGTATTCCGGGCACGGCCAGCACCTCACGGCCGCGATCGCTCGCTTCCTGGGCGGTAATAAGCGAGCCTGATTTGAGCCCGGCTTCAACCACCAGGGTGGCCAGACTCAATGACGCAATGATCCGGTTGCGGATCGGAAAATGACGGGCCAGCGGTTGCATGCCAAAGGGCATTTCCGATATCACCACGCCTTCGGCGCAGACACGCTGATAGAGTTTTTCGTTTTCCCTCGGGTAGATCTGATCCACCCCGCCACCAAGAACCGCGATCGTACCGCCAGCAAGCCCGCCCAGATGCGCGGCGGCATCAATGCCGCGGGCAAGCCCGGATGCAACGACAAATCCATGCTCTCCGAGTTCTGTTGCAATCTGCTCACAAAAGGTCATGGCATTGGCAGAGGAGTTGCGCGACCCGACAATAGATACAGCCGGACGATGCAGAAGCGGCGTGTGGCCAATCACCGAAAGACATCCCGGCGCATCATCGAACGCATCCAGGCTGGCGGGGTAGCTGTCTTCACCACGGACAATCATCCAGCCGCCAATCTTCTCAAGGCTGGCCATCTCATCTTCGATCATGGTCTTGGTGGTCAGCCTGACCCGGACATTGCTACGGCGTGTCAACTCCGGCAGTCTGTCAATTGCTTCAAGGGCGCTACCATAGCGCTTGATCAATGTCAGGAAAGTTATGGGCCCGATGGTGTTGCTGCGAATTAGACGCAGACGAGCAATCTTTTCCGCAATCTTCATACCGGACAGTATAAAGATAATGTCTTAAAATATCGTTAACGGATTAAGAGTGAAATCAACGGCCGATTTTTGGCTCTGTTCCAGCCAGCAGACGGCTGATATTCGCCCGATGCCGAATGATGGAAAGGATGGCAATTATGAGGGCAGCAATGGCCAGCGGAAGTCGCGCGGTATCATCGGCAAGAAGAAATAGAAAAACAGGGGCGGCAAGATAGGATACAATCGCCGCCGCTGAAGAAATCCGTGTGATGGCGGCGGTGGCAATCCAGCAGGCTATCATTGCCAGGCCGGACAGCGGATGCATAGCAACAACCACGCCGATGCCGGTGGCAACGCCTTTGCCCCCCTTGAATCTGAGCCAGACGGGAAAACAGTGGCCGACAACGCTGAGCACCGCAGCTATGGCAACCAGCGTTGAGGATCCGGTGGTCTGGCCGGTGATGAGAACGGCGACGGCACCTTTGCCGATATCGAGGATCAGGGTAGCAGCAGTGGCGGATTTGCTGCCGGTGCGAAGAACATTGGTTGCACCGATATTGCCGCTACCGATCTGGCGGAGGTCACCGAGCCCCATCAGGCGGGCGATGATGAGGCCGAAGGGCAGGGAGCAGAGAAGATAGGCCCCGAGCGCAACAAGACCAATAGACAAGAGATCAGGTTCCATGGGGGGGATCTGCCTTGAATGCCATCTTGCCGTCTATCCATGTGCTGATCACTTTGCCCTGAACAGGGTGGCCTTCAAACGGGGTGGATTTGGAGAGCGAACGGAAGGCGCCCCCCCTGATCTGCCAGCCTCTTTCAGGTGCAAACAGCACCATATCGGCGGTGGCGCCAGGGGCAAGACTGCCACCGGGCAGGTCAAGCAGGACAGCCGGTGCAGTCGAAATCAGCTCCATCGCCCTCAAGAGTGGCAGATGTCCATCTGTATAAAGGCCAAGCACAAGAGCAAGCAGGGTTTCAAGACCGGAACTGCCCCGGGCGGCAATACCGAAGGGCAGAAGCTTGGAATCCCTGTCCTGGGGCGCGTGATCGCTGGCGATACAGTCAATCGTGCCATCGATGATGCCGGCGAGCACGGCCTGCCTGTCGGTATCGCCTCTTAATGGCGGGGAGAGTTGAAAGCGGGTGTCGTATTGAAGGGCGGCAACATCGTTCAACAGGTAATAAGGCGGGGCGGTATCGCAGGTGACACTGATCCCCTCCGCCTTGGCCCGGCGCACCAGATCAACCCCGCGGGCGGTGGAAACATGCGCGATGTGGTAGCGGGCACCTGTCAGCCTGGCAAGAGTGATATCCCGCGCGATCATGACCTCTTCGGCTTCGGCCGGAATTCCACGCAGCCCGAGACGTGTCGAGTTTTCCCCTTCATTCATCTCCCCGCCCGCGGCCAGAGACATGTCTTCAGCATGCTGGATGACGGGTTTGTCCAGCATTGCGGCGTAATCCATGATCCGGCGCATGACCAGGCTGTCGGCAATAGGGATGATGCCATTGGTAAAGCCTACGGCGCCGGCTTCGGCCAGCAATCCCAGTTCCGCCATATGTTCGTTGTCCAGATTGCGTGTTGCCGCCCCATAGGCGAAGATCCGCGGGGTGGCCCTCTTTTCGTTGCGATCGTGGCGAACAAGCGCGGCGAGACTGTCTGGGTCATCCAGCACCGGTGCTGTGTTTGGCAGGCAGACCATGGTGGTGATCCCGCCTGCGATGGCCGCTTCGGTCAGGCTCTGCCGACTTTCCTGATAGGCATGACCGGGATTGCGTGATTGCACGCGCATATCCACCAGTCCTGGTGCAAGAACGGCATTTTCTGCAGTGATGATGGTGGCATCGGATGGGGGCGGGCCTATCTTCGCAGGGTCATCGACGGCGGCAATTCTGCCATCCTCGATTAGAACCGAAGCGGTTTTATCCCAGCCCGTAGATGGATCAACAAGGTGGATATGGTCAAAAAAGGTCCGGCTCATCAACCTGTTCCTTCCTGACGTCTGGCGGCGACAGCTTCGAGGCAGGCCATGCGGACGGCAACACCCATATCCACCTGCATCGTGATCAGGCTGCGCTCAACATCATCGGCGAGAGCGCTGTCAATCTCAACGCCCCTGTTCATGGGGCCGGGATGCATGATCAGGGCATTTGGCGCCGCTTCACTTAGTTTAGCTGCATCAAGCCCGAAAAGATGGAAGAATTCACGTTGCGACGGGGTCTCGGTTCCCTGCATGCGTTCTGTCTGCAAGCGCAGCAGCATGACGATATCAACCCCTTCGATCCCCTCCATCAGGTCATGGTGGCATTCAACGCCCATATTGCTGATACCGGCCGGCAGTAGCGTCGACGGACTGACAAGACGAATTTCCGCCCCAAGGGTGGAAAGAAGATGGATATTGGACCGGGCCACCCGACTGTTGGCGATATCACCGCAGATGGCGATTTTAAGCCCGGTGATCTGCCCGAGTCTGCGCTTGATGGTCAGGGCATCAAGCAGGGCCTGGGTGGGATGTTCGTGACGGCCGTCGCCTGCGTTCACCACCGCGGCATCGACATGGCGGGAAAGCATCAGGCTGGCGCCGGAATTATGATGCCGCATGACCAGTATATCAGGATGCATGGCATTGAGGGTCACCGCCGTATCGAGGAGGCTTTCACCTTTCTTGATGGATGACGTGGAAACCGGCACATTGACCACCGAAGCGCCGATCTTGCGCGCCGCCAGATCAAAACTGACACGGGTACGCGTGGAATTTTCAAAAAACAGGTTGAAGACGGTAATCCCCTTCAAATGCGTGAGGATTTCACGGCTGGGCAATTCCGCAAACTGGTTCGCCCGGTCAATCAAGCCTTCGATCACCGGTCGGGACATGCCTTCGATGCCCAGCAGATGCTGCTGGTCGAGTCTGGCAAATGCTTCAGGGTTACGGGCGGCGCTCGCCAGCCCTTCATTTCCGGCTTTATCGTGGGTATCGGCCTTGCTGTCTGCCGATGTGCGCTGACCTGACATGGCTTGCTTATATATCGGGTGAGGCTATCGCGTCCAGTGCTGATTGCAGGATCCAGCCTGCCGCCAGTGCATCGCGCTTAAGATGGCGCTTCTGGCGGGTCATGTCAGCGCTGAGCATGGCAGATTCGACGGCGGCGGTGGAAAGGCGTTCATCCTGAAACGCAACAGGCATGTCGCGCAGGCGAAGCATGGCATGGGTGAAGTCACGGATGGAATCACATCGGGGACCTTCGCTTCCATCCATGTTTTTCGGCCAGCCGATGACCATGCCGCCGATGGTTTCTTCCCGGTCAATAAGGGCGAAGAGTTTTTCCATATCCGGGGTGAATTTCTGCCGCCACAGGATCGAATGCGGGGTCGCGATCGTCCAACTGGCATCACAGGTGGCAAGGCCGATGGTTTTCTTGCCAACGTCAAGGCCGATGAGCCGCTTGCCGGATGGTACAAGTGCCCTGATCTCGTCTATCTTGCATACAGGCATAACCGATGCTATTACCCCTCTGGTTACATACTCCCCATTCATAGAGCAAATGGCCATGTCTGTCGACAAATCCACCGTTTCCCGAATTGCCCGTCTCGCCCGTATCGATATCGGCGACGACCGGCTTGAGCCGATGGCCCAGGAGCTGAACGGCATCCTTTCCTGGATCGAGCAGCTGAACGAAGTCAATACCGATGATGTCGAACCGCTTTCCAGTGTCACCGGTCACGCCCTGCCGATGCGGGACGATCAGGTGACCGATGGCAATATCCAAGAAGATGTTGTTGCCAATGCGCCGGAAACCATGTCCGGCTTCTTTGTTGTCCCAAAGGTGGTGGAATGAGCACCTGTCTTGATCTTACGGCAGCCCAGGCCATAAAGGCACTGGCTGCAAAGGAAATTTCAGCAACCGAACTGACGGCAGCCTATCTCGATGCGGCCGCCGAGACCGAAGGCCTCAACGCTTATACCGAGGTTACGGCGGATAAGGCCCGGGCCATGGCAAGGGCAAGCGATGAGCGTATTGCCGCCGGCGAGGCCCGTCCGCTTGAAGGGATACCGGTCGGCGTCAAGGATCTCTTCTGCACCGAAGGGGTTGAGACAACGGCCTGCTCAAACATCCTCAACGGCTATAAGCCGGTATACGAATCCACGGTGACGCAAAATCTCTGGAATGACGGCGCCGTGATGCTGGGGAAGCTGAACTGTGATGAATTTGCCATGGGTTCAGCAAATGAAACCAGCGCCCGTGGGCCGGTTATCTCGCCCTGGAAAGTTTCCGGTGACGATAACGCCTACGCCCCTGGCGGCTCTTCAGGTGGCTCGGCGGCGTCAGTTGCGGCGCGCTCATCGCTGATGGCAACGGGCACGGATACCGGCGGTTCCATCCGCCAGCCTGCGGCGTTCTGCGGGGTGGTTGGCGTTAAGCCTACCTATGGACGCTGTTCACGCCGCGGCATTGTGGCCTTTGCCTCCTCTCTTGATCAGGCAGGGCCGATCTGCCGGACGGTGGAAGACGCCGCCCTTATGCTCCAGTCCATGGCAAGTCATGATCCGGGGGATTCCACCTCGGTCGCCGACCCCATGCCGGATCTGCTCAAGGAGATTGAAGACGGGGTCAAGGGGCTGAAGATCGGTATCCCTGCCGAATATACGATGGATGGCATGGACAGCGCGATCGTATCGCTCTGGGAAGAGGGGCGGAAATGGCTTGAGGATGCCGGGGCTACTTGTGTCGAGGTTTCCCTGCCGCATACCAAATATGCTCTGCCAGCCTATTATATCGTGGCACCGGCAGAAGCCTCCTCCAATCTGGCGCGTTACGACGGGGTGCGCTACGGCGCCCGGGTTGAGGGCAAATCCCTTGACGAGATGTATGCCGCCACCCGTGCTGCAGGTTTCGGGGATGAGGTCACAAGACGAATTCTGATCGGTACCTATGTTCTTTCGGCTGGCTATTATGATGCTTATTATCTCAAGGCCCAGAAGACACGGCGTCTAATTCAGCAGGATTTTATCTCAGCCTTTGATGCGGTTGATCTTCTGTTGACGCCCGCAACGCCTTCGGCGGCGTTCCCGATCGGCCAGAAAATCACTGATCCGGTGACGATGTATCTCAACGATGTATTCACCGTTCCAGCAAGTCTGGCCGGGGTTCCGGCGATGTCGGTACCGTCGGGGCTTGCCGTGAACGGCTTGCCGCTGGGCCTGCAACTGATCGCGCCCTCCTTCCGTGAGGACGTGCTTATCCGGGCAGGGCGGGCCGTTGAGAAAGCGGCTGGGTTTACCGCCCTCGCAACCGAGGCCGCAGGAGGCAGGTCATGACGGAAAACTCGAAACTGGTCAAAGGCCGTAGCGGCCTCTGGGAAGTCGTCATCGGCCTTGAAGTCCACGCCCAGGTCTCCAGCAACTCGAAGCTCTTTTCCGGGTCCTCGGCGTCGTTCGGGGCCGGGCCTAACGAACATGTCTCGCTGGTGGACGCAGCGATGCCGGGGATGCTTCCGGTGATCAACCGTTTTTGCGTCGAGCAGGCGGTCCGTACCGGCCTCGGCATTAATGCCGAGGTCAATCTCGTCAGTGTTTTTGATCGCAAGAACTATTTCTATGCCGATCTTCCCCAAGGGTATCAGATCAGCCAGTACAAGCAGCCGATTATCGGTGAAGGCAGTATCACCATCGATCTTAAAGATGGGACAACGCGCACGATCGGGATCGAACGGCTTCACCTCGAACAGGATGCAGGCAAATCCCTGCATGACCAGCATCCGAGCAAATCCTATATCGATCTCAACCGGTCCGGGGTGGCGCTCATGGAAATTGTCTCCCGTCCGGATATGAGATCCGCCGAGGAAGCCGCCGCCTATGTCAGCAAACTTCGCTCAATCCTCCGTTTTCTTGGCACTTGCGACGGGAATATGGAAGAAGGCTCGCTTCGGGCGGATTGCAACGTGTCGGTCCGAAGGCCAGGTGAGCCTTTCGGCACCCGTACCGAGACAAAGAACCTCAATTCCATCCGGTTTATTGCCCAGGCGATCAATAGCGAGGTTGCCCGCCAGATCGAAATTCTCGAAGACGGCGGGGCAATCGATCAGGAAACCCGGCTGTTTGACACCAGCACGGGCATGACCCGCGCCATGCGCTCAAAGGAAGATGCCCATGATTATCGCTATTTCCCTGATCCGGATCTCCTGCCGCTCGTTCTGGATGAAGCCTGGGTTGCGGAAATCCGCTCAAGCCTGCCGGAGTTGCCCGACGCCCTCAAGGCGCGGCTGATCAGCCAGTACGGACTCACCCCCTATGATGCGACCGTGATCAGCGAGGATCGGGAAACCGCGGCATTCTATGAGGCGGTTGCCAAGGGACGTGATGCCAAGCTCGCGGCAAACTGGATGACGGTGGAACTTTTCGGTGCCCTCAACAAGTTGGGTAAAACCCTTGAGGAAAGCCCGGTTTCGCCGGATCAGCTCGGGATATTGGTGGGCCTGATCAGCGATGGCACAATCTCAGGCCGGATCGCCAAGGATGTGTTCGCTGATATGGTTGAAACCGGTGCAGACCCCGAAAAGATCATCGGAGAAAAGGGGCTGCGACAGGTTTCCGATACCGGGGCGATCGAGGCCATGATCGATACCGTGCTGGCCGAGAATATGGACAAGGTTGAGGAATATCGCGGCGGCAAGGATAAACTGTTCGGTTTCTTTGTCGGTCAGGTGATGAAAGCTTCCAAAGGGCAGGCCAATCCCGGCATGGTCAACCAGTTGCTAAAGACAAAACTCGACGGCTAGGAAAAGAGCCGCCGGATTACCTCACCAAGACCTTCGATACTGGGCAGAACGGCATCCGTTTCGGGGATGTATTCAGGTTTTTGCATTGTGCCATTGGCGATGGTGATAAAGCCCTTGTATCCGGCATTATTGGCCGCGGCCCAATCCGTTGCGGTATCACCGATCATCACGGCTTCAGCGGGCTTGCATCCGCAGCGGCGGCAACATTCAAGTAGCCCGCCGGCTTCGGGCTTGCGGCCAAAGCCGCTATCGGCGCAGATGATCGCATCAAAGAGATTGCGGATTCCCATGTCATCAAGGTTGATATGGGCGCTGTCGGTATTGTCGTTGGTTGCCAGCGCCAGCGCATAGCCTTGATCTTTCAGTTCCATCAATGCCTTTCGGACATTGCCTTTGGCGACAGTCTTGCCGCGGACGGTTTCCTGGCTGATACGGAGGATGTCGGCACGATAGCGGGCGTGATCATCAAAAACAGGTATCAGGCCCGGCTCCATTCCTGCCCAGATATCGCGCATTTCGGCAAAAGTTCCGGCGGCAAAAGCCCCGTTCTCAACGATGCTGCCGGTATTAGTGCCGGGGGTGATATTCACCCCCACCGCCGCCAGCAGCGCATCCCTGTCCGCCTTGCCGTCAAGTCTATTCACCAGATATTCCGCCATGGCAACAACCACCGGCATCCAGGTGCGTTCAAGATCAAGCAGAACACCGTCCTTATCAAAGACAATGAGGCGGATGGAGGGCTGTGCCATGGTGATTACTTCTCTCAGGATGGTGAAGATGTGGTCAGATGATGGGGCATCTTGCCAGCATGTCAGCCTGCGGGCAAGCCCGTGGAGGCAAGGCAAAGGGCAGGCCTTTCCACCAATCATGAAAAGACACAATTTTGGCATTTGACAGAGGCGACGCTTAACGGTAGGAAGAAGTCATGCATACGCCGTGGGGCTTTGCCCATTGACCCACTTTTCGCGGAGGGGTGGCCGAGTGGCTGAAGGCGGCGGTTTGCTAAATCGTTAAAGGAAGAAATTCCTTTCGGGGGTTCGAATCCCTTCCCCTCCGCCATTTCCTTATTAAAATGTCTTATAATCAAATAGTTAATAAGCATTTGTGCAATCGATATTACCCGCAGGTCAGTTTGTGTTTACTGAAATTGTTCCGAAATGAATGGCGTTGTCGCTTATTAGGGAAAACTGTTACATAAATCAAACTCTTGACGTGGTTTACCTTGCGGCTTAGAAAAGAGAATGACGTCACTTGCCTTCGACACCCATAAGTTTGTGAAAGATCTGGCCAAGGCCGGGATGGACACCGCACTGGCTGAGGTGCTGGCCAACCATTACGCCAGCCTGCTAGATGATCGCCTCGCGACCAAAGTGGATCTTACCCATCTGGGAGAGGACCTGCGCAAGGATATGGCGACAATGGAAGAGAGCCTCCGCAAGGATATGGCCACAATGGAAGAGAGCCTCCGCAAGGATATGGCCATAATGGAAGAGAGCCTCCGCAAGGATATGGCTGTGATGGAGGAGAGGTTACGCAAAGATATGGCCGCGATGGAGGAGAGGCTTTCAAGCAAGATCAATATTACTGTTATGGCCGCTCAGTTAACGGGCGTAGTGGCAACCTGCGCCATTATGGGTTTTATGCTGACAGTCATGACCTGAGGCGCATATGTTCAGATAGTTTCAGAAACTAAATAAGAATCTCCTGAATAGGCCTGGATCAGGCAGGCCCAAGATTCTCGACAAGCCTTGCCCTGATCTCGTCCGGCCAAGGGCGGGAGGTCATGGTGGCAAGTTCGACATGAACCAGTTTTGGGCGGGCATCGAAGGCCTGCCTGCCCTCGACGGTCCCGAGCACCTCTAGGCTGAGGCTGCTCCGCCCCACTTCAAGCACCCTGACTTCAAGGTCAAGCCAGTCCCCCAGCCGTACCGGCGAAGTGAAATCCACCGTAATCGTGACCGTAGGCACGCCGCTGCCATCAGGGCCATGCATCCGGGCCCAGTGCCAGCCCAGCCGGGTTTCAAAAAAATCCTCAACGGCACCGCTAATCATGTCAAAGAATCGAGGGTGATAAACTATTCCTGCCACATCGCAATGCTGAAACATGATCCGGGTCCGGGTGATGAAGGCATCCATTTGATCAAGCTCCTGTGGCGGATTGGCCGGGTGAATTGCCCCAAGTTTAGGTCATGATCGCAGGCCGCGTCATCAATAAGATTGCAGGATGAGGAAATTTCGCCGATCATCCTTGTTCTATCTGGGGAGAGGTCATGAAAACACTGATCACCAAAAGCCACGGATCATGGATTGAAATCCGTCTGAACAGACCGGAACGGCTCAATGCCTTTACCAAGCCGATGATGGCGGAACTGCATGCTGCACTGGTCGCGGCTGGAGATGATACGTCCTGCCGCGCGGTGATGATCACCGGTGAGGGACGTGCCTTCAGCGCAGGTCAGGATTTGAACGAAGTCGACGATATCCGTGAACTTGATCTCAAGGCCACTCTGGAAAATCATTTCAATCCACTTGTCGAATTGATCCGGGCACTTCAAAAACCTGTGGTTGCCGCGGTCAATGGTGTTGCCGCGGGGGCAGGCGCGAATATCGCGCTGTCCTGCGATATCGTGCTGGCCTCGGAGGACGCGCAGTTCATGGAAGTCTTCAGCCGGATCGGACTGATCCCGGATGCGGGCGGGACATGGCTCTTGCGTGAAAGACTTGGGGAGATGCGGGCAAAGGCACTGGCCTTTACGGCAGCGCCGATCTCCGCCCGGCAGGCGCTGGACTGGGGGCTTGCCTGGGAGATCTATGAAAGCGAGGGATTCGCCGATGCTGCCCGCGATTTCACGGGCAGGCTGGCATCGGGCCCGACACATGCCTATGCTCTTGCCAAGACAGCCATCCAGGAGGCGGCGACAAACACCATGGAAGACCAGCTCAAGCGTGAAGCGGAACTTCAGCATCAAGCCGGGCAATCCCCTGATCACCTTGAGGGCGTTGCGGCTTTCAGGGAAAAGCGCCCGGCCTCTTTCACCGGTGCGCCCTCATCTGGGAAAGAGTGATCCGATGCGCTGGAAAAAAATGGTCACCATGGTCGAAGCCCATGCCGAGGGGGAAATTGGCCGGATTGTCACCGGCGGCGTCCCGTCTCTTCCCGGGAAAAGCATTCTCGAGACCCTGAACTGGCTTAACGGGGACGGCGAGAAGCTACGTCGGTTTCTTGTCTTTGAGCCGCGCGGCTATGCGCAGATGAGCACCTGCCTGCTTCTGCCGGCCAAGTATCCGGAGGCCGATATCGGCTTTGTCATCATGCAGGCCGACAAGACTCATGCCATGTCGGGCTCCAACACCATCTGCCTCAGCACCGTGTTGCTGGAATGTGGTCATATTCCGATGACTGAACCCATCAGCCGCTTCACCCTTGATACCGCATCAGGTCTTGTGGACGTGGAGGCGGAATGTGCCGATGGTGCCTGCAAGGCGGTCAAGCTGCGTCTCGCCGGGTGCTATGCTGATCAACTCGACGCCGAGCTTGAGGTGGAGGGCATCGGGCCGGTCCGGGTTGATATTGCGTTTGGCGGTATTTTCTATGCGCTGGTGGACGCAGCCTCAATCGGCCTTGAAATCAGGCCGGAGAACGCGCGCCGACTTGTTTCGGCAGGAAGTGCCATCCACCGGGCGGTAAATTCCCGGCTCAAGATTGCTCACCCGGACTATCCCGGACTTGAGGGCATCTCCTATGTCATGTTCACCGCAAGGGAGGTGAATGGCGATCTGCGCGGGGCGACGATCATGCCGCCGGGCCGGGTGGATCGTTCCCCTTGCGGCACCGGCAATGCCGCCCGGCTTGCGGTCATGGCGGCCCGCGGCGAAGCTGGCCCGGGGGATGAATTTATCGCGCGATCGATCATCGACAGCCGTTTTGATGTGCGTATCGCCGATATCAGGGAAAGAGACGGCCATCCGATGATTATCCCTGAAATTCGTGGCCGTGGTTGGATTTATGGTATGCACCAGATCGGGCTTGATCCGGACGATCCCTACCCGGAGGGGTTCCAGTTGACGGATTGCTGGGGGGATGCCCATGATCTTTTGCGTTGAACGGTTTTTCGTGCCGATACGTTTCTGGCAAAAGGCAATAGACAAAGGTCGGCTTGCCTGACAAGGTGATCCTGGGTTCCATGAATCAATCTGAAAAATGCTTCACTCTTTTTTTGAAAGGCAACCTTTATGAGACTATGCTCCGCTCCAGCCTCTCCCTTTGGACGCGTGGTGAAAATTGCTGCCCATGTCCTCGGGGTCATGGACCAGATCACCGTTGTCCCTACGGAAACAACCGATCCGGATGATCCGGTCCGCAAGCTCAATCCTCTTGGCAAGATACCTGTTCTGATCGCGGGGGATCAGGCGCTCTATGACAGCCGCGTTATTCTCGAATATCTTGATCATCACGCGGGTGGCGGCAAGATCATCCCGGCTGATCCGGCACGGCGGTTTGATGTGCTCACCCGTAACGCCAGGATTAACGGTATTCTTGATGCGGCGATCCTTGTTGTTTACGAAAGCCGTTTTCGCCCCGAAGAGATGCGTCTTGAAAGCTTTGTTGAATATCAGCGAGATAAAATCCGCCGGTCTCTTGATGCTGTTGCCAAGGATACCCCTGCCTATGCGAATGGCGCCATGCCGGATATCGCGGAAATGGGGCTTGCCTGCGTGCTTGACTATCTTGATTTCCGCAAACAGCTCAACTGGCGTGACCATTGCCCGGAGATGGAAAAATGGATCACCGCCTTTGCCGCGGCGACGCCTGGCTACCACGACACGCTGCCGCCGGAAATCGACATGGCGCCCTGGCGTAAGCGATAGAACCGAGGGCTGGAACATTCATCAGCCTCAACCATCCGGGCGATGCGCAACGCATCGCCCGTCTTCTGTTGAGAACATATCGCATGACCGATGGCGATCTTTTGTGAAAACAGCCCTGCCGAAAGGGTATGGCTTTACTGTTTAGGATAAGTGTTTTTTTTGCCTGTCGCTGATATCCACGGTGGTGGAGGATTGGTGTATGGCTTCCCTTGGGCGATTGTTGTTGGCGCTGGCAGAAAATGACAGTCATGATATCGGCATGATCTCGCAACTTGGCGAGTCACGCTGGATCATCGGCGATGATCAGCATTTTCCGGTTCATATTGAAACCTTGATCCCGAAAAAAAACTTTCTGCTTTATGCAACCGGGACTCGCGCCGAAGGTGAGCCTGTTCTCGTCCCGATGATGGAGACCTTCTTCCGTGAGGGGTTATCTGGCCATTCTCTGGGCTGCTACGGGATCAGTGTCGGCCCGGTGACCCTGACCACCTACCAGCGCATCAGCATGAACAGCTCATTCAGCCTGGGTAAACTTGTCACCAGCATTATCTGCCACCGGATGCTGATGGAGTGCTACCTCAATGCGGATTTAGATTTCCCCGATGATGGCTGGCCTGCTGAAACGGCGGTGTTCAGCGAAGCTGCTATTCTTCCCCACCGGCATTAATCCGTCTCTTCCGGCTGGATTTTCTCCGCCGTCATGCTTACATAAACCTCTGATACGAAAAGCAAGCAGGGAGGCTTTGATGGCTGCCTTTGATTTTGATCTGATTACCATCGGCGCCGGTTCCGGCGGGGTTCGGGCAAGTCGCATAGCCGCCCAGCATGGCGCGAAAGTGGCGGTCATTGAAGAGGACAGGCCGGGCGGGACATGTGTTCTGAGGGGGTGCGTGCCCAAGAAGCTTCTTGTCTATGGCGCCCAGTTCTCCGCCGAGCTCGAGGACGCGATCGGTTTTGGCTGGCAGGAGGTCGATACGGCCCATGACTGGGGCCAGTTGATCAAAACCAAGAACAAGGAGCTTGACAGGCTGGCCGGTATCTACCAGTCGCTTCTGGACAATGCGGGTGTCACCACGATTGCCGGACGCGGTGTTGTCACCGGCCCGCACAGCGTTGCGGTGGAGGGACGCGAGATTACGGCCGAAATCATTTTGATCGCTGTTGGTGGCTGGCCCTTTCTGCCGGATGTGCCCGGGCTTGCCGAGCACGCGATTACCTCAAACGAGGCGCTTGATCTCAGCCACCGGCCCGATGAGGTTGTCATCTATGGCAGCGGGTTTATTGCGGCTGAATTTGCCGGTATCTTCAACGGGTTTGGTGCAAGGACGCATCTTGTGTACCGCGCCGAGGAACCGCTGCGGGGGTTTGATCCGGATATCCGCCATGCTTTTGCCACTGCTGCCGCTGAGCGCGGGATCATTCTTCATCCCGGCAAGACGATCACCTCGGTTGAAGGCGATAACGACAATAAGACCGTAACCTTGAGCGATGGTAGCCGTCTTCAGGCGGATACGGTCATGGCGGCGACGGGACGGAAACCCAATACACGCGGCCTCGGGCTTGAAGACATTGGTGTTGCGATGACAAAGCATGGGTCAATCCGGGTCGATGCCGAAAGCCGCACCACCGTGCCGTCTATCTTTGCCATCGGTGATGTCACGAACCGGATCAACCTCACACCGGTTGCGATTGCCGAAGGACATGCCTTTGCGGACACTCTTTACGGCAATGCGCCGCGGGTGGTTGACCATCGCAACGTGGCGTCGGCCGTGTTTTCGATGCCTCCTGTGGGGACCGTCGGGATGACCGAGGAGGATGCCATTGCGGCTTCAATTCCAATCACGGTGTATGAGGCATCTTTCCGGGCGATGAAAAACACCATCTCCGGCCGCGACGAAAAAACCTACATGAAAATGATTGTCGCAAAAGAGGATATGAAAGTCCTTGGCGTGCATATGCTGGGCCCGGATGCACCGGAAATCATTCAGGGAATGGCCATTGCCATCAAGGCTGGTGCCACCAAGGCTGATTTTGACGCGACAATCGGGATACATCCAACGGCGGCAGAGGAATTCGTTACCATGCGTACGCCGCGGGAATAATCATTGCCAATGGCGGCGTGTACCTGATACATAAAGACAACATCACTGGGAAGGCGAATATTTATGGACTGGTCATCATCATCCTGGCGGGAACGGCCAATCGTTCAGGTGCCGGAATATCCTGACGCCGCTGCACTTGCGAAGGTTGAAAGCGATCTTGGCCAGATGCCGCCGCTTGTCTTTGCCGGCGAAATCCAGGAATTGAGGGAAAAACTGGGGCAGGTTGCCCTTGGTCAGGCGTTTCTGCTGCAAGGGGGAGACTGCGCGGAAAGTTTTGAGGAATTTTCAGCCAATCATATCCGCGATACCTTCAAGGTGCTGATGCAGATGGCCGTGGTCCTGACCTTCGGTGCCTCCATGCCGGTGGTTAAGATCGCGCGTATGGCAGGGCAGTTTGCCAAGCCGAGATCAGCGCCGACCGAAACCATTGACGGGGTCGAGTTGCCTAGCTATCGCGGCGATATGGTCAACGCAATCGGGTTTACCGCCGAAGACCGTGTGCCTGATCCCGAACGGCTGAAAAAGGTTTATCATCAATCCGCGGCGACGCTCAACCTGATCCGGGCATTTGCCTCAGGCGGTCTTGCTGATCTTGAAAAGGTGCATTCCTGGAATCTTGATTATATCACCGGACCGGGTCAGACCTCCCGCTATGAAGAACTGGCCGCACGGATTGACGAATGCCTTTCCTTCATGCGCGCCTGCGGTGTCTCAAGCGTGACCAGCAGATCGCTGAGGGAAACGCATCTCTATACAAGCCATGAAGCGCTGCTGCTCAATTACGAAGAGGCGTTCACGAGACAGGACACCATCACCCCTGAAGGCGCGAAACTTGCCACTTCGGCCCATATGCTGTGGATCGGGGACCGGACTCGCCAGCTCGATGGCGCGCATGTCGAATACATGCGCGGTATCGCCAACCCGATCGGGATGAAATGCGGCCCGTCGCTGGACCCCGATGAGTTGCTGAAACTGATCGATGTGCTCAATCCGAAGAATATCCCCGGCAAGCTCACCCTTATTACCCGCATGGGGGCTGGCAAGGTTCGTGAAGGGCTTGCACCGCTGCTAAAGAAGGTCAAGGCAGAAGGCCGTCATGTGGTCTGGTGCTGTGATCCGATGCATGGCAATACGGTCAAATCTTCAACCGGATACAAGACACGGCGTGTTGATGACGTGATGGAAGAGGTGCGCGGCTTTTTTGAAACGCATGATGCGATCGGCACCTATCCGGGCGGGGTTCATTTTGAAATGACCGGCGCCGATGTGACCGAATGCGTCGGCGGCAATGTGGCCGAAGTGACCGAAGAAGATCTTTCCGATCGCTATCATACATTCTGTGATCCGAGGCTGAATGCCAATCAGTCGCTCGAGCTTGCGTTTCTCATTGCTGATCTGCTCAAGATGCGCCGTGACAACGGCTCAAGGGGCTAGAGTACGGCAGGCGAAAGCACAAAGGTTGTTGCCATGGCTGAGATACCTTTCCCCGGACCGAAAGCTGAAGATCAACCTCGCCTGACTGACAGTTACTTCCTGCGGACGAAGGCGGTGGTCGGGCGCAAGGGGGATTGCGACGTCACCTATGCGGTCTTTATGCGGCGGCCTGTTCTTTCGGCCCCGCGGCTTGCCCTCGACTGGCTTGAGGGGATGCTGGCCCAGCGAGGCGTGAAATACCGTCTTGATCTGAAGCATCCCGAAGGCAGCTGGGTCGGAGCGGGTGATCCCATCCTTTACATTACCGGCCCGCTCACCGCCATGGTCGATCTTGAGACGATCTTTCTGCAGCGGATCGGGGCCGCTTCGGTTGCCGCCTATAACGCTCATGCAATGTGCGCGGCCCTGCCGGAGGTGTCGTTCCTCGCCATGGATGCGCGGCATTGCGCCGGAACCGAAATGGCGGAGATGATGGCTTATGGTGCCTCGGTCGGGTCGGCCGTTGCCCAGAAACAGAAGGGGGCCTGCGGTTTTGTCGGCTGTGCCACCGATCATACGGCACATTTCTTCAATACCGACAAGGGCAGGGGAACGATGCCCCATGCGCTGATCGGCTATGCCGGCTCAACGGTGGAGGCGGCGCGTATCTATGATGAAACCTTCCCGGATGAACCGTTGACCGTTCTGGTGGATTATTTCGGCCGCGAGATCACCGACAGTCTCGAAGTGGCTCGTGCTTTTCCCGAACGTGCAGCGGCCGGTACCCTGGCCCTTCGTCTCGACACCCATGGCGGCCGGTATGCTGAAGATCTCGATGTGCAGCAATCCTATGCGGTGCTTGAACGCAATTCCCCATCTTCAATTCGTGGATATCGCAGCGACGCCGAACTCAAGCATCTGATCGGCACCGGCGTGTCGGCAGCGGCGACTTGGCATCTGAGGGAACAACTTGACGCTGCCGGATTTCCTGATGTCAAGATCGTGTGCTCAAGCGGTTTTGATCCGGAAAAATGCCGGGTTTTTGCGCTCGCTGAGGCGCCCGTCAATCTCATCGGCACCGGCTCGTATCTGCCGGAAAAATGGTCCGAGACCTATGCTACTGCAGATATTATTTCCTATGATGGGGTCTACCGGGTCAAAACAGGTCGAGAATTCCTGATCCCGTCCTAATCTGGCCCTGGATCTTGGCTCAGTCGCTTTCCACGCCGGTAACCTTCATGATGACGCCACGGGAATTTGCCTGCCTGATCTTCTTCACTTCCGCGTATTCAGGGTCATTGTAGAAGTTTTGAAGCGCCTCCATGCTGCCGAATTCGATGACGACAACACGGTCATGGTCGATCTGGCCCTCCGCCACGGTCATGTCGCCGCCGCGAATGAGGTATCTGCCGCCATATTTCGCCACCAGGCGGGAGGTGTTTTCCATATAGGGTTTATACGCATCCGGGTCGGTGACGGTGATGGTGCCGACGAGATATCCTTTTGCCATGATGGATTTTCCTGTATTGAATACCTGTTGATGATTAAAGCCTTGCATGGAAACATCGCCGCCGCAACATGGATGACGGTTTCCTTTGATAATTCCCCATAAAGAGGATACATAACGGCTATGACCGATACGCTTCTCTTTGCCATGGCCCAACTGAATTCCACGGTTGGCGATATTACGGGAAATGCCCGCAAACTGCTCGATGCCCGCAAGACGGCCATGGCGCAGGGTGCGGATATCATCGTTGCGCCGGAAGTCTATCTCAGCGGCTATCAGGTGGATGATCTTGTTCAGGTCGAAGGCTTTCTTGAAAAGGTCGAGGAAACAGTGGGGATGCTCGCCGCCGCCACAAGTGATGGCGGCCCCGGGATCATCGTCGGGGCGCCACGCCGTGATGAAAAGGGCTTCATCCGGAATTCGGTTTATGTGCTTGATGGCGGTGAGATCATCGGTGTTCGTGACAAGGCAAGATTGCCGCGGACAGGTGTTTTCGATGATCCACGGAATTTCATTCCAGGCGAAATGCCTGGCCCGGTGATGGTCCGTGGCGTGCGGCTTGGTCTGCCCGTCTGTGAGGATATGTGGCATGCGGATCTCGTTGAATGTCTTGAGGAATCCGGCGCCGAGATGCTGATCTCCTGCAACGGGTCACCTTTTGAGGAAGGCAAGATCGATGACCGCATGATGGCGGCAGTGGCAAGGGTCAGCGAAAGCGGGTTGCCGCTCATCTATGTCAATCTGGTGGGCGGTCAGGATGATCAGGTCTTTGACGGGGCATCTTTTGCCATCAACCCGGGCGGCAGGATCGCCGCTTACCTGCCGTGTTTTACGGAATCCGTCACCTTGATCGAGGCTCGTAAAGGCGCCGATGGCTGGCGTCTGGAAGGGCCTGTCCACAAACCTGATGAGGGCAATCTCGCCATCTGGCGCTGCCTCATGCTCGGGATCAGGGATTACGTGGAAAAGAACGGGTTTGAGCGTGTCATTCTCGGTCTTTCCGGCGGTATCGACAGCGCGCTTGTGGCGGTGCTTGCGGTCGATGCGCTCGGGGCTGACCGGGTGGATGCCGTGATGATGCCATCACCCTATACAAGCCAGATCAGCCTTGATGATGCCGCGCTGCTTGCGGCAAATCTTGGTATCCGCCTTGATAATATCGATATCAATCCCGCCATGGTCGCCATTGATGCAATGCTTGAAGCTCCGTTTGCCGCAGGTGATGCCAGTCTTGCCCGGGAAAATCTCCAGTCCCGGCTGCGCGGGCTTGCCTTGATGAGCATCTCGAACACGACGGGGCAGCTGCTGCTCAGCACCGGAAACAAATCCGAATATGCCACCGGCTACGCTACGCTTTATGGTGATATGTGCGGCGGCTATGCGCCGCTTATCGATGTCTGGAAAACAAGGGTGTTTGATCTCTGCCGGTTTCGCAATTCCGTTCAGCCCCGCGGGGCGCTGGGGCCAAAAGGCGAAGTTATCCCCGAACGGATCATCACGCGTCCACCTTCAGCCGAGCTCCGCCCGGATCAGAAAGACAGCGACAGTCTGCCGGATTATGAGATGCTTGATGCCATCATGAAAGGTCTTGTTGAAAAGCAGTCCTCGGTGGATCAACTGATCGGCGAAGGTTTCAACGAGGATGATGTAAGGCGATGTGCCCGGATGCTGATGCGGGCTGAATATAAACGCCGTCAGGCCGCGCCCGGCCCCAAAGTGACGCGTCGCGCCTTTACCCGCGATCGACGCTTTCCGATTACCAACCGTTACCCTCTTGCCGGAGAAGGCAGATGACCCGAACTCTTGTCCGTTTCGCCCCGAGCCCGACAGGCAACCTCCATGTTGGCAATATGCGAACTGCGCTGGTGAATTTTCTTTTTGCCCGGGCGACCGGCGGCGATTTCATGCTTCGGATTGATGATACCGATGATGAGAGATCAACCCCGGAATACGAAGCCTCGATCCGGGCTGATCTCAAATGGTTGGGGATGGAGTGGGACAGGGAGGATCGGCAGTCGTCACGGCTTTCCCATTATGCCGATGCGCTTGAATATCTGCTTTCCACGGGCCGGGCCTATAAATGTTTTGAAACCCAGGAAGAGCTCTCGCTCAAGCGCAAATCCCAGCTGGCGGCCGGGCGTCCACCGGTCTATGACCGGGCGGCGCTTTCGCTCAGCCCCGAAGACATTGCCCGCCGTGAAGCCGCCGGCGAGAAGCCGCATTACCGGTTCAGGCTCGACGACACAACCGTGATGTGGAATGATCTTGTTCGAGGGGAAGTCAGCGTGCCTACCTCGTCCTTGTCGGATCCGGTGATCCTGCGGGCAGATGGACGGGTGATCTATACCCTTGCATCGGTGGTGGATGATCGCGATCACGGCGTTACCCATATCCTCAGGGGTGAAGATCACACCACGAATTCCGCCGCCCAGATCCAGCTGTTCGAGGCACTTGGCGCAACGCCCCCTGAAATGGGGCATTTCGCGCTATTGGCCGGGGCCGATGGAGAGGGGCTTTCGAAACGCCTTGGCTCGCTTTCGATTGGCAGTCTGCGTGAAGACGGGATTGAGGCCATGGCCATTGCCAGCCTGCTGGCGCGGATCGGAACCGCTGACCCCGTTGAGGCTCGCCAATCGATGCAGGAGCTTATTGAAGGTTTTGATATAAGCAGGTTTGGCCGCGCCACCCCGCGTTTTGATCCGGCAGAACTTAAACTCGTCAATAGCCGTGTGTTGAATGGCATGCCTTTTACGTCGGTTGAAAAGAGGCTTGAGGCTCTGGGTGTTGGCGGTGGCGCTGGCTTCTGGGAGGCGGTGCGCGGAAATATCGACCGTCTCGAAGATACGGCCAGGCTCTTTCATATGGCGACAGAGCCGCTCAAACCTCAGCTTGAAGACGGAGATCTCCTGGCGGCGGCGATATCTGCCCTGCCGGAGGGTGAGCCTGATGGAACCACCTGGGGTATCTGGACAAAGGCCATAACGGAAGCCACAGGCAAAAAGGGAAAGGCACTTTTCATGCCCTTGCGGCTGGCGCTGACCGGGCAGGCATCGGGGCCTGAACTTGCCGGTCTTCTGCCGGTCATGGGACGGGCACGTATCCTCGCACGGCTCAATGGAGAGACAGCCTGATGGCGGTGTTTCATGTTCATAATACGCTGAACCGGGGCAAGGAGAGATTTACGCCGCTTGACCCTGCAAATATCCGGCTCTATGCCTGCGGGCCGACGGTTTACGACCGGATTCATGTCGGCAATGCCCGTCCGCTGGTTGTGTTTGATCTGCTGGTTCGTCTTCTTCGCCGTCTTTATCCGAAAGTGACCTATGCACGAAACATTACCGATGTCGACGACAAGATCAACGCCCGGGCCAGCGAGGAAGGTATCACCATCCGTGAGTTGACGGCTCGCACCATCGAAGCGTTCCATGATGATTGCACCGCGCTCGGCGTGCTGGCCCCTGACATCGAGCCGAGAGCAACAGATCATATCCCGCAGATGATCACGATGATCGAACGACTGATTGAGGCCGGCCATGCCTATGAAGCTGAAGGTCATGTGCTGTTCCATGTCAGCAGTATGGAAAACTATGGCCGGCTTTCCCGGCGTTCAAGGGACGAGTTGGTTGCTGGCGCACGGGTGGAGATCGCCCCGTTCAAGAAAGATGCGGCGGATTTTGTCCTGTGGAAACCTTCAACGGCAGATCAGCCCGGATGGGACAGCCCCTGGGGCAGAGGCAGGCCGGGATGGCATATCGAATGTTCGGCCATGAGCGCGGCCTATCTCGGCGAAACGTTTGATATCCACGCCGGGGGACTTGATCTGATCTTTCCCCATCACGAAAACGAGATGGCGCAATCCTGCTGCGCCCATGGCACCGATACCATGGCCAGTGTCTGGATGCATAACGGATATGTCACTGTCGATGGTGAGAAGATGTCCAAATCGCTTGGCAATTTCACCACGGTTGCCGATGTTCTTGCCCGTTTTCCCGGGGAGGCGGTGCGCTACGCGCTTCTGACAGCGCAATACCGCGCGCCGCTTGATTTTTCCATGACCGGCGTTGAGGAAGCCAAAGCCGCGCTGGATTCACTTTATCGCGCGGTGGGCGACGCTGAGGCAGGGGACATCGACGATGAAGTCATGGCGGCGCTTGCAGATGATCTCAACACCCCTGTTGCGCTGGCCCGGCTCCATGAACTTGCGCGGCAGGCCAATAAAGGCGATCAAGCAGCTGCCGGCAACCTCCGGGCAACGGCCGAAATGATGGGGCTTCTTGCCAGCGATGCCGATACCTGGTTCCGGGGCGGTGATGCGGATGCGCAAGATATCGAGGCCGCGATATCAGCCCGCGCCACGGCAAAGAAGGAACGGAATTTTGCTGAAGCTGACCGTATTCGTGATGATCTGGCGGCACGTGGCATTCTTCTTGAAGATACAGCTGATGGAACGATATGGCGGCGCGGATAGCCCTTGGTTTTGACAATCCGCCAAACTCGGCTTAAGACAGGTGACATAATACTCAAGGTTAAAGGGAGACAATCATGACCGGTGAGCGCATATGGCTTTTTGACACCACGCTTCGCGATGGGTGCCAGGCGCGCGGTATTGATTTTTCCGTGGCCGACAAGATTGCCATTGCCAAGGCCCTTGATGATATGGGGATAGATTATATCGAAGGTGGCTGGCCGGGCGCCAACCCCACGGATAATGAGTTTTTCAAGGATTTTCCAAAAGGCAGGAAATCCCGCTCTGTGGCTTTTGGGATGACACGACGAGGTGGCCGCAGTGCCTCAAACGATCCCGGGCTGGTGGCGGTGATTGACGCAGAAACCGACGGCACATGTCTTGTCGGCAAGACCTGGGATTTTCACGTTGAAACCGCGCTTGAGGTTTCGCTTGAAGAGAACCTCTCCATGATCACGGATTCTATCGCCGCCGTGCGTGAGCGTGGACGTGAAGCGATGTTCGATTGCGAACATTTCTTTGATGGCTACAAGAACAACCCCGACTATGCCATTGCCTGCGCAAAGGCTGCGTTTGAAGGGGGGGCGGAATGGATCGTTCTCTGCGATACGAATGGCGGCGCGATGCCAGAAGATATCCATGCCGGTGTTTCGGCCGTCAAGGAGGTGCTGCCCGAAGCCAGGATCGGCATCCATACCCATAATGACTCCGGCCTTGCGGTGGCCAATTCCATCACCGCGATCAAAGCAGGTGCACGGCAGGTGCAGGGCACGATCAACGGTATCGGGGAGCGTTGCGGCAACGCCAACCTGATCACCCTTATTCCGACGCTGATGCTCAAATACGGGTATGAGACAGGTGTTTCCAGAGAACGTCTTGGCAAACTCAAATCCCTTTCCCGGATGATGGACAGCCGGATCAACCGTCTGCCGAACCCGCACGCGCCCTATGTCGGCGATGCGGCGTTTGCGCATAAGGGCGGCTTGCACGCATCCGCGGCATTAAAGGACCCGAGGACGTATGAACATATTCCTCCGGAAACCGTGGGCAATGCCCGTGAATATATTGTTTCCGACCAGTCCGGAAAGGCGAATTTTCTGGCCAGGTTTGAAGAGCTCGGGATCACCGTTGACAAGAAGGATCGCCGCCTTGATGCCCTGATCGCCGATGTGAAGGAAAAGGAATATAACGGCTGGGCTTTCGATACGGCTGAAGCCAGTATGGAACTTCTGGTGCGGCGGGCGCTTGGCGAAGTGCCTGAATATTTCGTCATTGAACGTTTTCGTGTCATGGATGAACGCCGCTTTAACGCCAAAGGCAAACTGGTGGTGGAATCCGAAGCCACCACCACGATTTTTGTTTCCGGCAGGCAATATCACGAAGCGTCCATCGGCAACGGGCCGGTCAATGCGGTGGATACGGCCATCCGCAAGGCGCTGGTGACGGCCTACCCTGAACTTGCGGGCGTGAAACTCGTAGATTACAAGGTCCGGATCCTTTCAGGAGACAAGGCCGATGGCGGCACCGGCGCCGTCACAAGGGTGCTGATCGAATGTCAGGACAAGGAAGGCCTCAGCTGGATCTCGGTTGGGGTGTCGACCAATATCATCGATGCGTCGGTGATGGCGCTGGCTGATGCCATGACATGGAAACTCTTCCGGTCTGGTGCTGTTGTCCAGCCCAAAGCCTGATCATGGCCGGAACCAACCGAAAGGCTGTCGAAACCGACGGGCCATGGGCTGATCTTCTGCCCGGCGTGATCCTTGTCGAACCCCAGATGGGGGAAAATATCGGCGCCGCGGCCCGGGCGATGAAGAACTGCGGGCTTTCGCGTCTTCATCTGGTCAGTCCGCGGGATGGCTGGCCCAATCCAGCCGCTGATGCCATGGCATCGGGGGGGATCGATATACTGAATTCGGCGTCGCTTGCTGATAACACAGCCGAAGCTGCGGCTTCTTATACGATGATCGCCGCCACGACAGCACGTCGCCGCGGCATGGCAAAAGAGTGCCTCACCCCACCCGAAGCCGCCGAGCGTCTGGCGGTGCATGCGAGATCAGGGGGGAAGACGGCGCTTCTTTTCGGGCCGGAGCGTGCCGGTCTCGACAACGCCGATGTGGCACTGGCGGATTTCATCATCACGGTGCCGCTAAATCCGGTATTCTCTTCGCTAAATCTTGCGCAGGCGGTACTGCTGATGGGGTGGGAGTGCCGCAAGGCCGCCGCATCTGTCCTTGATATGCCTCTCCTGACCGAAGAGGACGGGGCGCCGGAGCCGGCAACCGTCGAAGAGCGGGAGTTTTTCTTTCGTGTGCTGGAAGAGGGTCTTGACGAAGGCGGGTTTTTTACCAGTTCCGATATGCGGCCGGTGGTGATGCGGAACATCACCGCAATGTTCCAGCGCAGCACGCTTTCGATGCAGGATATCCGGACACTGCACGGCATGGTCAAGGCCCTGCGCCAGTCAACACCCCGCAAGGGTTGACATTATCCGTCTTTTCTGCAAAAAAGCGCCATTCCTGGGAAAGTGGACAACAGGAGATTTCGCTGTTGTCCCGGCCATGTGGCACTACCGGGGCAACAATGGCCAACGCGCCTCAAAATAACGGAGTATATCAATGGCTGCAAAGTCAGACCACAAGCGTCACCATTCCAAGCATAAAATTGATCGCCGTCTTGGCGTTAACCTCTGGGGACGTGCGAAATCCCCTGTCAACGCCCGTGAATACGGTCCGGGTCAGCATGGCCAGCGCCGCCGCAAGCCTACGGATTTCGGCGTGCAGCTGATGGCCAAGCAGAAGCTCAAAGGGTATTACGGCAATATCGGTGAAAAGCAGTTCAAGAAATATTATCAGGAGGCTGTCCGTCGCCGCGGTGATACCGGCCAGAACCTGATCGGGATTCTGGAATGCCGTCTTGATGCCCTTGTCTACCGGATGAAATTTGCACCAACCGTTTTTGCCGCACGCCAGCTGGTCAACCATGGCCATGTCCTGGTCAATGGTCGCCGCTGCAATATTCCATCAGCCATGATGAAAGTCGGGGATGTAATCCAGCTCAAGGAAAAATCACGCACTATTCCTGCGGTGATGGAAGGCGCAGCCTCGGCTGAACGCGATATCCCTGAATACCTGACCGTTGATGAAGGCAGTTTCAAAGGTTCGATGAACCGCGTGCCGGAACTGGCCGATGTGCCCTATCCTGTACAGATGGAACCGAACCTCGTGGTCGAATTCTATTCACGCTAATTCACGTCTTCAGGACAATAAAGGGGCGGCCAGGTGCCGCCCTTTTTTCTTGGCGGGATCACCTGCCGGGGAGTCTGATCTTGTTGCCGAGGATCAGCAGGCCGATGGCAATTACCCCGAAGCCAAGCATTTCATGAGATTTGACCCATTGCCCGAGTGCCAGCGCATCAAGGAGAAGCGAGAACGGGGGGATGATGATCGTGACCAGCATGGTGTTGCCAGCGCCGGCCTCTTTCAGCAACGCAAAATAGAGGATATAGGCAAGGCTTGTGCATAATACCGCGTAGACTAGAAAGGAGACAAAAATCGGCGCGGGCATCAGGGTAAAGGGAATACCCTCAACCCACAGGGCGATGACAAACATCCAGCCCGAAGAGGTGATCAGCATCGCTGTCGCAGTGACCTCCGCATCATGGCCACGAAGCTTGAGTTTCCCCCAGATACTGGCAAGAACATAACTCGTGGAAGATAGCAGAATGCAGAACTGTCCGATATTGGCGAGCGAAAGATCACCCAGCGTATCTATGCCCATGGCAAGCGCTACCCCGACAACGCCAAGCGTTACCCCCAAAAGCCGCGCCCCTGTAATCTTCTCATCTGCAAGAAATATCCCGGAGATCACCACGGCAATGAACGCGGTGGTGGAATTGAGGATGGAGGCAAGGCCGCCGGTGATGTATTGCTGGCCGAAAACAATGGCGGAAAACGGCAGGGCATTGTTCAGAAACCCCATAACGATAAAACTGCCCCAGTTCCGGAAATCTCCCGGCAATCTCTTGCCGCGAAGCCAGAGCAGGATCAACATGGCAAGCGCCGCCAGTCCCACCCGGTGAAAGACGATGGTAAAGGGGAGAAAATGTTCCAGCAGAATTTCAGTTATGAAGAAGGTTCCGCTCCACAACAGGCCGAGCAGGCTCATCAATATCCAGGTGCGGAGAGACATGTTCAGCTTCCTTGACTTCATTCCGAGATTAGCCTCTAATCATCAGGCGCGGCAATAGACTATAATCGGGAAGGTGATCATCATGGCAGCAATTAAAATCGTGCCCCTTGAGGCCTCGCATTACGAGGCGTGGTATCAGCTCTATCAGGGTTATGCGGATCATTACCAGGTTGAACTTGCCGAAAGCTCGGCCCTGACAACCTGGTCCTGGTTGCTGGACCCGGCCCATCCGCTCACAGGGCTAGTCGCGGTGAGGGACGGGGTTCCGATTGGCCTTGCCCATTTCCGGGCGATGCCAAGCCCGCTCAGAGGCAGGGAGATCGGCTTTCTGGATGATCTCTTCGTTGACCCGGGCGAGCGCGGCTCGGGCATAGCGTCAATGCTGCTCGAAACTCTCCGTCAGGAAGCGGCCGCAAAAGGCTGGCCGGTCATTCGGTGGATAACCCGTGATGATAACTATCGTGCCAGAACTGTTTATGACCGGCATGCAGTCAAAACGGACTGGAACACCTATGAGATGATGCCTGATCAGGCCTGAAGCGGTTGCGGATTCACATCGATGCCGCGGCTGTTCATCAATTCGATCAGCTCGCCGGTTTCATACATTTCCCGGATGATATCGCAACCGCCGACAAATTCCCCCTTGATATAAAGCTGGGGGATGGTCGGCCAGTTGGTGTAGCTCTTGATACCCTCTCGAACCGCGTCATCTTCAAGAACATTCACGCCCTTGAATTTGACCCCGAGATGAGAAAGCACCCCGACAACGGCGGCGGAGAAACCACATTGCGGGAAGACGGGCGTCCCTTTCATGAAAAGCACGACATCCTGGCTTGAGATTTCATTTTCGATAAGGCTTTTTGTCTGGGCGTCCATGGCTCAATCCTCTTCCGATGGGGTTGTCTGGAGCGCAAGGGCATGCAATTCACCGCCCATACGCCCCCCTAGCGCGTTATATACGATCTGATGCTGCTGTATGCGTGTCTTGCCCCTGAATTCTGCAGAAACAACATGGCAGGCGTAGTGATCTGCATCACCGCGAAGATCCGTGATCGTCACGGTGCTGTCGGGCAGGGCTTCCTTGATCAGCCGTTCGATTTCTCTTGCTTCCATGGCCATGGGCCAACGTCTCCTCTGGGTTTTCTTTCTTGAGGCGTTTTATCCTGTTACTTCGTCTCACGACCTCCGGCCATGAGCACGGGGAGCCAGGATTCACTGATATCAATCAATTCTTCTATAGAGATACTATCACCGGTGCTGAATTTCAATGCACCATCATCGCTGGTGCGGCCGATACGGCATGCGGGAATACCGGCATCCCCGGCTGCGGCAAGCATGGCGTCACCATCACGGGATGCGAGGATATATCGCCCCTTATCTTCGCCGAAACACCAGCCATGCACGGTTTTGCCACCCGGAAGATCGATTTCCGCGCCATATGTTCCACCTGCGGCCATCGCCATTTCAGCTATTGTCACCAGCAGGCCGCCATCGCTGATATCATGGGCGGCGGCAACCTTGCCATCCAGTATCTGTTGCCGCACAAAACTGCCATGGCGACGTTCATCCTCGCAATTGACCGGTGGCGGGGCGGCTTCAGGATTTTCAAAAAAGAGATCAGCGTAAACCGAGCATCCAAGCCAGCCGTCATCTTGCGCCGATGTCTGGCCAATAACCAAAAGATCAAGACCGGATGCCGGAAAAGCGATGCGGGCCGCGTCATGGATATCATCGATACGGCCCACCATCCCCACAACCGGTGCCGGATTGATGGCCTTGCCTTCGGTTTCGTTATAGAGTGAGACATTGCCCGAAACGACAGGCGTATCAAGAACCCTGGCAGCTTTGCCCATCCCGGTTACGGCACCGACAATCTGGCCCATGATTTCAGGCTTTTCGGGATTGCCGAAATTAAGGTTGTTCGTGATGGCCAGCGGCAGGGCGCCGGTTGCGCTGATATTCCGATAGGCTTCGGCTACTGCCTGCATGCCGCCGCATTCGGGATCAGCCTTCACGTAACGCGGGGTGCAGTCGGTTGTGATGGCCATGCCCCTTGTCGAGCCATGAACCCGCACCAGTGCCGCATCACCTCCGGAAGATGCCACGGTATCGGCCATGACGTCGCAGTCATACTGCTCCCAGATCCAGCGCCGTGACGCCAGATGATGTGATCCGATCATGCCGCGAAGCGCATCGCTAGGGGCAAGCGCAGGGACGTTGGCGCTTTCAAGCCGCCCAAGGGCAGGGGATGCCTGGTGCGCACGGTCGTATTCCGGGGCGTCGTCCACCAGAGGGGAGAGCGGAATATCAGCGGCGATATCGCCATCTTTGCGCAGCACCAGCCTTCCGGTTTCGGTCACCGTGCCGATGGTTGCAAAATCAAGATCCCATTTTTCGAGAATGGCTCTCGCCGCTTCGGTCGCATCAGGTTTGAGAACGGCAAGCATGCGTTCCTGGGATTCCGAAAGCATGATTTCATAGGAAGTCATGCCGTCTTCACGCACCGGTACAAGATCAAGATCAATATCCATTCCTAGCCCGCCTTTGGCGGCCATTTCCACCGAAGAAGACGTCAGCCCGGCAGCACCCATATCCTGAATGGCGATCACCGCATCCGATGCCATCAGTTCGAGGCTTGCTTCCATCAGCAGTTTACCCGCAAAAGGATCCCCGACCTGGACAGTCGGACGTTTGGAGGCAGCATCATCGCTGAATTCCGTTGATGCCATTGTTGCACCGTGGATGCCGTCCCGTCCGGTCTTGGCGCCGATATAGATGACAGGATTTCCGGCCCCCGAAGCTGCGGAGTAGAATATCCGGTCCGCCCGTGCAAGCCCGACAGCCATGGCGTTGACAAGAATATTCCCGTTATAGGATTTGTCGAAGTTGACTTCACCACCAACAGTCGGGATGCCGATACAGTTGCCATAGCCGCCTATTCCGGCCACGACACCGCCGGTCAGATACCGTGTCAGCGGATGGTCCGGGGCGCCAAACCGGAGAGCGTTGAGCAGGGCGACAGGCCGCGCTCCCATGGTGAAGACATCGCGAAGAATGCCGCCAACACCTGTCGCCGCTCCCTGATAGGGTTCGATATAGGAAGGATGGTTATGGCTTTCGATCTTGAAGACAGCGGCCCAGCCGTCTCCGATATCGACGACACCAGCGTTTTCGCCTGGTCCCTGAATGACGCAATCGCCGGTTGTCGGCAGGGTCTTGAGCCATTTTTTCGAGGATTTATAGGAACAGTGCTCTGACCACATGGCGGAAAAAATGCCAAGTTCGGTCATGTTCGGGATGCGTCCTATGGCGGTGCAGATCCGGTCAAATTCCTCGGTCGAGAGCCCCATTTCGGCAGCGTGTTCTTGTGTCATGATCGGGTGAGGTGATGTCATCACTGGCAGGCCTCAAAAATTCTGGTCAGCATGGTCCGGCCATCGGCGCCGCCAACTTCGGCACTCATCCGACGCTCCGGGTGAGGCATAAGCCCGAGCACCTTGCCGTTTTCTGACGTGATGCCGGCGATATCAAGGGCTGAGCCATTTGGGTTGTAATCCCCCTTGCTTCCGGCAGGTGCGTAGGTAAAGGCGATCTGGCCGTTATCTTCAATCCGGCGCAAGGTCTCCTCATCGGCGAAGAACTGGCCTTCGTTATGGGCCACGGGAATGACGAGTTCAGCCCCGTCTTTCAACTCACCCATGATCGGCTTGTCGGACTGGTGAACGCGCAGCACCGTATCACGGCAGACAAATTTCAGCCCCTTGTTCCGGATCAATGCCCCCGGAAGCAGACCTGTTTCAATCAGTATCTGGAATCCATTGCAGATACCCATCACCATACCGCCCCTCAGCGCATGTTCATAGACGCTTTCCATCGCCGCCGAGCGGGCCGCAATCGCCCCGCATCTCAGGTAGTCGCCAAAGGAAAACCCGCCCGGAACCAGAACCAGATCAGGTTTGCCGATCTCACTGTCCTTATGCCAGATTACCCGTGGCTGATGCCCGGTGATGCTGGCGGCGGCGGTAATGATATCGCGGTCGCAATTCGATCCCGGAAACGTGATGACGACAATATCCATGGGTCAGCCGATATCCTCATCAGCCTCGATATGGCAGGTGATCTCGTAATCCTCGATCACGGTGTTGACGAGGAGGGTTTCACACATCTTGGCGGTTTTCTGTCGGGCGCGGGCTTCATCCTCTTCATCCAGATCAAGCACAATCTGCTTGCCGGTGCTGACGCCGCGAACATCCTGATAACCGAGATTGGCAAGTGAGCTTTCAATGGCCCGGCCTTCCGGGTCAAGCACCCCGGGCTTGAGCGTGATGGTAACGGTAACCAGCATGTGTCAGTCCTCTTTTTCTTCTAGCGGCGAGAGATCAAGGCCAAAGCGCGCCGCGATGTCCTGATAGGCTTCAATGAGGCCACCCAGATCCTGGCGAAAGCGGTCCTTATCTTTCTTCTCCCCGGTTTCCATATCCCACAGGCGGCAGTTGTCGGGGCTGATTTCATCAGCCAGCAAGATCGATCCATCTTCCCCGAGACGGCCGAATTCAAGCTTGAAATCAATCAGGCGGATACCGATATCACGAAAAATCTCACCAAGGATGGTATTTACCTTGGCGGTCAGGCCCGTGATGATCTCAAGCTCCTGCGATGAAGCGATCCCGAAGGCAAGGATATGCTCACGGCTTAAAATCGGATCATTAAGGGCATCTTCCTTTAAATAGAATTCGATCAGGGGGGCAGGAAGCGCGTCGCCATCCTTGATCCTGATATTTTCCCCGCCCAGTCTTTTGACGAGTGATCCCGCCGCAATATTCCGCACAACGACTTCAATCGGAATAATCGATACCTCGCGAACAAGCTGCTCACGACGATTGACCCGGCGGATGAAATGGGTGGGAACCCCGGCCGCCCCAACCTTGCCCATGATAAATTCCGAGATGATATTGTTCAGCACGCCCTTGCCGGCAATCACGTCATGCTTGACGGCGTTGAACGCGGTTGCGTCATCCTTGAAATACTGGATCAATGTGCCCGGCTCAGGCCCGGAGAAGAGTGTCTTGGCCTTGCCGTCATAAAGTTGTTCGCGCTGCGCCATTGGACCTGGTCAGACAGAGATATGGTGAATAGAAAGATTCTACATGCAATATATAGAACTCTTTTACCTGACTGTAAACGCTGATAAGCAGGGCTTATTGAGCAAAAACACGCTCAAAAATCATGTCGATACGGGCAAAATGCTGCTCAAGATCAAAGAGGGCATCGAGGTCATCTTCGCTCAAGGCGGCCCGGATGCCCGGATCAGCCTTAAGGCGATCAAGGTATGAGCCGCCATTATGCCATGTATCCATGGCGTTGACCTGCACCAGTTTATATGCGTCCTCGCGGCTGACACCTTTTTGGGTCAGCGCCAGCAACACCTGCTGGGAATGCACAAGCCCGCCAAGTGCATCGAGATTGCTCTGCATCGCTTCGGGATAGACCACCAGATTCTTGATGACCGAAGCCAGCCGATGAATGGCGAAGTCGAGGGCAATGGTGGCATCAGGCGCAAACACTCTTTCAACCGACGAATGAGAGATATCACGCTCATGCCAGAGGGCGACGTTTTCCAGCGCCGGGGTAACGGCTGCCCGCACAACTCTGGCAAGGCCGGTGAGGTTTTCGGTCAGCACCGGATTGCGCTTGTGCGGCATGGCCGATGAGCCTTTCTGCCCCGGGGAGAAAAATTCCTCGGCCTCGCGGACTTCGGTCCGCTGCAGGTGACGTATCTCCACCGCCAGCCGTTCGATTGAGGAGGCCACCACGCCGAGGGTGGAAAAATACATGGCATGCCGGTCGCGGGGGATGACCTGGGTGGAATGTGTTTCGGGTATCAGCCCCATGCGTTCGGCAACATGACTTTCAACCAGCGGATCAATATGGGCGTATGTCCCGACGGCGCCGGAGATCTTGCAGGTGGCGATTTCTTCCCTTGCCGCGATGAGCCGCTTCTTGGCACGGGCAAATTCGGCATGGAATCCGGCAAGTTTCAGCCCGAAACTGACGGGTTCGGCGTGTATCCCGTGGCTGCGGCCGATGGTCGGGGTGTATTTATGTTCTTCGGCCCTGGTCTTGAGCGCATCGAGCAAGAGGTCAATACCATCAATGAGCAGATTGGTTGCGCGGCTGAGCTGAACGGCAAGGGTAGTGTCGAGCACGTCCGATGAGGTCATTCCCTGATGGATGAAACGAGCTTCCGGGCCGACAAATCCGGCGACGCTTGTCAGAAAGGCTATGACATCATGCTTGGTTTCACGCTCAATCCGGTCAATTTCCTCGATGTCGAAATTCGCCTTCTCGCGGATGATCGCCGCGGCCTCTTCCGGGATGACGCCAAGCCTGGCCTGGGCATCACAGGCATGGACTTCAATTTCAAGCCAGATCCGGAAACGGCTTTCATCGGACCATATCTGCTGCATCTGTTGTCGGGAGTAGCGTGGGATCATTATTCATTCCATCTGATGTTGGGTTTGCATCTGTTCCATAACATCTCAGACAGGGTTTTTCCACTCATTGTCATAAAAGTCCCATGGTTTTGAAACTCGAACAGCTGTTCGGGCTGATGATCAAATGATCATGGAGAAGGATATCCACATTCCTCAAGGCATCCCTGATCGTCCGCGTCATTTCAATATCCTGTTTGGACGGGGTTGTGTCACCGGAAGGATGATTGTGAACAAGGATAATAGATACGGCTTTCCTCAGCACTGCCTCCCGCACGACTTCACGGGTATACACATTCACCCGGTTGACTGTTCCTGCGGCAAGAATATCCGAGCAGATCAACCGGTTGCGGGAATCGAGATACAAAACCGCTATCTTTTCCTCACGATCAAAGCCGATTTCATTGCGGCAATACTGCACCACCATCTGCCATGATGACAAAACGTTGCTGTCGATCAGCGCTTCATGCAGCATGTCCCTGGTCAGCCGTTGCAGCAGTTTGAAGAAAACGACGACATTCTCGCCAATACCCGGAATTTCAAGCAGGCCTTCCTGTTCTGCATAAATGAGATGCTGAACGGTCTTGTGCTGTGCCAGCAATGTCTTGGCCAGAGATTTGGTGTCTTTTCGCGGGATGCAGTAATGCAACAGCATTTCAATGACTTGATAGTCATAGAGGCTGGACGTGCCACCCTTCATGACCTTCTTGCGTAACCGCTCGCGGTGACCTTTATGCAGGTCTGCTCCGGTGTCTGCTGATCCCTGCATTTCCGTCATCTCTTCTGCTGTTGATGAAGACAAGGGCCGGAACAAGGACAGGGCCAGAACTGATTGCCTAACTTTAGGCAAAGAGCAGGTTGCTGGCAACGGGCTTTTCCCATCGCCTGAAATCGAAAGGGGCTACGGCCGGAAGAATCCGGCCAGATCAATTACCGGAATAGGGAGGTTTTGTCAGGCCTCCAGGGGAAAGCGTGAATATTTCCACGCCATCCGAAGTCACGCCAACCGAATGCTCAAACTGGGCGGAAAGGCCGCGGTCCCGCGTGACTGCAGTCCAGCCGTCGGCGAGTAGTTTGACCTGCCAGGTGCCGGTATTGATCATCGGTTCAATGGTGAAGATCATCCCTTCTTCGAGAACCATGCCTTCACCGGGTTCACCGTAATGCAGCACCGTGGGGGAGGCATGGAAGGTGCGGCCTAGGCCGTGGCCGGTAAAATCCCGTACCACTGAAAATCGTGCCGCTTCGGCGAATTGCTGAATAGCGTGGCCGATATCACCAAGCGTATTGCCTGGTTTGACCGCGCGTATCCCCCGCATCATGGATTCGTAGGTGACCTCGGTCAGCCGTCTTGCCTTGACCGAGGGCGTGCCAACCCAGTACATGCGGCTGGTATCACCATACCAGCCATCGAGGATGACCGTCACATCGATGTTGAGGATATCGCCATCATGCAGCACCTTTTCCGAAGGGATGCCGTGGCATACAACATGATTGACCGAAATGCAGGTCGCCTTGGGAAACCCTTTGTAATTCAACGGGGCAGGAACAGCGTCATGGTCTTCGATAAAGCGATGGCAGAGATCATTCAATTCAAGTGTTGTTACCCCAGCCTGAACAAAAGGGGTAATGTAATCGAGGGTTTCCGCCGCCAGTCTGCCGGCGTTTCGCATGCCGATAAATCCGCTCTCATCATGTCGTATGACTGGTTCAACTCGCATCATGCGTCTCGTTTGTGTTGCAGCGAGGCGATGTCCATCGGCATCGCTTCGGTAATCTTTATGGCGTCAGGGCTGACCATACAACGCCAGGCTTCCATGTGAACCCCAGCGGCGCGGGCCTCCATGAAGGCTTCTGCATAAACCGGATCAATATCGTCCGCAAGGGTAAACCTGTCGCCATCGCCGCGCTGGATCACATAGAGCATGGCGGCTTTCTTCCCTTTGCGGGCTATCTCCGCCAGAATACGTAGGTGCTTTGCCCCGCGGCTGGTGACGGAATCGGGAAATTCGACTGCCCCTGGATTTGGACCGTCCGGCCGGGCAAGATGGACATTCTTGACTTCGAGATAGAGCGCCTCACCCGTTTCCGGATTCTGCAGGCGAAAATCAAAACGTGTGCCCTTTGTATAGGTGAATTCGGGGCTGATGGCTGAAAACGTCCTGAAGGCCGGGATAATCCCCGCTTCAAGAGCTTCGAGTGCAAGCTTGTTGGGCTGGTTGGTGTTGATCCCGACCATAACGCCGTCAGCTTCAATCAATTCAAGCGTTTTCTTGAGCTTGCGGGCAGGGTTATCCGACGTCGAACACCAGACATTCATCCCTGGGTCCTTGAGTCCGGTCATCGCCCCGGGATTAGGGCAATGCACGGTTTCCACCTCACCGTTGAAATCCACATCTGCGAGAAATCTCTTGTAGCGTCTGATGAGAATCCCTTTTGTCAATTGCGGGAGAAGCATGTAAACCTCTTGCAGGGCAGGGGCTGGTTATTCGCATGAATTATCTATATAGACATAGGACCTATCAATGTCTTCAAAAGGTTTTTCATGCAACCAACTGCAGCCATCATCATCATCGGCGATGAGATTCTGAGCGGTCGAACCGCGGATAAAAACATCAACTGGCTGGCTTCTGTTCTTTATGAACGCGGCATCAAGCTTTCGCAGGCCCGGGTAATCGGAGATGACGAAGCGCTGATCATTGAAACGGTTAAGGCGCTGTCCTTGGCCCATGATATCGTTTTTACATCCGGCGGCATCGGGCCGACCCATGATGACATCACCACCGCCTCTATCGCCAAAGCCTTCGGGGTTAAGGTGATCCGCCATCCCGAGGCAGACCAGCGGCTCATTGATCACTATACCGGCACCGGGCTTGAATACAACGCAGCAAGGCAGAAGATGGCCGATATTCCCGAAGGAGCCGAACTGATCGACAACCCGGTTTCGGCTGCGCCCGGGTTTATTATCAACAATGTCTATGTTCTGCCTGGTGTGCCATCAATCCTTCAGGCCATGGTGGAGAATATGGGAGATCAGCTTCCCGGTGGCACCAAGGCCCATCGGTTGACGGTCCAGACAGATATCGGCGAAGGCTCCCTTGCTGAAGGTCTGGCCCGTATCGAAGCTGAATATGAGGGGATTTCAGTGGGCAGCTATCCCTGGTTCAAGCCTGGAACCTACGGCACGGCGCTTGTTGTCACCGGCCTTGATCTGAGTCTGGTGGAAGCCGCGGCGGCCGCGCTGGTGAAACTGGTGGAAAGTTTTGGCGGCACCGGCTTTATCGATGAGAAGGTGGTTGGCGGCAATACGCCATGAGCCGGGGGTGGCCAAATATCAAAGATTACCCCCAAGGGCCTTTTCGTCTTGAGTTCTTGCGGCTGATGGAAGGGATATCCGAGCGGCCCGGACGCCGATAACTGTATCTTTTTCTGAACTCATCCCGGACCTGTCGGGCTGGTGCCGGGGAGATATCCCAATGCGGCGGTTCGTCCTGTTTCGGCAGCAGCACCACACCTTTTTTCTTGAAGAAAGGTGTCAAGACAAGCCCGGCCAGAAACCCGCCTATATGGGCAAAATATGCCGTGCCTCCCCCGTCGCCTGCAAGTGAAGACGGCGCCGCCACGAATTGAAGCAGGACCCAGACGCCGAGAACCACAAAAGCCGGGATATAAATCCACCGGATGAAGATCAGGATCACCATGATGACGCGGACTTTTGCTCGGGGAAACATCAGCAGATAGGCCGCAAGAACCCCGGCGATAGCCCCGGATGCCCCGACAAGAGGCGTGGTCGAGGCCGGATCAACCATCACATGGGCAAGCGAGGCCGCCACGCCGCAGATCAGGTAGAACAAAAGAAATCTGACCGGACCCATGCGATCTTCGACATTATCGGCAAAGATCCAGAGATAGAGCATATTTCCGCCAAGATGCATCCAGCCGCCATGAAGAAAGGTAGAGGACACCAAGGTTGCCCAGGATGGAATGGACCGCAGCGCATCAGGCAGAAAAGCCTCCCCGGTGACAATCGCCGGAATGGTTGCGTATCGCAGCAGGATTTCATACTGGCCACGTTCAGGCTGTGTGGCCTGAATGAGGAAAATCAGAATACATAGCGCCATGATCATCCAGGTGACCAGTGGCGGGCGACTGGTCGGATTGTCGTCAAAGAGCGGCAGAAAGAACATGGGGAGATTGTACCCTTGCGGCAGTGATGATCAAGCTTAGCCCGGATCGAGTGGATATTGCACTTGAAATCAGCGCCGGGTCTCTGTAGTGAAATGGGTGGCTGTTTCGTCAATATTGAGGGGGCAGCGAGCCAGGGTCTGGCACGGGAGCGTGGCGGAATTGGTAGACGCAAACGACTTAAAATCGTTTATCTTCAATGGTGTACGGGTTCGAGTCCCGTCGCTCCCACCACCTTGGCCCGGCACGATCATCTCCCCAGAACGGTGGTTGCGAAAAGCTGCGCTCCAAATTGCAGGGACGCGCTCCAATCCGTGGCGGCGGCCTCGTCGGCTTTATCGGAGATATATTTGAAGCACCAGAAGGGCAGGCCGAGCGACATGCTCAGGCGGGCAAGGGCATAGGCTTCCATATCGACAAGATCGGTCATGAGTTCTGGCGTTCGTTCAACAAAACTGTCACCTGTACCGATGCTGAGCCCGGGGCGGCCGAGATCAATCGGGCCTTCATCTTCAAAAGGTGTCTGGCCGAGGGCAAAGCCAAGCCCGCGGACATCCATATCGCGCTGATAAAACCGGCTGACCTCATGTATGCCGGAAAGATTGTCCATAAGCGTCCCGGCAGTGCCGAAATTGATCACGGCCTCCGGTCTTGTCTCAACAATGGCCTGAAAGCCCCGGATGGCGGCATTGACCTTGCCAACCCCGGTGTAGCGAATGATCCACCCCGGCGCGGCGGCTTCGGGCAACTCGTCCTGAAGCGCAACAAGAATGAGGGTGGTTGATGGATCAAAACTAGTCATCATAGGCCAGTAGTGAGACAACCGGCATGCCGACAGCCGCGCGTCCTTTCAGGGCTTCGAGTTCAATGACGACGGCGGTGGCGACCGGTTCGGCCCCGAGGCGTCGAAGCAATGCCGCCGAGGCCGCGACGGTCCCGCCGGTGGCCAGCAGATCATCCACCAGCACAACGCGCTTGCCCCTTACCGGGGCGTCGTTTTGCATGGTCAGGGTGTTTTCGCCATATTCCAGCGCGTAGCTTTCGGCGATCAGGCTGCCGGGAAGTTTACCTGGCTTGCGAATCATGAGCGATCCCTTGCCGAATTCATGCGCCAGCAGAGTTGAAAAGAGAAACCCGCGGGATTCGATCCCGGCAAAAAGGTCTGGCTCAAATGGCTCGAGGCCTTGCCTGAAGGCATCAATGGCTACCCGCATGGCTCCGGGCGAGGCCAGCATCGGGCTGATATCCCGAAATAGGATACCGGCTTTGGGAAAATCCGGATAGAGCCCGATATGGTGTTCAAGTTCACTGACAGACATCATCTTTGACCTCAAGTTTCCCCTTCAAGCCTCCCCCTCAAGCCTCCAGGCAAGCAGGTCAAGCCTGTCCTGCCCCCAGAAGACTTCGCCTTTATAGACATAGGATGGCGCGCCGAAAACCTGTTGGTCCAGGGCTTTTTCCGTATCGGCGGCGATACGGCTGTCAAAACCGCTGCTGTTGGCCCCGGCGATCCGGACCAGTTTTTCGCCATCAAGACCTGCGGCGTTGAGCGTGGCACTGACAGCGGCCGGATCATCCATATCCTTTTCCTCGGCCCAGAGCCCCTTGAGCAAAGCCTCCGATGCGATCATCCCGTCATGGACACCACCCGCTTCAACCGCGGCAAGGATGGTATAGGCGCCAAGACGCGTCCGTGACGGGAAATGCTTTGGCTGAAGCACGAGAGGGATATTGAGGTAATCCCGAAATCTGGCCAGGTCCTGCAACCGGTAAGCCTGCCTTGCCGGGGCACGTTTCGGCAGCGGGAGCCCGCCGGTCTGGGGAAATATCACGCCGTAATCAACAATGCGAAGGTGAACTTTTGCCTTATGCTTTTCGGCAAGGTGGCGGAACCTTTCCGCGCCGAGATAGGTCCATGGGCTTACCGGGGTCAGGTAGTAATCGATCTCGATTGGTATATCTGGCATGGTTGCTCAACGCTCCTTTAGGTAGTGATAGCTTGCCCTGATATGGTTCAGGACACCAGCTTATGAAGATATTCTGTTATGCCGTGATTTCATGGGCGTGATCCTGCCTTCAATCTTTTCTTCCTCCAAGATACCGGAACCGGCGCAAATAGGTCTCTTCTGTTCGGATCGGGGATTCGGGCTTGATGCGGATATCGGGAATTATCCGGGGACGGGCGATCGCGGCCCGCGCTTCCTTTTCCGTAAATCCGGCAATCTGGACAGCCTCGATAAATGCCGCCAGTTTATCTGCCCGTTTGATCGCCTTGTGCACCCCTTCAGGAAGGGTGCCGGGCAGGCCAAAACGAATATGAACCGCCATCTCAAGTCTTTTCTCTATTTCCTTGTATTCATGTGATAAAACTGCCTTGACTGGCGTGATCATATCACCGATTACATATTCAGGTGCATCATGCAGCAGGCAAGCCAGCCGCCACCGCCGGTCAATGCCCGGATTCTGCTTTGCAAAGAGCCGTTCCACAAGGACGCTATGCTGGGCGACGCTATAGGCCCATTCGCCTGATGTCTGCCCGTTCCAGCGTGCGACGCGCGCAAGGCCATGGGCGATATCCTCGATTTCGATATCCATGGGTGATGGGTTGATCAGATCAAGGCGTCGCCCGCTTAGCATGCGTTGCCAGGCCCGGGGTGTCTTGGGATGATTTTTCTTTCCGCTCGCCATAAGTATCTCGATCCGCCTCGATTGTTTCTCCAACTGAAAACGCGCAGCTTGCTATTGCTCATCTTCGGGTCGCGCCGTATAACTCAAGTGCAAGGGGACGCGCACCATATGAAGGATTATTACCAAACAACAGAACGATATCGAAAACAAGAATTCCGTGCCCAGATCAACTGGCTTATTCGTTTATGCGTTCTTGGTTTCATGCTCTGGATCGGATGGTTCTGGGGCAACAGCCAGCAATCGGCGCTCGTATCCACCAATGCCCAGCAGCTTCTCGAAATGCAGCAGGAAAACGAGAAACTGCAGCAGCAGATCACCACACTCAATACCTCGCTTGAAGAAGAGCAGCGCCTTCGGATGGAGGCTGAACTTGTCGGCGGATCATCCGGGCAGGACGCCAGGATGAAGCAGCTCAACCGCCGGATTGCCCGTTTTCTTGCACGAGGGGTGGATGAACAGCAGATTGTCAGGGCATTGAATACCCTCTCCAAACCGGCGCGGTGCCGGACCATCGAGACAAAGGATGTCGCGGTGGCGACGAGCTTGTTTGCCGGCGGGGAATCCAAGGCTGATCTTCTCGGTGGTTCGCTTCAGGTCTTCATCGAAGGCGAAGCCGGGCACGAAGCGACACGCGATACCCCCTGGTTTGATCCGGCCAAGCCTGTTTCCATGCGGATCAGCTATTTCGGTGGGGAGAAGATCAATTCGGGCATGTTGCCGTTCGATACGGTGCTGATCGCCGATACATGGCTGATCAAGATACATCTTTATGAAACAAGCCTGCAGGGATATATCAATCTGGTTGTTGATACTTGTCCGATTGATCAGTAACCGCCTTTGGGCCGTTCGATCTCAAACACATCACGAACAACCGAGTAGTCCTTGTATCCAAGTCGGCTGACCGGCTGATAGAGGCTGACATCAACCTTGCCATCGACGATCACCGCATCATTGATGTTTATGCCGATGATTGTGCCCATGACCCAGTAATTCCTGTCGCCGTTTTCATCTTCGGGCAGGGCCAGAATATCCCAGACCTTGCATTCGAGATGACAGGGGGCATCCTTGACCCGCGGCGGTGCAACCCTGGTCGAAGGCTCAGCCTCTATCCCCACAAGGTCAAATTCCGATACGCCATGGGCCGCCGGGGCGGAGGTGTCGCTCATGGCCTGCATCTGCGCGTGGGAGACGATATTGACGACAAATTCCCCGGTCTCGCGGGAATTGACAAGCGAATCCTTTTCCCGCTCGGCTGGCGATACTGAAAACCCGACCATGGGCGGAGTTTCCGAGATCGCGTTGAAGAAACTATAGGGCGCAAGATTGGCGTTGCCCGCCGCATTCACGGTGGATATCCAGCCGATGGGACGCGGGGCAACAATCGCCTTGAGGGGATTGAAGGGAAGGCCGTGTTCTTGATGGGTGCCTGGGGTAAAAAACATTGTATTTCTCCATTACGTTTCAGGGCCATGGATGGATCAGATCTTCCGCCTGATCTCGTTTGGGGTATCTGTTCAGATCTTGCGGCCGGGGCTGTCCGGCAAAATTGAGGAAGGGCTCTGATCCCCGCCGAGACCTCGACGCGGGGTGCAGTCACCGCTGATCATCTGGGTGAAGAGCGACTCTTTGCACTGCTCCCAATCAGGGGCCTTGGCATTGCGGCTCTGATAGAGGCTTGCGATAATCAGCGCCGTGATCAGGGCGTAAAGCACCCAGCGCAGGCTTCCGCTTTGGCGTTTCGGTTCCTGTTCGGTCATGTCTTCTCCATCAATCCCATTCTTTTATATGTGCGGGGTAGTCATCTTCCGCAATATCATCTTCATGAATTATTTGTCCTTTGACGGAGATGCCGGCCTTATGGGTACTTTCGGGATCTCCTGTAATCAACGGATGCCAACGGGGCAGAGGCTTGCCTTCATGGATAAGCCGATACGCGCAGGTTGAAGGCATCCACGGCAGGCTGTCGAGGCTCGATGGGGATAGAATGACGCAATCCGGCACTTCTTTCTTCCGGTTTGCGTAATCGGTGCAACGGCATGTCTTTCCATCCAGAAGTCGGCAGCCGATATCGGTATAGTGGATCGTGCCGTCATCCACATCTTCGAGTTTGATAACGCAGCATTTGCCGCAGCCATCGCAGAGGCTTTCCCATTCATCAGGGCTCATCTCTTCGAGCGGCGTTGTCTCCCAGAAGCGTTCTGCCTTCATCACCTGTCTCCGGCCAGATGACGGGCGAGATCAAAAGCCTGGCGGCCAATACTGCTGGCGCCGATGACATCACCAAGGGCAAAGGCTGTCGGCGGTCCTATCGCATGGCAGCGGCCAAGCGGAAGACCATCTGCACCAAGGACGTTAAGCCCGTGGTCCACCTTGAGCCCTGCCGGTGATCCGGCCAGAAGACCGTTCTGGAACATGCTGGCGGCAAGCGGGTCCTTCCCGGCCCCGGTGGCAAGAAGAAGGTGATCGGTGTCAACCTCATGGGTGGTTTCATCAGCAAGGGATATGGTGATGCGTGCCTTGTCGTTTTCACCTGTCCGGGCAGCCTCGCAACGGCCATGATAGAGTTTTAGCTGGCCTGAGGCCTCAAGCCTTGCGGCCGCTGCCACCGTCTGTGGTGAGGCGCGATAGCGGATAAGCTGCCACCACCAGCCCATTTCTTGCTTCAACCGTTGGCGGTCGGTCTCGGGCAGGTTCTGCCAGGCGAATGAAATACCCGGCCGCAGGGATTCAAATCTGGCCTGCCAGTCCGGGTCTTTCCAGTCACCATCACCAAGTTGCCGCCGGAATATCGCGAGGAATTCCCGGCCGCTGAGATGGCGTGGCCAGGGGTAGGGGGCTTTTCGTATCCAGGCAGTTTGCCGGGGGGGAAGCATTCCAATGGGGCTGATGATGTTGATCTGGCCGCGGTGACCTCTCTGCTCGAGGGTGAGGATGGCGTCCATGGCGGTCAATCCGCCGCCGATGACGGTCATATCGGCATCCTTGTCCACCTGCTCAACCCAGGTGCCGGTCCAGGCATTCGGGATCAGGTGTTTGCGCGCGCCATCGCTCAAGGGGAAGGTGGGGGAAGGATCAGGATTCCCCAGCGCGAGCACAACCGTTTCCGCTGCCAGATTTCTCCTCTCTGTTGTGGTGATGTGCCAGCATGTCTCTTTCTTGCCGGTGATGGGTTTAAGGTCATGCGCCCGGTCCCTGATTTGCAGCAATTCCCGGCCTCCTAGGGCGTCATGGATTTCCTGTTCAAGGTAGCGGGCAAAATCCTGACGCCGGAAAAACCTGCCAGCGCTGGTTTCGGCATCGGGATCCTTGAGGTTATGTTCGGCCCAGGTGGCGAAATGCTGGCTGTCGCCGGGACGCAGCATCATCAGATCATCCCGGACATTGAGCCGGAAGTCAGGGTTTCGGCAGCCATACGCCTTGCCAGCACCCAGACGATCAGGGCCAAGAATGGCCATCCGCGATGTGTCGATGCCGCGTTCAAGGAGATGCAGGGTCAGGACGGCACCTGCATACCCATCCCCGATGATCAGAATGGGGATCGGTTCAGTCATGGCCGAGGGTGAAATACCTGCCTTTATGATAGCCGAGGCCAGGCTTGTCGGTGCTGGCGCAAGAGACAACCTCGCCAATCATGATGACATGATCGCCGGCATCGACGGTCTTGTGCATCCGGCAGCTGAAAAATGCCGCAGTGCCACCAAGGATCGGGGTGCCTTCATCGCTTAACGACCAGTCTATGCCGGCAAAACGATCTTCGACATTGCGGGCAAAACGAGTTGATATCTCCTGCTGGTCATGGGCAAGGATGTTGACGGCAAAATGACCGGCATCACTGAAGGCGCTTAGATTTTCAGAGGATTTATCAATGCAGATCAGCAACAAAGGTGGCTCAAGCGATACTGAACTGAAAGAATTGGCGGTAAAGCCGAGAGGCTGGTTGCTTCCGTTGCGGGCCGTGACCACGGTAACGCCGGTCATGAAACTGCCAAAAGCTTTACGAAGATCGGCTTGCTCAACACTCATTTTTTGATCCTTTCAACGCCTTCCCCTATATGGGGCAGAGAAAGCGTTCGTGTCCAGTCCTGATCCTAGTGTTTTCTGCCGTGATCTTCCTTGATCATGGCCGCGCCCTTTTCTCCAATCATGATGGTTGGCGCATTTGTGTTGCCTGAAACAAGCGTGGGCATGATCGAGGCATCCACGACACGCAGGCCATCTATACCGTGAACGCGCAGCCTTTCATCCACCACATCCCCTGATGCGGGCGACGGGCCCATCCGGCAGGTGGACACAGGGTGATATAGCGTAACGCCGGTTTCCCTCGCATAGGCAAGGAGATCCGCGTCGCTGCCGATTTCCTTGCCGGGCCGGAGTTCAATATTCACATGTGGTCGCATGATATCGCTTTGCATGATATCGCGCGCGATCTTCAGCCCTGCGACATGCACCCGCTGGTCTTCATCGCTCTCAAGATAATTCGGGAAAATCATCGGCGCATCGGTCGGGTTCGGTGAGCGGAGATGGATATGCCCCCGACTTTCCGGACGCAGCTGGCAGGGGCCGAAGGTCATGCCGGGGAAATCATCAAATATGCGCCTGGCCGGATTGGCGAAACTGGCATTGGCGATGTGATACTGGATGTCCGGGCCGATGAGACCAGGGCGCGATTTCACGAAACCGCCGAGAATACCGGCGGGAAGTGACAATGCCCCGCGTCGTGTCAGGGCGTATTTGACAACCTCGCCTGCCAGCGCAAGTCCTCGTGACAGATGATTGATCGAAATATTACCGTTCAGTTTCCATGAAATTCGCGAGATATAATGATCCTGCAGATTTTCGCCAACACCGGAAAGGTCATGGCGAGGCTCGATACCGTGCCGTGCCAGAATTTCCGGATTGCCGATGCCGCTTAATTCAAGCAGTTGAGGGGACTGGATCGCACCTGCGGAAAGAAACACCTCCCGGCCGGCTTCAAGCCGGATATCCTGTCCATCTTTCCGGCCAAGCACGCCGACAGCTTTTCGCCCTTCCATGATCAGGCCGGTTGCCCGGGTTCGTGGCAGGATTGTCAGGTTTTTCCGGTGCCGGACCGGATCAATATAGGCTTTCTTGGCCGAATGGCGGACTCCGTTCTTCTGGGTGACCTGATAATAGGCAAAGCCTTCCTGGTCATGGCCGTTGTAATCCGGGTTGCGCGGGTAGCCGAGGTGTTCGGCCGCGTCAATCACCAGATCAAGGGCCTTGTAGCGTGAGCGGACCATCGCCACATTGAGCGGCCCGCCGCGGCCACGAAGATCGGGGTCCATGTCTTCGCTCTCCAGAGCTTCGCAATGCTCGGCCTGGCGGAAATAGGGCAGCACATCCTGATACGACCAGCCACGATTGCCGCGCTGGGCCCAGCCATCGTAATCATGTGACTGCCCGCGCACATAGAGCATGGCATTGATCGCCGATGATCCGCCCATGACCTTGCCTCGCGGAAACGCGATGGGGCGCATGGCGGTATTGGCTTCAGGTTCGCTTTCAAACATCCAGTTTATGGCCGGATTGACCATGGTCTTGATATATCCTGCCGGAATATGGATGAGAGGGTTGCGATCTTCGCCACCGGCTTCAAGCAGGATGACACTGACTTTCGGGTCTTCCGTCAGTCGGTTCGCGAGAACACATCCGGCCGAACCTGCCCCGATGATGATATAATCTGCCTTGCGCATTGGCTCTGTCTGATCAAGAATTTCACGTACTATACTCCAGTTCCGAGGTCTGGAAAGTTGTTTTTCCAGTTGTGGTCCTGATTGAGGCAGGGCAAGTCAATCGGCAAGAGTGCAGGTAGTTGTTTATCCTTTGAAGGAGGGATCAGGATGGATGTCTTTGTATATGGAACCTTGCGTGATACGGCCATTCGTGAGGTGGTGATCGGCCATGCCGTGCCGCGCGTGACCCCATCGCTGATAAGAGGATATCAGGCACGGCTTGTTCGCGGAGGAGACTTCCCCATGATCCGGCCTTCGCCGGATGGCGTGGTGGAAGGGCTTATCCTGCATGATCTTTCACAAGAAGATATTGACGCTCTGGACAAGTTCGAAGGGGATACATACAGTCTTGAGGTAATGATGGCAGTTCTGCCCGATGGGAGGGAGCAGGCCGTCAGGGTCTATGTTGACAGCGGTGTTTACGAAGATGGCGGCCCCTTTGAGCTTGAGCGCTGGGCGCGCGAGCTGAGGCAGGGGTTCATCGAAACGTTCATGGGGGGGCGAGGGTTTGGCAGACCCGCCGACTGACAAAGACACCGCCGGGCCGTCCCGCAAACGCTGGCTTAAGCATCTCGGGGTTGGGGCGTTTCTCTTTTTCCTCTTCAAGGGGATTGCCTGGCTGGTGGTCGCAGGTCTTGCCGTATGGGGTTTCTGGGGATAAGGTGAAAAACATAGCCAAGGGCCATTCATGACGAAGCAAAAACCCATCCTAGTTTTGACCGGCGCAAGCCGGGGCATAGGGCACGCGACCGTGAAGCGTTTTTCCCAGGAAGGATGGCGCATCATCACCTGTTCCCGACATGCTTTTCCTGAAAACTGTCCCTGGCCCGCCGGTGAGGAAGATCACCTTCAGGTGGATCTTGGCGATGTATCCAGCATCGAAAAGGGAGTGAGTGAACTCCTGGAGCGGCTCAATGGCCAGCCCCTCAATGCGCTGGTGAACAATGCCGGTATTTCCCCAAAAATGCCCGATCAGCAACGCATGGACAGCCTGCATACGCCGATGGAAACCTGGAGTCAGGTTTTTCAGGTGAATTTCTTTGCCCCGATTATGCTTGCCCGGGGGTTGAGTGCATCGCTGGTCAAGGGCCAGGGATCGATTGTCAATGTCACGTCCATCGCCGGAAGCCGGGTGCATAGTTTCGCTGGTACAGCCTATGCTACATCCAAGGCCGCGCTGGCGGCGCTGACCCGGGAGATGGCGGCGGATTTCGGGCCGCTCGGTGTGCGTGTCAACGCGATTGCGCCGGGGGAAATCAAAACCGATATCCTCTCTCCCGAGACCGAAGCAAAGGTCCTGCCCGATATTCCCATGCGCCGGTTGGGCACCACCGATGAGGTGGCGGAAACTATCTATTTTCTCTGTTCCGATGCCTCGAGCTATCTTAATGGTGCGGAAATTCATATTAATGGCGGTCAGCATGTCTGATCATCAATCAATGAGGTAAAGCCATGAACAAACCTGAACAATTCTCCCCCAATTCTGCAGAAGCACGAGATATCGCCCATCACCTGCATCCTTACACCAGCCCGGCTATGCTGAAGGAAAAAGGCCCGCAGATCATCAATTCCGGCAGCGGGATCTATGTCACCGATGCCGATGGGAAAGAGTATATTGAGGGGATGAGCGGATTGTGGTGCGCCTCGCTCGGGTTCAACGAGCCCGAACTCGTGAAGGCAGCAGCAGAGCAGATGCAGAATCTGCCCTATTACCACAGTTTTACCGGCAAGACCGTCAATCCAGCCATTGATCTTGCCGAAATCCTCATCCGGATTGCTCCGGAAGGGCTTGAAAAGGTGTTCTTCTGTAATTCCGGATCAGAGGCCAATGACACCGCCATCAAGATGGTCTGGTACTATCATGCGGCCATCGGCAAGCCGGAGAAGAAGAAGATCATCAGCCGCAAGCGGGCGTATCACGGGGTCACCCTCGCGGCCGCCAGCCTGACGGCGCTGGCCTATGTTCAGGATGGGTTTGGCCTGCCGCTTGATTTTGCCCGCCACACCTCATCGCCGCATTATTTCCAGGATGCCCATGACGGCGAAAGCGAGGCTGAATTCACCAGCCGTATCATGCACGAACTTGAAGAGATGATCGAACGGGAAGGCGCGGACACGATCGGTGCCTTCATTGCCGAGCCCCTGATGGGAGCGGGCGGCGTCATCGTGCCGCCGGAAGGGTATTTCCAGGCGCTCAAGCCGATTCTTGACAAGAATGACATCCTCATGATCGCCGATGAGGTGATTTGCGGCTTCGGCCGTACCGGCAATATGTGGGGATCCGAAACTTTCGGGATCAAGCCTGATATTCTGACCTGCGCCAAGGCCCTTTCATCGGCCTATCTGCCGATATCCGCCGTCATGGTCTCCGGCAAGGTGGCGGCAGGTGTTGAAGAACAGGCAAATCGCCTCGGCCAGTTCGGCCACGGTTATACCTATTCGGCGCATCCGGTGCCGGCGGCGGTGGCCAAACGGACGATGGAGCTTATGGAAGAACGGGATATTCTCGGTCATGTTCGTTCCATTGCACCGCTTTTCAATGAACGTGTCACCGCCATGGGAAGGTTTGAAAGCGTCGGCAATACGCGTGCCGTCGGCCTGATCGGCGCCATGGAATTCGTGGCTGAACCCGGCACACGCATCAAGATTGATCCTGCCCAGAAATTTGCCGCCAAAGCCATGGCCATCATTCAGGAGCATGGGGTTATCCTGCGCGCGCTGCCGGTGGATGGTATCGGTTTCTGCCCGCCTTTGATTACATCTGAAGATGAAATCAACCTGCTCTTTGACCGGGTGGAAAAGGCCATGCCAAAGATCGACGCCATGGCCGCGGATCTGCGCGGGTAGCACAAGTGCCCCCGCCATTGTCCAGAACGCCGGGCAAGGTCAGGGCGTTGGGCGCGGCGCTTGACGAGCTGGCGGCAGAGGGCACACTCGGCGTGTCGGTGCCGTTTTTCAGCCCCGATGAAGTGGCGGCGTTGATCCGCCAGGCTTCACGTCTGCCCATGCGAAAGGCAAAGCCCCGGGCCGGGGCTCAGGGGCGTGAGGTGCATCAGGATTTCGATATCTGCTTTCCGGCACCGCGGCAGGATGCGCTGGCTGATCTTGCCGATCTGCTGGAGATATGCGTGGCCGAAGTTGAAAAAGATAGGAACTCTCCCTTTCTTGACGGGCCGCTCACGCTCAATGACCTGGCGGTGCAGCATTACGCCAGCGGATCAAAAGGGATCGGTGTTCACCGCGATGCCCTGCGCTATCGCCGGCTTGTTTTTATCATCACGCTAGCCGGCGAGTCCCGCTTCTGCCTCTGTGCGGATCGAGATGGTACCGGCGCCACGGTTCTTGACGACAGCCCCGGGATGTTGACGATCCTCTCGGCGCCAGGTTTCAGGGGGCGGGAAGGCGAGGCCGCGCGGCCATTGCATTTCGTCAGCGGTATCACCGGCGGCAGATTGTCCATAGGTCTGAGGGACGATTCCAGCCTATCCACCTGATATTCCCATCGGGATTGTTGCAGGGATGGCCCTGATCTGCGATCCTGATATTACGACTTGAATATATATAAGGAGAAGCGGTGATGAAGATAAGCGTTTCCGGCAAGAACATGGATACCGGTGGAGCCTTTCAGGAACATGCAAATGATTCGTTGTCCGCAGCGGTTCTAAAATATTTTGATAACGCGATCAGCGGATCCGTTACCCTGACCAAGGGAACCGCAGGATTTGATGTTGGCATCCGGATAACGCTTACCCGCCGAATAGTCATGGAGGCCAGTGGCGCGGCCTCTGATGCCCATGTCGCGCTGGATCAGGCTATCAATCATATCGAGAAACGGCTTCGCCGTTACCATCGTAGGCTCAAGAATCATCGCGCTGAGACGTCGGCAGAAGATATTATGCCGGCAACGGTGACGGTTTTTGCCCAGGAAGAACCTGAAGCCGAAGCCGCTCTGCCCGAAGATATATCCGCACCACCTATTCTGGCCGAAATGGATTACGAAGTGCATCTCATGACCGTTGAAGAAGCGGTGATGGTGTTTGAACTTTCGGGCCAGTCGGCGCTGATGTTCAGGAACAAGGCCCATCTCGGGCTCAACATGCTGCATCGGCGGGACGACGGAAGTATCGGCTGGGTGGACCCGAGAGGCAACCGCTAGGCCGGAACATTCAGCTGATCAAGCATCCAGCTTCCCCTGCTCTCGCCTTGCGGGCGGATAAATGTAATCCGGCTCATCGAAAGAGGGCTGATACCGAAGGCAAGCGCGCGTTCCGCATCAAGCCCCATCGCCTGACCGATCAGGGCGCGGAAGATCATGGCATGGCCGATCAGCACCAGGTGATCTTCCCGGGTTTTTTCGATGGATTGCCTAAGTTCAGCTACCCGGGCCCATAGCTGGTCAAAACTTTCACCACCGGGGGGCGTGACCGAAGGATGCAGAAAATGGAACGGTGTCAGCGGGCCATCCTTGATCTCTTCCCAGATTTCAGCGACGGGTCGTCCATGCCAGGTTCCGTAATCCTGCTCCTTGAGCATGGGGGCGGTGATCATCTCACCCGGATGTGCCCCGGCCGCAATGAGGGCATCAGCGGTCATGCGTGTCCGGCGGAGGGGGCTGACCCACCAGGTCGCATCAGCAGGCAGCAAACCGGCCAGACGTTCAAATGCCGCTATATCCGACATATCGGCCTCCGGATCGGCGGGCGGCAGGCATCCCTCTTCATGAACCGAAGGGCCATGCCGGATAAGGGTCAGGTGAAGTGGCCGCACCATCTCCGCCATTTCAGCCGATCATCACGAAAGTCATGAGGATTGCGGTTTCGCTGATCTGCTGGGTGGCGCCGAGCCCGTCGCCATTGACGCCGCCAATCCACCTCTCAAGAAACCAGCCAAGCGCCAGCGTGACCGCAACGCCGGCCAGAAACCCAGCAATCGCGGCGCTGATGCCGGTGAAGACAATTGCCAGAAGAAGACCGAGCAGCAGGCTTGTCGCTGCAACGATCATGTCGGGCTGACCGGTCAGATGAGCAAGTCCCGTCTCATCCGGAGGTGAGCGCATAACCCGCTGGAGCGCCATCATCGCCCGCGAGAGGGCCGCGCTTGCCACCAGCGCATGGAGCATTCCCCATGGGCTGTTGCTGCCGAGATCAGCAAGGTATACCGCGGCCGTCATGGTGAAAATCAGCAAGGCAAGGGTGCCGAAACTGCCGGTGGCGCTGTCGCGCATGATTCGAAGCCGATGCGATGGATCACGCCCGCCAAGCCCGTCCGCGACATCGGCAAGCCCGTCCTGATGAAGCCCGCCTGTCAGTATCATGATGCCGCCCAGCGCCAGCATGGCTGATGCCAGCGGCGGAATACCGGCAGTGACAAGCAACGCGCCGATCGCCCCGGGGATGGCGGCAACACCAACGCCGATGATGGGGAAAGCCCAATAGCTTCGTTTCGTGTCCGGTTCGGTTTCAAATTCATAGGTCACCGGTATCCGCGTCAGGATCATCGATGCCGCCATGATATCCTGATAAAGAAGGCCGGGCGTTATGTTGCTCCAGTCCGATGAAGGGGGTTGGGATCTGGTCATCATCCCTCCATTTCTATCCGTCGGATACACCGGCTTCGGCAAAGGTGGCCATGCCGCTATGGGCTTCCACGGCGGCCCTGATAATGGGAAGCGCCGTCGCAGCACCGCTTCCTTCACCAAGCCGAAGCCTGAGATCCAGTATAGGCTCAAGTCCGGTTTTGGCAAGAATACGCTGGTGCCCCGGCTCCTCGGATCGATGACTGATCAGGCAATGGTCCAGAATAGAAGGGTTGTCCAGGTAAAGAGGCAGAACCGAAGCGGTGCTGATATACCCATCAAGAAGGACAGGAAGAGAGCGATGCCGGGCCGCCAGCACAGCGCCAGCAATTGCGGCAATCTCGCGTCCACCAAGACATGCAAGGATGGAAAAACCATCCCGGGCATCCGAATGAAGGGCAATTGCCTCTTCGACCACATCCGCCTTATGGTTTACGCCAGCCGCATCAAGGCCGGTGCCAGGGCCAACCCAGTCGCGTGCCACCCCCCCAAGGCAGGCGGCGGCAACAGCCGCGGCGGCGGTGGTGTTGGCTATTCCCATCTCACCGAGAAGAAGGATATCGGCGTCATCGGGGATGGCATCAGCACCTGTTTTCATGGCAGCAAGCGTCTCTTCGGTGCTCATCGCGGGTTCAGCGGTGAAATCCCGGGTCGGGCGATCCAGTTCCAGTGCAGTCACCTCAAGCCTGATCCCCGCCGCACGGGTCAGCTGATTGATCGCGGCCCCGCCTGCGGTGAAATTACCTACCATCTGGGCCGTGACTTCGGCCGGAAAGGCGGAAACGCCGCGCGCCGCAACCCCATGGTTGCCTGCAAAAATCAGGCAGGAAGGTGAGTTGAGATGCGGCTTTTCCCGGCCCTGCCATCCGGCCATCCAGATAGCAATATCTTCAAGCCGCCCGAGGGAGCCGGGGGGTTTGGTCAATTGCCCCTGCCTCAGTCGTGCCGCATCTTCAGCCTTCCCATCTGGTCCGGGCAGGCTCTTTATGGCTTTTTGATAGGATTCGACGTCAAGGAGAGAGATGGTCATGGGTGTCTGCCTCGAATTTTGGCCACGATTTTCACAATATCCCGGCAATTATTTCAGGATCATGGGGAGACCGGCTACCATCAGGACGACCTTGTCGGCCATGGCGGCGACACGTTGGTTGAGAAGTCCTGTATCATCACGGAAATCTCTGGCCATTTTGTTTTCAGGCACGATGCCAAGGCCGGTTTCCTCACTGACAATCACCACGGATGCTTTCGTCTCTTCGAGTGCGGTGATGAACGCGTCAAAAGCCGCGGGTCTGTCGCTCTCGCCCAGCATCAGGTTGGTGATCCAGACGCCGATACTGTCAACAAGGATGACACTTCCTTCGTCCTGTCCCCTCAGGATTGATGCGATATCAAGCGGCTCTTCAATGGTGGTGAATCGATCCTGCCTCAACTCGCGGTGGCGGGATATTCTTGCTTCCATCTCCGCGTCAAAAGCCTGGCCGGTGGCAAGATAGAAGGGGCGAGATTCCCCGGCAAGCGCCAGCGCCTCACCTTCGGCATAGGCTGTCTTGCCGGAGCGGGCGCCACCAAGGGCCAGCATGATTTTCCTGGATCGAAGAGGCATGCCTTTTCTCCCGTTGCCATGATTATCTGCTTTTATGATGCCGCAACCATCTTGGCCAGTATAGATTTAAGGTAAGGGCGAATTTTCGCATTAAAATGTCTTTTTTAGACTTTTCAGGCCGGTATTCGTGGTTAAGGTGATAGGTGAAGGAACACGCGTATGAACGCACCAGCATCAGAACGTGGCCGGCGACGTTCAGGCCGGTCCCAAAGCAGGACCGACACCAGGGCGGCGATCGAACAGCTTGCCTGGTCAATTCCTGAATATATCGATCCGCCGGTTGAACCTGCTAATGAGGAAACGCTTGAGCGCATCCATTTGACCTCGCTCAGGGTGCTGGAGGAGATCGGTATTCTCTTTCTCAATAGTGAAGCAAGATCGCATCTGAAAGATATCGGCTGTGAGGTGGATGACAACACCGAAAACGTCCGGATGGACAGGGCGCTGGTGCTGGATGCGATCAGCAAAGCGCCATCAATCTTCACCGTCACCCCAAGAAATCCGAAGCACAAAATTCATCTTGGTGGCCGACATATCGCGTATTCGACCGTTTCGTCAGCGCCCAATGTCAGCGATCTCGATGGCGGCAGGCGTGTCGGCACACGCGCTGATTTTCAGAATCTCCTGCGGCTAAACCAGTTTTTCAACTGCCTTCATTTTGTTGCCGGCTATCCGGTTGAGCCGGTGGATATCCATGCCTCGATCCGGCATCTGGATGCGCTTCATGACATGCTGACCCTCACCGACAAGGTTGTCCATGCCTATTCGCTCGGCCCGGAGCGGATTGAAGACGGGATGGAGATGGTCCGCATTGCCGGCGGCCTTACCGAGGCGGAATTTGAAGCCAGCCCGCGCATGTTCACCAATATCAATTCCTCATCCCCCCTCAAGCATGACTGGCCGATGCTCGATGGTGCCATGCGCGCCGCCCGCCGCGGGCAGGTGGTCGTTGTCAGCCCGTTCACGCTTTCCGGGGCGATGGCGCCAGCCACGGTGGTGGGGGCGCTGGTGCAGCAGAATGCCGAATTTCTGGCTGCCCTTGTGCTGCTTCAGGCGATACGGCCAGGAACACCGGTGGTGTACGGGGCGTTTACATCAAATGTCGATATGAAATCCGGGGCGCCGGCTTTCGGCACGCCTGAATATGTGCGGGCGATGCAGATCTCGGGCCAGCTTGCCCGCAAATACAACCTCCCCTGGCGGGGATCGAACGCAAACGCTGCCAATACCCCGGACGGGCAGTCGGTATGGGAGAGCGTTCAGTCGCTCAATGGGGTTTCTTCCGGGCATTGCAATATGGTGTATCACGCCGCCGGATGGCTGGAGGGCGGGCTCTGCGCAAGTTTTGAGAAACTGATCATGGATTGTGAGGTTCTTCAGCAGATCATCTATCTCAATACGCCGCTGGATGTCTCTGATGATGCCATGGCGTTTGAGGCGATACGTGAAGTGGGGCCGGGGAGTCACTTTTTTGCCGCCGAACATACCCAGCGCCGTTTCAAGGATGCTTTCTACGCACCGTTTCTTTCCGACTGGCGGAATTTTGAAACCTGGGAGGAAAGCGGATCGCTGAGGGTGGAAGAGCGCGCAAACCGGATCATGAAATCCATTCTCGATGAATTTACACCGCCGCCGCTCGATGAAGCGATCGCCGACGAACTCAATGATTTTGTTGCCCGGCGAAAGGCCGAGGGCGGCGCGCCAACGGATTTTTAGGACTTATAGAACAGGAAGGAGGCCGGCGATGGCTGAACAAATGAAATCTCAAGCACAGGTGGTGGTGATCGGCGGCGGGGTTGTCGGAGCATCTGTATTGTTCCATCTGACAAAACTGGGCTGGAAAGATGTCATGATGCTTGAGCGGTCGGAGCTCACTTCAGGTTCCACCTGGCATGCAGCGGGGGGGATGCACACCATCAATGGTGATCCGAATGTTGCTAAACTCCAGCAGTATACCATTGATCTTTATAATGAAATTGAAGAACTTTCCGGTCAGGATATAACCATGCACATCACCGGCGGGGTGATGCTGGCGGCCACAAAGGAAAGGTTTGACTGGCTGAAAGGTGTCTACGCCAAGGGCAAGTATCTCGGCATGAAAGGGCTTGAACTGATCACCCCTGATGAGGCCGCGAAACTCATGCCGCTTCTGGACCCGAAGCATTTTACCGGGGCGATGTATGACCCGATCGAAGGCCATGTTGATCCTTATGGCGTCACCCATGCCTATGCCAGGGCGGCACGCAAGAATGGCGCCAGCTATTTCACCCATACCAAGGTCGAATCACTGTCCCAGAACAGCGATGGCACCTGGTGCGTTGAAACCGACAAAGGCCAGGTTCTTGCCGAACATGTCGTTAATTGTGGCGGGCTCTGGGCGCGTGAAATCGGCCGCATGGTCGGGCTGGAACTGCCAGTGCTCGCCATGGAGCATATGTATCTTCTGACCGAGGATATGCCCGAAGTTGCGGAAATCAATGCCACCACAGGCAAAGAAGTCATCCATGCGGTTGATTTCGATGGTGAGCTCTATCTCCGGCAGGAGCGGGGGGGTATGCTCATGGGTACCTATGAAAAGGCCTGCCGCCCATGGTCTGAATACAATACGCCATGGGAGTTCGGCCATGAATTGCTTGAACCGGATATTGACCGTATCGCGCCATCCCTCGAAGTCGGCTTCAAGCATTTCCCGGCTTTCGAAAACGCCGGTATCCGGCAGATCATCAACGGCCCGTTCACCTTTGCCCCTGATGGCAATCCGCTGGTCGGCCCGGTTGAGGGGCTGACGAATTTCTGGTGTGCCTGCGGCGTGATGGCCGGGTTCAGCCAGGGGGGCGGGGTTGGCCTTGCCTTGTCGAACTGGATGATCAATGGTGATCCTGAATTTGACGTCTGGGCCATGGATATCAGCCGATTTGGCGATTATGCCTCAATGCAGTACACCAACGCCAAGGTGAGGGAGAATTATTCCCGTCGGTTTTCTATTCGCTATCCCAATGAAGAACTGACCGCGGCGCGCCCCCTGTTGACCACCCCGATCTATGATCGGCTGAAAGATGCCGGGGCGCAGTTTGGCGTCAGTTTTGGTATTGAACATGCGCTCTGGTTTGCGCCGGAGGGGCTTGCGGATGTATTCAGCTGGCGCCGCAGCGTGGATTTCGAGCATGTCGGCAATGAAGCCCGGGCGGTACGGGATGGGGTTGGCCTCCTTGAGATTTCCAACTTCGCCAAATACATGGTGACCGGCGAAGGGGCGGAAGCCTGGCTTGATCAACTGCTGGCCTGCCGTATTCCCGAAGAGGGACGGATGACGCTGGCGCCGATGCTGAAAGATGACGGCAAGGTGATCGGCGATTTCTCGCTTGCCCGTCTTGATGAGGATACTTTCCTGATCGTTGGTTCCGGTATCGCTGAAAGCTATCATATGCGGTGGTTTACCGACCATCTGCCCGGGGACGGTTCGGTGGAGGTAGAGGCCATGGGCCTGAGCCTCACCGGCCTTTCAATAGCCGGCCCGAAAGCGCGGGATGTGCTGGCTTCGCTGACGAGGGAGGATGTGTCGAACGATGGCTTCCGTTTCATGGACGTGCGGGAGTTGCATCTCGGCATGGCACCGGCCATCGTGGGCCGTATGAGCTATACAGGTGATCTCGGCTATGAAATCTGGGTGACGCCGGAATACCAGCGCTATCTGTTTGATCTGATCATGGCGGCCGGGGCCGAGCACGATATCCGGCTGATCGGAGCGCGGGCACTTAACGCGCTCCGGCTTGAAAAGAATTTCGGATCATGGGCAAGAGAATTCCGGCCGGTCTATGGGCCGCTGGAATGCGGGCTTTCAAGGTTTGTCGCCTATGACAAGGAAACGGATTTTATCGGCAAGGCCGGTGCTCATGCTGAAAAGAAGCATGGCGGCAAGATGCGGCTGAGGGCCTTTGTGGTCGATGCCAGGGATGCAGATACGATCGGGGATGAACCTATTGCCCATAATGGCGAGGTCTGCGGCTGGGTCACTTCCGGCGGGTTTGCCCATGCATCAGGTGTGTCTGTTGCCATGGGGTATGTTCCCAAGGAGATTGCCGATGAGCAGGACGGATGGACAATCGAGCTCTTGGGGGAGGAGCTCGATGCCCGGCTGCAGCCTGTGCCGCTCTTTGATGCCAATGCCAGCCGAATGCGCAGCTAGGCTTGTCTTGGATCATCCCGCTCGGTTGAGGTGAGATGAAGCCGGTCGCCGGTATAGGGGTTGGCGCGGGCAACGTCCTCGTTCACCTCAACGCCGAGCCCGGGGGCATCCGGTACGATAACATAACCATCTTCCCAACGGATCGGGCTTGTCAGGATGTCGCGATGGAACCCTTCCCATTTGCGGATTGATTCAAGAATAAGAAAGTTCGGTGAGGCGGCAGATACCTGAATATTTGCCGCCCCCACGATCGGCCCACAATAGAGATGGGGCGCGATATGGGCATAAAAGGCTTCGGCCATGGAGGCGATTTTCTTGGCTTCAAGGATGCCGCCGACGCGGCCAAGATTCATCTGCAGGATATTCGCCGCGCCAAGTTCAAGAACACGCGCGAATTCATATTTGGTCGTCAGCCGTTCGCCGGTGGCGATGGGGATGGAAGTGGCGCGGGCCACTTCAGCCATGATCTCGGGTCGTTCCGGCGGGGTCGGCTCCTCGAACCAGAGCGGATCATAGAACTCCATCATTCGCGCCATGCGCCTTGCGCCTGATGGTGAAAACTGTCCATGGGTGCCGAACAGCAGATCAGCATCATTGCCCACCGCCTGACGCAATTTCTTGAGGAAGTTTTCCGATCGTTCGATATCCGCCAGTTCCGGCATGTGCGGGTCCAGGATCGTATAGGCCCCGGCCGGATCAAATTTTAGCGCCGTGAACCCTTCTTTGAGGTATTTTGCGGCCATTTCCGCCGAAGCATCGGCATCATTATAGAAACTGGCCGGATCCATGCCTTCCCCGGGATAGATATAGGTATAACTCCTCAGCCGTTCATGGAGTTTACCGCCAATCAGGGCGTGAACAGGTTTTTCAAGCGCCTTGCCGATAATATCCCAGCAGGCCATTTCAAGGCCGCTCATCACCCCCATCAGGGAGATATCCGGACGTGAGGAATACCCGCGGCTGTAAACACGTCGCCACATGCGCTCGATATTGAACGGATCTTCACCGGCAAGATCACGGGAAAACACATCTTCGGCCATGGCAATCATTGTCTGGGGGCCGAAAGAGGCGGTATACATCTCTCCATAACCGACAATCCCGCAGGCAGTAACCAGTTTGACAAAGAGAAAATACTGCCCGCCATGCCCCGGGGGCGGGTTGCCGACAACAAAGGTTTCAAGCTGGTCAAGTTTCATGGTCGTCCTCTTTTCTAGCCTTTTCAGTCAAAGGTCAGCACCACCCTTGCGGAGGAGGGGTCAGCCGCCATTTCAATCGCGGTGTTGATATCCTCAAAAGGATAACGGTGACTGATGAGACGGTCGAGGGCGATCTTCCCTTCCTGAAAGAGACCGATCAAATGCGGAATGTCTTCCCTGATCATGGCGGATCCCATCTTGGTGCCGATGATGCATTGGGCGCTGCTGGCAAGGGATGAGGCGTCGATACGGGCCAGATCATCGGAGGCAGGCATGCCGAGGATCACCACCTTGCCGGCACGGCGGATCAGCGGCAGGGCATTTTCGATGGCCTTTGCCACACCCACGGCAACAAAAACCATATCAAGTTTTTCCCCGCCGGTGGCTTCATCCACGGCAACGGCAACATCATCTTCGAGGACGTTCAGGAAATGCGTTGCGCCGAGATCAAGGGCGAGGTCACGTTTTGCTGAAGACGCATCCATGGCGATGATGGTCGATGCGCCGGCAATCCGGGCCGCCTGAATGGCGTTGATCCCGATCCCGCCGCTGCCGATGACGCCAACACGATCCCCGGATTTGACGTTGCCTACCCTGAATACGGCCCCGAACCCGGTGATCACGCCGCATCCCAGCAGTGAGGCTGTTTCAAAATCAAGATCATCCGGAATGGCGATACATTGCCGCTCATGCACCAGAACTTCTTCGGCAAAAGCCCCTGTGTTCATCGAGGGCTGTATCACCTCGCTTGCGGCCTGGTGGCTCGGGCTGGTGATGGCTGGCGGGGTTGCACAGATCGCTTCCATGTTGTCAAGGCAGGACGGGCAGGTGCCGCAAGACCGCATCAACGTCACGACAACACGGTCTCCCGGTCTGAAGCCAGTCACGGCATCGCCCACCGCCTCAATGACCCCTGCTGCTTCATGGCCGAAGATCATGGGCAGATTGCCACCCCAATAGCCCTTGATATAGCTGATATCGCTATGGCAGATCGCGCAGGCCTTTATGCGGATCTTGAGCTCATGTCCTGTGGGATCAGCAAGAGAGAGAGGTTCAAGAGTAAGGGGGGCGCCGAATTGACGGCAGACAGCAGCTTTCATCACACGCCTCTTTATTGCATTAAGAATTGATCGTGATCCTCTTTATGCAGCAGGTAAAGGGTGAAAATTCCGGATGGGTCAAGATAATTCATCTTGAAGGGAGGCATGCCACCAGATGCAATGAAGCCTGGCTGGGCCAGGCTTCATCTCCCGGTCAAGCCCCCCACAAGCTCACCGGGGAAATGAGAACGGTGCAGTTCGGAGGGAGAGAAAACCACACCATGGGGTCAAGTTAGAAATATAGCCTAGGGTATCCTGCTGGAGGCATCAAAGAAAAAAGTGAAATAGTGAAAATTGTAAACATTTCTAATTTACAAAAGACAGAGTATCCCGTATTTTGATTGTCTATCCCTTGTTCTGAAGACGGAGAAGAGCGATCATGCTGGAAATGGGGGAAAAGCCCATGATCGGGCACAAGATTCGCAAACTCAGGGCGGATCTCGGGCTCACGCAATCGGATATGGCCGCGGCAATCGGCATCAGCGCAAGCTACCTCAATCTGATCGAGCATAACCAGCGGCCGGTGACGGTGCCGCTATTGTTCAAGCTTGGGCAGAGTTTCGACATTGACCTCAAGGATTTTGCGGCCGACGATACCACCCGCCTCATGGCTGATATAACGGAAATGTTTGCCGACCCCGCCATGGCAGGGCATTCGGTCTCAAAACGTGAGATGCGTGATTTTGTCAACAGCCAGCCGAATATCGCCGGTGCGCTGTCACGTTTTTACAGCAATTATCGCATCGTCAAGGCTGAGATGCAGAATGTTGCAGCCGCAGGAGGCGGCCAGCGTTCGGCGATTTCGTCCTCATCTCTTGCCGATGATCTGCGGCTTTATCTGCAGGATAACGGCAATTACTTCGCCGAACTCGAAGAGGCCGCCGAGGATTTCGCCAATCAGGCGTCGCTCGGAACCGAAACCCTTTATGCCGATCTTTGCCGTTGGTTCCTCGATGAGAGGGGTATCGATGTTCAGGTTGTGCCAGCGGAAGTCATGGGCGTAAACCTGCGTCAGTATGATCCCCATAAAGGGCGCATCCTTCTGTCGGAAGGGCTGCGCCGCCCGCGGCGGGTCTTTCAGCTCTTGTTGCAGGTGGTTGCCCTTACCCAGCATGAAATCATTGAAAAAATGGTCAAGGATGCCGACATGCCGCATATCACCGGTATGTTGCGCAACACGCTCGCGGGATATTTTGCCGGTGCGGTGATGATGCCCTACACGCCCTTCGCTGATGCGGCGCGAAAGCTGAGATATGATATTGATCTCATCGGGCGCCGCTTCGGTGTCAGTTTCGAGCAGGTCTGCCATCGGCTGACGACGCTCAACAGGCCGGGGGATCGCGGCATTTCGTTTTTCTTCATCCGGGTTGATCCGGCGGGTAATGTGTCCAAGCGTCTTTCCGCCGGCAAGATGCAATTCGCCAACCATGGCGGTACCTGCGCGCGCTGGGTGGTGCATCAGGCCTTCCGTGTTCCAAGCAAGGTCCTGACCCAGGTGGCCGAACTCGAAGAAGGCCAGCAGGTCTTCACCATGGCGCGAACGGTATCGCCGCAATGGACCCCGAAAGATCAGCCCGAGCCTGAATTTGCCGTCGGGCTTGGCTGTCATGTCAATCAGGCGCGGGATATCGTCTATGCCGATACCCATGATCTGGGCAAGAACAGCAAACCTGTTCAGATCGGCATTGGCTGCCATGTCTGTGAGCGCATGGATTGCGCCCAGCGATCACAGCCGCCGCTTGGGTACAATGTGCGCTTTGACCCCTACCGGCGACGGCTTGGACTATTTGACATAGAAAGCTGACCTGGTCACCTCCAGGATTGACGGATGACTGGAATTTGATAGAACCTCGTCAGGAGGTTGACGTGTCAGAGCAGAACGAAAAATCACCGATCGGACGTGAAGATCCGGCGCCGTTGTCCAGCCTCTATGGCATGACGCCAAAGGTTGAGGCTGCCGTGATCACGGCACTGGCCGAAGGGAAGATCGCGCGTGTTCGTGCGCTGGTCTCGCCCTTGCACCCGGCGGATCAGGCTGATCTGATCGAACGGCTCAATATGCCGCAGCGGCGGCGTCTTTTCAGTTACATGGGCTCAAACCTCGACCCTGAAACCCTTGCATTTCTGGATGATGATCTTCTTGATGTTGCGCTCAATATCATGGGGGCGGAGGGCGTAGCCAAGGCCCTGCCTGAGCTCGACAGTGATGACGCGGTGGATATCCTTGAGGAATTTGACCCCGAAGAACGTGATTCAATTCTTGCTGCCATGCCAGTGGCGGAAAGGTTGATTGTCGAGGAAGGTCTCGCCTTTCCCGAAGACAGCGCCGGCCGCCTGATGCAGCGGGAAGTGGTGGTCAGTCCTTCGCATTGGACGGTTGGCCAGACCATTGATTTCATGCGCAGTCAGGATAACCTGCCGGAAGATTTTTACGCCATTGTCGTGATAGATCCGGCAAGGCGTGTGCTGGGGCAGGTGATGCTGTCGCGACTGCTGGCCTCACAGCGTCCGGTGCGGATGTCGGAAATCATGACGAATACGCCATACCAGATACCGGTCAACATGGATCAGGAAGAGGTGGCGCTTCTGTTCAAGCGATATGGGCTTGTCTCTGCGTCCGTGGTGGATGATCAGCACAGGCTTGTCGGGATGATCACCGTCGATGATGTGGTTGATGTGATCGAAGAAGAGGCGGAAGAAGATCTGATGGCGCTTGGCGGGATCAGTGATGTCAGCATCCGTTCCAATCTGCTGGAGACAATCCGGTCACGGTTTTCCTGGCTTTTTGTCAATCTGCTGACGGCGATAGCCGCGTCGGTGGTTATCGGTTTCTTTGAGGGTACGATTGAAAAACTCGTAGCCTTGGCGGTATTGATGCCGATCGTGGCATCGATGGGGGGAAATGCCGGTACCCAGACGGTGACCGTTGCGGTCAGGGCACTGGCCCTGCGCCAGCTTTCCCGGCAGACAGCGACAGGCTTTGTGTTGCGGGAGCTCAGTGTCGGTTTTGTCAATGGCATGGTCTTTGCCCTGACCGCTGGCGGTATTTCATGGATCTGGTTTGGCCAGCCTGAAATCGCGGTGATCATGGGGCTGGCGATGCTGGCCAATCTGGTGATCGCCGGGTTGAGCGGGACTCTCATCCCGCTTGCGTTGGAGCGTTTCGGTATTGATCCCGCGATTGCCTCGTCGGTATTCATCACCACGGTGACCGATGTGATCGGGTTTCTGACGTTTCTTGGTCTTGCAGCGATGTTCCTTGTCTGATTGGCAGGAAAGGAGATCAATGCCACTTCATCTGAAAAAACTGTCGGTTGGGTCAACCAGTATCGAGAGCCTGACAGAATGGCATGATGAGGTGCTGAAACGTCGTGGACGCATCATGCATACCACGCGATCTTTTCCTCGTCGTGCTGCTGAAATTCTCCCGGGTGGAAGCATGTTCTGGATCATCAAGGGCCGGATGTGCGTACGGCAACTGATCGAGGAATTTGTCGAAATCGAGCGGGAAGATGGCGGTGTTTCCTGTGGTATCGTCTTGAAACCTGGATTGATGCGGGTGGTTGAACGTCGACACCGACCTTTTCAGGGCTGGCGCTACCTTGAAGAGGCAGATGCCCCGATTGATCTGCCTCTAGGTGATACACCGGACGATGTCATGCCCCTGGAAATGGCCGAAGAGCTGCGCGATCTCGGTCTGCTCTGATCCGCCTTGAATGATATCCGGCCCCGGGGCATAGGAGCTGGTGAAATCGCCGGAAATACATTTTTATTCAGGTGCAATGCCGGTGTTTTTCCATTCGGCCTCGGGCAGCAGGCTTGTTGCGATGGCGGTGGCGCGCTCAGGCATGGCAACGAAAGGTGCCTGGGCTTCGACGGGCATGGAATCGCGGACCTGCATCCGGATCACCACGATCACGGTCATGATAAAATGCATGATTGCCATGGTTGGGAAGAACGCCGAAGGCCCGAAAATTTTCATGCAATACCCGACGATTGGTGCGCCGAAAACAGCCCCGATACCGTTGATCATCACCAGCATCGACGACATGGCAATGATCTGCTTCGGGGTGAGATAGTCATTGGCATGAGCGATGTAGAGCGAATAGAGAGGCGTATGCACGCCGCCATAAATCAATCCGGCAAGCAGCAGGAGGGGAAAGCTGAGGCTTTCCGCCACAAAGCCGAGCATGGCGGTTGCGGTGGCCAGAATCTGGACCACGAGAATCACCGACCGGCGGTCAAAAATATCGGACAGTTTGCCGATGGGGTATTGCAAAATAAGCGCCCCTACCATGATCGAGGACATGAATATTGCAACTTCATTGAGGCTCAGCTGCAGTTTGTTGGCGTAGACCGCCCCCATGCCGAACAGCACCGCCGAGGTCATGCCGTTGAACCCCATCCCGATCACCGCCAGCGGCGAGACGTGATAGGCCCGGAGGAGTGATGTCTTTTCAGGCTCGGAAATTTCCGGCACTTTCGCGGCGGTCATGAGAATAGGAATAACGGCGATCGAAACCAGAATGGATACGATCAGAAAGAGGGTCACGTCGTCCGGCTCACCGGCTGAAAGCAACAGCTGGCCTATGATCAGCCCCATCATGCTCACGATCATGTAGATGGAAAGAAGACTGCCTCTTGTCCGGTTGTCGGCTTTGGCGTTGATCCAGCTTTCGGCAACAATATACATGCCCGAATAGGCAAAGCCGGTGATGATGCGCATCAACATCCATAGCGACGCCAGTTCAAACAGGGCATGGACAAGAATGGATGAAGAGGCCAGCCCGGCCAGTGCACCGAAAACCCGGACATGGCCCACCCGGCTTACCATCCTTGGTACGATTTTGGAGCCGAGAAGAAAGCCGAAGAAATACCCGGACATCACAAAGCCGGTGGTCAGGTCGCCAAAGGCAAGCTGTTCTGCCCGCGTGCCAAGCAGAATCCCCTGCAACCCATTTCCGGCCATGAACAGGAAAATGCCAAAAAACAAGGTCCATGAGGAGAGTAACGCTGCCTGCATTCTCCAAGCTCCTGTTCTGCCGTGTGTATTGAAATTTTGCGCAGATTTATCCTGCGATCTCCCCGCTCTCTACTCCCTTGACCGGGGATTTGCAATCGGAAAATTCCACGCTGGCAAATTTCCTGACAGCAGGGGTTTTCCGGCTAGGTTTTTGGGTGAAGGAAGAGTTCGAGCATGGCGCTGATCCCGCCGCAAAGTCTTTCGATTTCGACTTCCAGGGTTTCGCTATCCGAATGCCCGGTGAGTTGTTGAAATGTCTCGGGAAGAGATTTCTCCTCCTGAGGTCTCGAGCGGCTTTCCGGCAGGATCAGGCGTATCCATTGATGCAGCGCCGTGAGCCTTTCTGCCGCCATGCTGAGAAATTCTGCCTGTTCTTCATCCAGCAGTTTCTGCCGGGCCAGTTCCGGCACCGCAAGACGGGCAGAACGACAGCGGACAATATCTGTTGAATTCGGCATGAGTTGAAGCATCTGGGTTAGAAAATCAAGATCAAGAAGCCCGCCGTCACGATGGCGAAGATCATGGGCGGATGGCGCTGACATGGCTTTACGAATCCGCTGGCGCATCGAGATCACTTCTTCCCGCATATTGGCGGGATCCCTTGGTTTCTGCAACGCGTCGCTGATAACGGCCTCAACTTCATGGGCCAGCGATACAGCGCCGATTGTCCCGACAATCCGCGCCTTGAGCAGCGCGAAATGCTCCCACAACCAGGCTTCCTCCATCTGATACTGCCGAAAACTGCTGATATGAACTGCCACGGGCCCCGCATTGCCGCTTGGACGAAGCCTCATATCGACATTGTAGCATCTGCCTTCAGCGGTTGGTGCGGTGAGGGCGTTGATCATCTGCTGCACGAAGCGCGTAAACCACTGGCTTGCACTCAAGGATCTGGGGCCGGAGGAATTGGCATTTTCCGCGCAGTCATAAATGCAGATCAGGTCAAGATCAGACAACATAGTCATTTCCTCGGCCCCGAGGCGGCCAAGTGCCAGCACCGAAATGGAGCCACCTTCGATACCGCCATAGCGTTCGGTCATCTCGCGGTGAACGATCGGCAGAATGGCCTGGATCGAGATGCTGGCGATCATGGAAAAAGCCTTGCCAGCGGCGACAGGATCGAGCACTTCATGGAGCAGTTGCACCGCTACCTGAAACGACCAGTCACGTTGAATCCGCCTTAGGATATCGAGCACATCTTCGTAATCCCTCGCATCCTTGAGGGCTGTGTCCAACTCGGATTTGCGGTTTTCCCAGTTTATATCGACATCCCAGAAATCCTCATACATCAACCGGTCAACGACCATGGGGTGACGGACCAGTTGTTCCCTGAGCGATGGCGCGCCGGTCACGATTGCGCCAAGTGTGGTGGCAAGCCCGTCGTTGCTTTCAAGCAGGGAGAACAGCTGCAGCCCGGCAGGAAGCTGATCCACCAGCTGGGCAAAACTGATGAACGCCTGATCCGGATTGTCGGTTTCCGCAAATCGCCGTATAAGCTTGGGCAGCATCCGGCGCAGTTTTTCCCGTGACTGATCTGACCGTGTTGCCGGGGCGCGGCCAGCCATCCAGCCTTCGCATACCGCAAACAGGCTTGCCGGATCATGAAAGCCAAGAGAGGCCAGAAGATCTGCCGCATCCTCGCGGGTATCGGTATTGCCATAAAGCCAGTCACGGAAAGTGTCCTGCTCACCCTGATCATCTTGACCGATTGCCCTGATCAACGGTGCCGTATCAGCGGCGACCTGATCGCTCAGGCAGATCAGTGCTGCACGAAAATCATCGCTGTTCTCATGCCCGCAGAACGCCGCTATTGCCCGCATGGACTCGTCGCTTTTGGGCAGCTGATGGGTCTGAGCATCACCGATCATCTGCAAGCGATGTTCCAGCCGCCGCCAGATATAATAGGCATCGCTCAGCCGGGCAGCTTCTTCCGGGGTGATCCAGTTGCCGTCACCAAGCCTGCCGAGAGCTTTTGTCGTCTCCTTCTCGCGCAAGACCGGCTCTCGCCCCCCGGCGATGAGCTGATGCACATGGACAAAGAATTCAATCCCCCTGATCCCGCCGATACCTGTCTTGATGTTGAAGCCGAGAAGATGATCGTCGCGTGGGTCACGCCGCAGCATGACGCGCATATCCTCAAGCACGGTATAGTCAAGATGACGCCGCCAGATAAACGGCTGGATCGATTTGAGAAAATCTTCACCTGCCTTAAGGTTACCAGCGATGGGGCGGGACCGGATAAAGGCAGCTCTCTCCCAGGTTCGGGCCAGGGATTCGTAATAGCTGATGGCGGCATCACGCGGGATGGCGATGGGCGTTGCACCCGGATCCGGCCGCAGCCTGAGATCAACCCGCCAGCCGATCCCGTCGGCGGTAGGGGTGCTGAGAAGCGAGGTCAGGCGCCGTGCCCTTCGCACATATCCGGCGTTGGTGTTTTCATCCGCGCCAGGAAGGGTGATGATGATCAGATCAATATCGGAGGAGAAATTCAGCTCATTTGCCCCAAGCTTCCCCATTCCGAGAATAAACCACCCGTGATGGATCGCATCGCCTTCCGCCCCCTGGCCGCAAAGCCATCTTGCAACGCCTTCCACGGCAATGCTCGCGCAGCGGCTGAGCCAGGTTATCTGGGTTGCCAGCGGCGTTATCTCAAAGACATCCGACATCGCAACGAGATAATTCACCCTTCCGCGAAACCGGCGTATCGCGGCCATCACTTCATCTTCCTGGCCTGTCTTTGCTAGCCGATCATGAAAGACGGCTTCGGCCTCGGTGAATATTGCTTCTCCATCGCCGGTGAGAATGCGATCAAGGTCTTCGCCAAAACGTTGCTGCAGCCGATGCAGATAGGGCGCGATTGAGGTGATGGCCGCGACGATATCTGCCGGACCTTCGGGCTCCGGCGTTTCCATGCCGGAGGTGCGTTCACCCGGCCATCGGGGCGGGGCCTTGAAGATAGGGATCTGTGAATCACTCATGTCTTAACATACCACGGGATCAGACCTGGACAATTCTTCCCCCTTGAAGGATACGCCTCCAGGTCACAACACATCGCCATCCCAGCAGCAGGCTGCCCATCGCAAGGCCGAGAAACAATCCCCACCACATGCCGATCGGTCCCCAGCCAAGGCCACTGGCAAGGCCGATACCGCTCGCAACACCGACGCCCCAGTAACTAAAAGTCGAGGCCAGGGCAGGGATGCGGGTATCGTTGATGCCGCGGAGAATGGCGGTAAACACGGCCTGAAGGCCATCTACCAGCTGGAAAAAGGCAACAATCAGGACCATGGGAATGGCGATGGCCATCACCTGATCATATTGCGGATCGTCGGCATTGAGAAAGGCGGCAATGAAGATTTCCAGATCCGCAACAAGAAGAAGGGTGAGGGCAAGGCAGATCACAATGGTCAGCATCAGGGCCGTGATGGCGGCCCTGAAGATATCGCCGACATGCCGCCGTCCGGCCGCATGCCCGACACGGATGGTCGAAGCCTGGCTTATCGCCAGCGGCACCATAAAGGCAACAGCCGCGATCTGGTTGGCAATGCCCGAGGCGGCAACCGCGAGCGTGCCGAAAATACCGATATAAAGCCCGGCAAAAATGAACATCCCGGTTTCAGCCAGAAGGGTGATACCAATGGGAAAGCCCACCAGCAGCAGCCTTTTCATGATTGTCGTATCAAGCCTGAACATGCGGGCAAAAGGACGGGTGAAGCGAAAAGGTTTCCTCGTGGCAACATAAATCGACAGCATCACCGCCATGATGGTGAAGGTCAGGGTCGTGCCAAGCCCTATCCCGGCAATACCGAGGGCGGGCAGGCCAAACCAGCCATAGGCCAGCACCTGATTGAGCAACAGATTGATGCCGACACCGATCAGGTTGATGATGACCGGCGGCATAGGCCGGTTATGCGCCGAAACATAATGCCTGAGGACGAAATATATGTAGGTCGGGATCATCCCCGGAGCAAGCATGCGAAGAAATGGCCCGGCATCGCGGGCGACAGCCGGTTCCTGCTGCATGAAAAGCAAGAGGCTTTCACCATACCACATGGGGACCATGGTGATGGCGCCATAGATGGTGGCAAGCCAGATCCCCTGACGCATCACTCGTCTGGCCTCGCGCCGACGAAAAGCACCCAGCGCCTGGGCGGTAAGCGGGCTGACAGCGATGGTCAATCCGAGGGCAATGAAATAAAACGGCTGATAAAGGCGGTTTGCCTGGGTGCCGGCGGCAAGCGCATCGGTGCTGATCCACCCCATCATGAGAATATCCACCGTCCAGATGCCGATCATGGCAATCTGCCCGATGATCAATGGCAGGGACAGAAACAGGGTAGCCTTGGTGTGATGCTGCCAGGAGGCGGGAGCCGTCATGTAATTCCTTTAATTTCGATTATCCTGAGGATAGGCCTTTGATATCTGATTGGCCACCACATTCGTACAATCGAAGGGCGCAAACTGGTCTATCATGTCGCAGATAGAGGATTTTTCTTGAAGAACATTTCCATCAGTCTATTTCCTGTGCTAGTAGAACATGTAATCTGATCTGGCCTGTTTTTTTGCGGTTTCACTTAAGGCGCCAGTCAGATGTAGCTGAAACCGATACTGGAATATCAACAATGTTTAAATCTGGACTTGGACAATTTCTATCTGTCTTTTCCAAGTTGCTGATGGCTGTGGCGATCATCGGCCTTGGTGTAATCGGGTTTCGTGTGCTGGTTGCAACAAAACCTGAGGTAAGCCCGCAGCCGAGACAGGAAGTTGTTCGTCAAGTCACCTCGCATATCGTCAAGATCGAGGATGCGCGGCCTGTCTTGAGGGCGTTCGGATCCGTGAGTGCGACGCGCACGGCTAACTTGAGTTTTGCGATCGCCGGTGAGGTCAGCCAGGTCTCCGAGCAGATGCGCAACGGCGCTTTTGTTGCCGAAGGCGACGAGCTTGCCCGGCTCGATGATGAGTTGCTTGAACTGGCCAGAAACGAGATTGAATTGCAACTGGCCGCCGAAGAGGTCAATGTGGCCGAACTGGAAATTCAGCTTGATCTCAGGCAGCGCCAGTTCGAGCGGATCACCCAGATGAAGGCAGCTTCGGTGGCAAGCTTATCCGTGCTCGAAGAATCAAGGCTGGCGCTTTCCATGGCCAAAAACGCGCTCAGCCAGTCACGTTCTCGTGTTCTTCAGCTCCAGATAGCTTTGAGGCGGGCGGAAAAGAATCTCAGCGATACGGTGCTTCGGGCGCCATTCACCGGGGTCCTCTCGAAGATTGAAATCGGGGAGGGACGCGTGCTCTCTACTTCAACAAGCCTCGGGACGATCACCGATCTTTCCAGTCTTGAAGTCTCGTTTGTTGTGCCGGCTTCGGTCTATGCTGCGTATGACGATATTCTGGGGCAGAAGGTTGACATTTCATGGAAAACAGGTGGCCGCAGCGTCAGCACCGTGGACGGCCGGATTGTTCGCGCCGAAAGCAACGTGACAGCGAGCGAAGGCGGCGGCAGATTCTATGCCGTCCTGCCGGGGCCGGGCAAGGATCAGCATGCCCCGATCCCGGCCGGGGCATTTGTCGAGGTTGAGTTTGCCTCGGTTCTGCTTGAAGATATAGCGATCATTCCAGAAGCGGCGCTTTTCGACAATGATACGGTGTTCGTGATCATTGATGGTCGCGCCCAGGCCAGGAAGGTTGTGATCGAAGCCAAGACCAACGGGAAGATCTATGTCTCCGATGGCCTTGAAAATAACGATGAGATCGTTACCACCCGCATTCCCGGCCTTGGTGAAGGGGTTCGGGTTGAGGCGGATCGATCATGAACGCTTCGCCTTTTCTTCAATTCTTCATCCGCCACAAGACGGCGGCCAACCTCCTGATGATACTCATGCTGGTGGTGGGGCTCATCTCGCTTGAACGCCTGAACAGGCAGTTCTTCCCCAGTTTCGAAGTCGAACTGGTCGTGGTCAATGTCGGCTGGTCCGGGGCCACGGCAGAAGATATTGACGCCAATATCATCCAGCCGCTTGAGCCGGAACTTCGCACCATCAGCAACGTTAAAAAAGTCATCTCAAACAGTTACGAGGGCCTTGCTTCCGTCCAGGTGGAATTTGAATTCGGCGCGGATATGAAACAGGGGCTGGCTGATGTCGAGACAGCGGTCGGTCAGGTTGATTTCCCCGAAGAAGCCGATCAGCCCAAAGTTGTCCGCGGGGAGTTCTTCGATACGATCAGCAAACTTGTACTTTCCGGACCTTTCAGCATCGAAGCCCTGCGCAGCATCGCCAAATCCATCAAGGAAGATCTTCAGCGTCTTGGGGTCGACAAGGTGATCATCAGCGGCCTTCCGGATGAAGTCATCCGGATCGAGGTGAGCGAGACGGAACTTGCGAAACTGGGCATGCCGTTCAATGACGTCGCCAATGCCATCTCCCGGACCTCGCTTGACGTGCCGGCGGGACGTTTTGCCGATGGAGCGTTGCGTGTCCGGTCGCTTGGTCTGCGCCGCACCGCCGCCGAATACGAGGATGTCGAAGTGGTGATCCGGCCTGATGGCAGCCGTGTCCTCCTCGGCGATATTGCCACGATTACCGATGCGTTTGATGAACCCTATGTCAAGATCACCCGCAATGGGATGCCTGCGGTTGAACTGGAATTCAGGCGCGGCAAGACAAACGATTCCCTTGAAATAAATGACGTCATTCAGGACTGGCTTGCTGCCTATCGGACCAAGGCCCCGGAAAGTCTCATCATCGAGCAATATAATATTCAGGCCGATCTCATCCAGGAGCGGATTGCCCTCTTGCTGAAGAACGGGGCGAGCGGGCTTGTGCTGGTGGTGCTGGTCCTGTTTCTGTTTCTGTCGACGCGGGTGGCCTTCTGGGTGGCGGCAGGGATACCTGTTGCCTTTCTGGCCACATTCGGTGTCATGCTCGCCATGGGGCAGACGATCAACATGATCTCGCTCTTCGGGCTGATCATGGCGCTTGGTATCGTGGTTGATGATGCGATCGTCATCGGCGAGCATTCGGAATATCTGAGCCAGCGGCGGAATCTTCCCCTTGATCAGGCCGCCGGGCTTGCCGCCACCCGGATGGGTCCGCCGGTGGTGAGCGCGATGCTGACAACAGTGGCGGCATTTCTGCCGCTCTTTACCGTCAAGGGCATTATAGGTGAGATCATTTCGGCCATTCCGATGGTGGTGGTGGCGGTGCTCATCGCCAGCCTGATCGAAGTGTTTTTCATTCTGCCAGCCCATCTTGCGCATTTCGGTGGAGCATCAAGGAACAAGAGCTCTTTCCGGCAGTTCTTTGACGCGGGCTTCAATGCTTTCAGGGACGGGCCGTTTCGCAAACTTGTTTCCCTTTCCGTACGCTGGCGATATTCGACGCTCGCGCTGGCCTTTGGTCTGCTGATCCTCTCCATCGGCATGATGGCCGGTGGCAGGGTCAATTTCGTTTTCTTCACGTCACCTGAGGCGGATGTCGCCTTTGGCAATATTGTCATGGCGCCGGGGTCTTCCCGGAGTCAGACCGAAGTCATGCTGCGGGAGGTGGAACGGGCGCTCGAGGTCGCAGAAAAGAAGGTCACCGGCGGCGAGGGCGGGTTGATCCGCGTGGCGGTGGCATCACTTGGAACAAATCGCAACGCCGATAACCAGGAAGGCGATACCGGCGCGTCCGATATTCAGGCAGGTGTGGTGGTGGAACTGATAACCGCCGATCAGCGTCAGGTGCGGATGCGGGACTTCGTGAATGCCTGGCGAGATGAAATAAACCCCATGCCGGGGCTGGACAGGCTGACCGTCCGGGCCCCGACCGGTGGCCCGCCCGGGCGGGATATAGACATCCGGCTGATGGGGAATGATCTTGAAATTCTCAAGGCTGCGGCCACTGAATTGGTTGAGATTATCAAAACCATACCCACGGCCAATTCGGTGGCGGAAAATCTTTCCTATGGCGCAGAAGAACGTATCATTCGCCTGACGCCGCTTGGCAAGTCTCTCGGGTTCAGCGTCTCATCGGTGGGCCAGCAGTTGAGGTCGGCGCTGGACGGCGCGGTGGTGCGCCGCTTCCCCCGGGGTGATGAGGAAGTTACGGTCAGGCTCTCCCTTCCCGAAGATGAAACACTCACCGATAATATCGGCGGGCTGCGCCTGATTGCACCGGATGGGAGCTTTGTCCGTCTTGCCGATATCGCGACGGTTGAAAACCGCCTCGGCTTTTCGGTTGTCCGCCGTCAGGATGGTTTCCGTGAGGTGTCGGTCACAAGCGATCTGGATGCGACCGTCATCTCGACGCCGGAAGCGCTGGCAAAAGTGGTGGAAGCCGGATTGCCGGAACTGGCGGAGAAATACAATCTCCGCTATCGGTTTGATGGCCGTGACAGCGAACAATCCGAAGCTTTTGCCGATATGCAGACCGGCGGCATCATGGCGCTAGTCTGCATCTATGTCATCCTGGCCTGGGTGTTTTCATCCTGGGTGCTTCCTCTGGCGGTGATGATCATGATCCCCTTTGCGTTGATTGGCGCCGTGCTGGGGCATTACCTGATGGGGCTTACCATGACCATCCTTTCCATGTTTGCGCTGATTGCGCTGGCCGGAATTGTGGTGAATAACTCGATCATTCTCGTTGCCACGATCGAACGGCGACTGGAAGAGGTGGAAGGTGACCGGATGGCGGCCATCATTTCCGGGACGACCGACAGGCTGAGGCCTGTTCTTCTGACATCGATCACCACCATCTGCGGGCTTTCGACCCTCATGTTTGAAAAATCCCTGCAGGCGCAGTTCCTGATCCCGATGGCGACAACGATCGTCTTCGGCCTGGGGATCACGACACTGCTGGTGCTTTTTGTGGTTCCGTCCACGCTCGCCATTGGCAGAGATTTCAAGGTCATGTATCATGGCGTGCGGCGGATGTTTTCCAGCTCGCCATCTGCCGCGGAGTAGGGGATGAAACTTGCCAGGCTTGAACATGTTCGTTTCAACTCCGATGGGCTGGTGCCGGCCATCGCGCAATGCGCCGCCTCGGGTGACGTCTTGATGATGGCCTGGATGAGTGCGGAATCGCTTGAGCTGACCCTGCGGACACGGCGGGTTACCTATTTTTCCAGATCACGGCAGGAGTTGTGGGAAAAGGGGTTGACCTCCGGGCATACCCAGCGGCTGGTTGATGTGCATCTTGATTGTGATGGTGACACGATCCTGATGAAGGTTGAGCAGGTTGGCGCCGCCTGTCATACCGGGGAGCGCAGCTGTTTCTTCCGGTCTCTTTCCGGGGAATAAACATGTCCGGCCGGGATCAGAAAAAAGGGGCCAGCGGTCGCAGTTACCGCGGCTCGGCAGGGATCACCAAAACACCGAAAAAATCCCGTGGCAGATCGGAATCCTCGCGTCGCTGGATACAGCGTCAGCTCAATGATCCTTTTGTCGCCGAGGCTAAATCGCGTGGTTTCAGGTCTCGGGCTGCCCTGAAACTTGAGCAGATTGACGAAAAATTTTCCCTGCTCAAACCCCATGACAAGGTGCTAGATCTTGGCTGTGCCCCCGGCGGATGGCTGCAATATGCCAGCCAGAAAATCGGCCTGACCCAGGGGCATGGCGTGCTTGCGGGAATAGACCTTCTTGAATGTGATCCGGTTCCCGGCGCCACTATATTCAAAGGTGATATCAATGACGATGCCATGATGCATGCCCTGATTGACGTGATGGAAGGCAAAGCGGATGTTGTGCTTTCGGACATGGCGGCGGATACAACCGGACATCGCGCCACCGATCATTTGCGCACAACAGCTCTTCTTGATATTGCGCTCGATATGGCCGGCCGTATCCTTGCGCCTGGCGGGATATTCCTTGCGAAATGTTTTCGCGGCGGGGCAGAGAAATCCGCCCTTGATCTCATGCGACGTGACTTTGCGTCGGTCAGGCATGTCAAACCTGCCGCCAGTCGTCAGGAATCCGTGGAAAGTTATGTGCTGGCCATGGGATTTCGGGGCAAGCCACAAGATGATGACAATCCTCGCGAATAATCCTCAATATTTTGCCTTTTCAGCATCTCTAGGCTCTTCCCTGCGGCGTGGTGTTTGGGTATAATCCAATGCTTCCACCCATTGGAGGCATCATGCCAATTTCAGAAGCTCTCACTTTTGATGATGTACTGCTTCAGCCAGCGGCATCATCCATACTTCCGGGCGATGCCGATGTCCGGACCAGATTAACGCGCGATATCGCCATCAACATTCCGCTTGTTTCCGCTGCAATGGACACGATCACGGAAAACCGCCTGGCGATCACCATGGCCCAGCTTGGCGGCATCGGAATCATCCACAAGAACATGTCAGCCGAAGATCAGGCGCGGGAAGTCGCCATGGTCAAGAGGTTTGAGGCGGGGATGGTGGTCAACCCGCTTACTATCGAAGAGAACAAGACCCTCGGCGATGCGCTGGCCCTCATGCAGCAGCATGGGATCAGCGGCATTCCTGTTGTTGCAAAGGGATCGGATGTTCTGGTCGGTATTCTCACGAACCGTGATGTGCGCTTTGCCCTTGATCCATCGGAAAAGGTCTCCCAGCTCATGACACGTGATGTTGTCACCGCCCCGGAGCAGATCAGCCACGACGATGCGCGCAAACTGCTCCATGCCCACCGGATTGAAAAGCTGGTGGTGGTGGATGACAAAAACCGCTGTATCGGGTTGATCACGGTCAAGGATATGGAAAAGGCGGAAACCTACCCGAACTCGGCGAAGGATGCGTCGGGGCGTTTGCGGGTCGGGGCGGCGATCGGGGCAGGTCAGGATGGGCTCGAGCGTGCCGAAGCCCTGATGGCAGCGGGGGTTGATGTGCTGGTGGTGGATACCGCGCATGGCCATTCCGAAGGCGTGCTCAATGCCGTGGGTAATGTGCGTAAAATGGCCAATGACGTTCAGATCATCGCCGGCAATATTGCCACTGCCGAAGGCGCGGAGGCGTTGATCAAGGTTGGCGCGGATGCCGTGAAGATCGGGATCGGCCCGGGGTCGATCTGCACAACGCGCATGGTTGCCGGTGTCGGGGTGCCGCAATTGACGGCGATCATGGAAGCATCGGCTGTTTGCCGCAAGGCCGGGGTGCCAGCCATTGCCGATGGCGGGATCAAATATTCCGGTGATCTGGCAAAAGCCATCGCGGCAGGGGCGGATTGCGCGATGATCGGCTCCATGCTTGCCGGAACCGAGGAAACCCCGGGTGAGGTTTATCTCTATCAGGGGCGGTCCTATAAAGCCTATCGCGGCATGGGATCGCTTGGCGCGATGGCGCGCGGCTCGGCAGACCGGTATTTTCAGGCGGAAATATCCCAGCCGCTCAAACTTGTACCCGAAGGCATCGAAGGCCAGGTTCCCTATAAGGGGGAGGCGGGCGCAGTGATTCATCAGATGCTCGGCGGCCTTAAGGCGGCCATGGGATATACCGGCAATGCGACGATTGCCGAGATGAGCAAGAACGCCAAATTCGTCCGCATCACCGGAGCAGGGCTGAAGGAAAGCCATGTTCATGACGTGACCATCACAAGAGAAGCACCGAATTACCGCCCTGATTTTTAGGCCAGAAAATGACCGATACAATTCTAATCCTTGATTTTGGCAGTCAGGTCACTCAGCTGATTGCCCGCCGCCTGCGTGAAGATGGTGTCTATACCGAAATTCTGCCCTGCACGGCGGACCCTGACCGGATAGGAGCTCTTGCCCCGCGCGGGATCATTCTTTCAGGCGGGCCGAATTCGGTGGCCCTTGCCGATACCCCCAGGGCACCTGATATCGTCTTTTCTTCCGCGGTGCCGGTTCTTGGCATCTGTTATGGCCAGCAGACAATGTGCCAGCAGCTTGGCGGCAGGGTTGAGCCGGGCGAGGACCGTGAATTTGGCCGTGCCGATGTGACCGTAACCTCTTCATGCCGCCTGTTTGACGGGGTGTGGGAAGAGGGCAGTTCCTATCCCGTCTGGATGAGCCACGGTGACCGGGTGGTGAAATTGCCCGAAGGCTTTGCTGTTGTCGCAGCATCATCCGGGGCGCCCTTTGCTGCCATCGCGGATGAAGAGCGCGGCTATTACGGGGTGCAGTTTCATCCCGAAGTTGTCCATACGCCGGATGGTTCTGCCCTGCTTTCGCGATTTGCCAAAGGTGTATGCGGGGTCAAGGGCGACTGGTCCATGGCAGCATACCGGCAGCGGGCGATTGCCGCTATTCGTGAACAGGTGGGGGAAGAAGGCCGGGTGATCTGCGGTCTTTCAGGCGGCGTTGATTCATCGGTGACAGCGGTGCTGATCCATGAAGCCATCGGCGACAGGCTGACTTGCGTCTTTGTCGATCACGGGTTGATGCGCAAGGGTGAAGCCGAGGAAGTGCTGCAGCTTTTCGGGGGGCAGTACAATATTCCTCTTGTCCATGAAAACGCCGCCGATCTTTTTCTGGGCCGTCTTGAGGGGGTAATGGACCCTGAAGAAAAAAGGAAGATCATTGGCGCGACCTTTATCGATGTCTTTGACAAGGCAGCTGCACGCATCGAAGGCGCAGAGTTTCTCGCCCAGGGAACGCTCTATCCGGATGTCATCGAAAGCGTGTCGGCTTCGGGCGGGCCGAGCGTGACCATCAAATCCCATCACAATGTCGGCGGGTTGCCGGAGGATATGGCGCTCAAACTCGTGGAACCGCTCAGGGAACTTTTCAAGGATGAAGTCCGGGCGCTGGGGCGGGAGCTTGGCATGCCGGAAAATCTGGTAGGGCGGCATCCCTTTCCGGGGCCAGGTCTTGCCATCCGAATCCCGGGTGAGGTGAGTGCCGAGAAATGCGATATTCTCCGCCAGGCGGACGCAATCTATCTTGATGAAATCCGCAACGCCGGTCTTTACGATGAAATCTGGCAGGCATTTGCGGTGCTCTTGCCGGTGAAAACCGTGGGCGTCATGGGGGATGCGCGATCCTATGAGCATGTCTGCGGGCTTCGCGCGGTCACATCCACCGATGGCATGACCGCGGACTGTTATGCCTTCCCCCATGACTTCCTGATGCGTGTTTCAACCCGTATCGTCAATGAAGTCCGGGGCATCAACCGCGTCGTCTATGATATCACGTCCAAACCCCCCGGCACGATCGAGTGGGAATGAGGTTTATCTATTAAGTAATTGATTTTATTACAAAATATGTTAGGCAATTAGAAATGCTAAAAATTTAAGTCATTGTTTTGTAATGTAAAAAAACGACGACTTACAAACTTTCATACAAAGTATTGGAACTATTGCGATTCATAGAAATCTTAGTAGTTATCAATGTTGGGGCGAGAAAATAATGTCGATAGAAAAGTCTTTAGTTGAAGTGTTCTATTCTGAAGTTTGGAACAAAAAAAATTTAGAGAAAGCAAACGAGATTCTCGCGGAAGACTTTTTGTTTAGAGGCTCGCTTGGTAACACGAAAAAGGGAATTGATGGATTTTGGACTTATGTGGAATCTGTACATAATGCCTTATCGAACTATCAATGTATTATTGAAGAGATGGTAATTTCCGATAAGCAGATTGCTGCCAAAATGATTTTTAAAGGCATTCACAAAAATACTTTTTTTGGCATAGAACCCACAAACAAAATGATACAGTGGTACGGCGCTGCTTTCTTTAAATTTTCGGACAAAAAGATAACTGAACTATGGGTTTTAGGGGATGTTGATTCAATTAAAACTCAGTTGAACGCTTGATGTCTCATCAAGTTACAAACTTTGTAACTGTTGAACTCTAATTTGATAATTCCAAAACATCTCAATGTTCATTTTTTCTTAATTGATTTCTTAATACTTACAAACAACTTACAAACAAAAAATAAGATACATTTATAACAATGACTTACGCTATTGGAACTATTGAGTGGGAGTAGCGTCTCAGAGGCGTGGATATGCTCGGGTTTGGAGGAGCGGTCAAGGCCTTTGAAAAACTGGGGTCAAGAGCTTAGAATAGCAGGGCGCATAATCCGAGGAAGGGGCAGAAATGAGCCTGCGAAGAGTTCTGGCAGATTGCCAATTCCTGCGCCGTTTACTCTTCCCGTTGTTTCGCCGGATGAACGTGGAAGTCAGGTGGCGACATGATGTCACCCGCCGCGGGTTTTCGCTGATGACCTGGCTCCATAAGGGATACTGGTATTACGGAAACACCCGGGAGTTAAACGAGCTCAGTCGATTTGAAGAGTTCATAGACACCGGTGATTGCGTCCTCGAAGTTGGTGGCCATATAGGCTATGTTACGCAAGTCTTTGAGAAACTGGTCGGAGATACCGGCAGGGTTTTTGTGGCAGAGCCATCGCCGGTCAGCCGGAATTTACTGCAAAAAAATGTGTTGCCCGAAACAACAATCCTGCCCGTGGCGCTTTCAGACAAGGTCGGCGAGGCAGATTTCTACCTGGAAGAGTTTGGCGGCTTCATGAACTCGATCGACAAGGATTTCACCGAAAACTCCCACAGGGAATTGAGGAAATACCAGCACAAAACCGACAGTCAGGTAACCAGAATTTCGGTGCCTGTTTCAACGGTTGATGAAGTTTGCAACCAATATGATATCACGCCGAAGTTTATTAAAATCGATACAGAAGGACATGAAATCAACGTATTGCAGGGAGCATTTAATATATTGCCTTATGTGACGGCGCTGATGGTCGAGGTCACCAAACATCACTCGGAGGTCTACAATCTGATGTACGGGCTCGGTTTCCGTGCAAAAGATGAGGGGGGGAGGGAAATCACCGGGGAGTTTTTGGGCGGCAACATATTTTTCTATAAGTAGAGGTCAGCCTGTACGGTGATGCAACATGTCCGGGAGATATAGTGCCCGTGTTGTTCCCTTATTTTCTATTCAAGGTCTTCTTCGATGATCGTCCATTGCAGATGATAGCAAACCTCGCCATCTTCGCGGTCCTTGAAGATCACGCCCAGAAATTCCCCATCAAGGGTGACTTCGGCCGAATCTTCGGAAACATCATCGGCGCGGGGGCGCAGGGCAATCCCCGTATTCCCGAGTTTTCCGCGCAGAAATGTCTGGATTTTGAGCGCTTCCTGGCTATTCATGTAACTGTCCTTCCATGGTGTAATCAGGTGTTGACCAGTCTCGGCAGGCCGGTCAGGTAATCAAGTATATCCTGGAGCCGTGCACCGGTTTTCAGTGTTTTTTTCCGGTCCCTGAGGCTGAAGAGCCAACGATCCTTGCCTTTGAGCCGCCTTTTTTCGATCGTGTAGAGAGGCATTTCATGACTGGATCGGTAGATTGAAAAAAACGCCTGCCCTTCGAGGTGATCAAGCGAATAGTCCCGCCATTCACCTGCGGCAACACGCATTGCATAAACCCCAAGGATACGGGTGAGTTCCGGGCGCGAAAAATACCCGATACGTGACCTTTTGGTCGAGCTGGAATGTGTGCTTGTTTGTATATCTGAGCCGTTAATTATGCGCATAATAAGATTTGCAACAATTCCTGCTGGTTATTCATCCATTTCCTTAGTATGTTGCATGGCGTTGTCTATCTACGTCAAGATGCGATATGAAATTCTGATGCAAGAACAGAGAAAATCAGTATGAACGACTTCATTCACGAGATTAATCAGGAACTGCGTGAGGAGCGGAGACGAGCGCTGTGGAAACAGTATGGCAAATATGTCATTGCCATGGCGGTTGCGGTGGTGGTGCTGGTTGCCGGACGTCAGGGCTATGTCGGGTATCAGGAAAATGCCCGCCAGCAGGCCGCGGACAGTTTTCACGCAGCCCTTGCCGATGGGGGCATGGCCGAGTTGGAAAAACTGGCAGGCGCGGGCGAAGGCTACCCGATGCTGGCCCGGTTTCATCTGGCCGGCAAACTTGCGGCCACGGCTGATCCGGCGGCAGAAGAAGCGTATCTTGAAATTGCAAGAGATTCTTCCCTTGCGCTTGTCTACCGTGATGCGGCGATGATTCTTTCGGTCATGAACGCCGCTCCGTCCACCGATAGCGCCACCAGAAAAGCAAGGCTTGAGCCCATGGTTCAGGGAAGCGGGACCTGGCGCCTTTTGGCCGCCGAACTGCTGATCGGTCTCGCTATTGCTGATGGGGATATGGCGCAAGCCCGTGAACGCATCGACGGGTTGCAGGCTGAATCTGGTCTGCCCGCGGGTCTGAGCCAGCGTCTTCAGGTTATAGCGCAAGCGCTGGGGGAATGAAAATGCGGCGCGCTCCCGCCATTCTATTGTGGAAATCTGTGCTCATGCTCATTGCAGGGTTTGCTCTTTCCGCCTGTTCGGAGAGAGAAGTCATCCTGCCGGGGGAACGGATTTCGATTACATCTTCCAACAGCACTCTTCTGCTTGAGCCTGATGCATCGGCGGCGGCCGAAGGGGCGCAGACAGGCGCCCCACAAGCCAACAGCCATTTTGAAACGCCCGGATTTTCCGATAACCATGCCGGAGGGCATTTCAGCGTCGATCTGCCTCTTCGTGCTGCCTATCATCTGGATGTCGGGATCAATGCCGAGTTGGGAACCGAAGTCGCGCAGCCGGTAGCCGGAGGCGGGAATATCTATACGATCATGCCCCTTGGTGATCTTCGGGCAACGTCGGTTAGCGATGGCAAGCCTGTCTGGCGCAAGGATATCGATGAGTCCACCGATAAAACCCAGGCAAGTATTTCAGGTGGTCTTGGGCTTGAAGGTGATATTCTTTTTGCGCATGCCGGCAAGGAACGTCTCTATGCCCTGAACGCCGCCACGGGGGAGGAGATCTGGTCCACCGATTTTGACGACTTTCTCATCGGCGGGCCAACCATTTCCCTGGATGTGGTGATTGTCACCGATGTCAGCGGCAGGGTCATTGCCGTATCGGCGGCGGATGGCCAGCAGTTGTGGAGCCGCATCGGCAGCCGCGGGGATACACGTGTCACCGGATCATCTTTCCCGGCCATCAGCGATAACGAAGTCATCATCGGTGGTGCCGAAGGCGAGCTGATATCGCTCAGCCTTGATCAGGGGCAGATGAACTGGGGGGAATATCTGTCGCCATCAAACCTGCTGACGGCACTGGATACGTTTTCGGATATCACCGCTCATCCTGTCCATGATGGTGGGCTGGTGGTGGTGATTACCCAGTCCGGCCTCATGGTCGCCTTCAACGCCCGGAGCGGGCGTGTTGTCTGGGAGCATGAGTTGCGGGGCATCACCATGCCCTGGCTGGCCGGGCAGACGATTTTCGTCACCACGGTCAACGGCCAGCTTTACGCCATCAGGCGCGTTGATGGCGCGGTTCGCTGGAAAGCTGATCTGCCCGGCGCGTTTGATATTCTGGAGCCTATTTCCGAAGATGCGTATACCTACGCATCGCCCATTGTGGTTTCGGGCAAGGTTCTTGTTCCGGGAACGACCGGGCAGTTACATATATTTGATGCAGAGACAGGAGAGGCGGAACAGACGCTTTCCACACGCGGACCTGTCACCACCGCACCGATTGTTGTTAATGGAACGGTCTTTACGCTCAACCGTAATGGTGGGCTGACCGCCTTCCGTTGAAGCGACGGGTATAGCCATGTATTCGATAGCGATTGTCGGTGGGCCGAATGTCGGCAAGTCAACCTTGTTCAACCGGCTTGCCGGCCGCAAGCAGGCTATTGTTGATGACAGACCTGGCGTGACACGGGACCGGCGGGAAGCGAAGGGGAGTCTTGCCGATCTCTCTTTTGATCTTGTCGATACGGCCGGGCTTGAAGAATCCGCCCGCGGCAGCCTTGAAGACCGCATGCGCCAGCAGACGGAAAAAGCCATTGAGCTTGCTGACCTCACCCTGCTTGTTTTTGATGCAAGGGAAGGTGTCACGCCGGCGGACAAGTTCTTTGCCAATGAAATTCGCAAGGCCGGGGCAGATGTGGTGCTTATCGGAAACAAATGTGAAGGCAAGGCTGGCCTTGCCGGGGTGGCGGAAGCCTGGTCGCTTGGATTTGGTGCGGCAATTCCAGTTTCTGCGGCCCATGGCGAGGGGATGGGCGATCTCTACGATGCGCTTGTTGAAATAGCAAGCCGGCAGAACCGGCTGGCGGAGCTCACGGGAGATGCCGCTGATGCCCCTGATATTGACGAGGACGAGGTGCTGGAAGACGCACCGGATGGCGCAGAAATCTGGACCGACAAGGGCGCAGACCGCCCCATGCGCATTGCGGTGATCGGCCGTCCGAATATGGGGAAATCCACCCTTGTGAATCGACTGGTTGGTGAGGACAGGCTTCTCACCGGGCCGGAAGCCGGCATCACCAGAGACGCGATTGAAATTCCGTTTACGATTGATGGCCGAGACGTCATCCTGATCGATACCGCCGGCATGCGGCGCAAATCCCGCATCGATGAATTTCTTGAAAAGCAGATGGTGGATGATGCCCTCAGGGCCATCCGGTTTTCCCATGTCTGTATTCTTGCCATTGATGCACGCGAGCCCCTGAACAAGCAGGATCTGGCGATTGCCCGTCTGGTGGCGGAAGAAGGCCGCGCCATGGTGATCGCAGCAAATATGTGGGACGAGGTGGAAAACCGGAGTGAGGTGCTTGAGGAGCTGCGCTATCGGCTGGATCAGTCGCTCGGCCAGATCAGGGGCGTGCCGCTGGTGCCGATCTCAGCGCTCCATGGCAAACGGATTTCCACCCTGATGGAGGAAGCGTTCGGGATCTATGAGCGCTGGAATATGCGTCTTTCCACGTCGCGGGTCAATCGCTGGCTTGAAGGGATGCTTGAAGCGCATCCGCCGCCGCTGGTTCAGGGTAGACGGCTTCGTATCCGATACGCAACCCAGGTCAAGACAAGACCACCCAGTTTTGCCCTTTTCGTCAGCAGACCTGCAGATTTTCCGGATCACTACATGCGTTATCTTGCGGCAGGCTTGCGGCAGGATTTCGGAATGGAGGGCGTGCCGATCCGCCTGATGATGCGCAAGGGCAACAATCCCTACGCCTGACTTTTGCTTCAGGATCCGGTCAGTTGCGATGCGCGCAGGATCTCTCCGTGATAGGGGCAGTCCTCAGCGGCCAGTTTAACAAAGGCCGGGCTGATGTCATCGGGTTGCGTCATTGCCGCAAGATCAGCCCCCGGATAGGCCGAAGCGTACATCCTTGTCGCCACCCCACCGGGATTGAGGATATTCACCTTGAGCGGGGTGGAGGCAACCTCGGCCGCCCAGCATTGGCCCAGCGCTTCAAGGCCTGCCTTGCTCGCGGCATAAGCGGACCAATAGGGGTAGCCTCTGCCATCAGCTGCCGTTGACGTCATCAGGATGGCGCGGCCGGAAGGTGAAAGCCTGAGCAGCGGGTCAAACACCCGGATCATCCGCCAGACCGCGGAAAGGTTGATATCGATCACCTCATCCCAAGTCTCTTCATCCATATGTGAGGCAGGCGTAAGAACCCCGAGAACCCCGGCATTGGCCACCATCACATCCAGCCTGCCCCAGCGTTCATGGATGGCATTGGCCAGTTTCGCCATGGCCGGGCGATCGGCCAGATCCATCGGCACCAGCGTGGCCTTGCCGCCAAGTGCCGTGATCGCATCATCCAGTTCCTCAAGCCCGCCTACGGTGCGGGCCGTGGCAATGATTTCAACTCCGGCTTTGGCAAGGGCGATGGCGGCGGCATATCCAATGCCTCGTGAGGCACCAGTGATGAGGGCTACGCGTGATGATGAACGGGTCATAAGGTTTCGATAACAGAGGTTTTGCTGGTGGAGGTGGTTTGCGGCTTGATCGGATATTCACCGGAAAAACAGGCATCGCAAAATTCCGGTGCGGCGGCGTTGCGGCCAGAAGCAATGCCAAGCGACCGATAGAGCCCGTCCATGGAAATAAAGGCGACGCTGTCGGCGCCGATCTGCCTTGCGATGGAATCCGCATCCATCTTGGCGGCAATCAGCTTGTCCTGATCGGGGGTGTCAACGCCATAAAAGCACGGATGCGTCGTGGGCGGGCTTGCGATACGCATATGAACCTCTTTCGCGCCGGCGCTCCGCATCATGGCAACGATTTTCATCGAAGTGGTGCCGCGCACAATCGAATCATCCACCAGAATGACCGATTTGCCTTTGACGGTCGCCATATTGGCGTTGTGCTTGAGCTTGACACCGGTCTGCCTGCCGCTGTCGGTCGGTTGAATGAAGGTTCGGCCCACGTAATGGTTCCGGATGATCCCGAGCTCGAAGGGAAGCTGGGCTTCTTCTGCAAATCCAAGCGCTGCCGGGACACCCGAATCCGGAACCGGAACAACAATATCAGCGTCAACCATGGCTTCGCGGGCAAGTTCACGGCCGATATTCTTGCGTGCTTCATAGACGCCGCGACCTTCAACCTGGCTGTCCGGGCGGGCAAAATAGATATATTCAAAGACGCAGAACCGAGATTGCACTTTGGCAAAGGGCTTTAATGATGTAAGCCCGTCATCGTTGATCAGCACCATCTCCCCGGGCTCGAGATCGCGGATGTAGCTGGCGCCGATAATATCGAGCGCGCAGGTTTCCGAAGCCATCACATAGGCATTGTCAAGTTTGCCAAGAACGAGAGGTCGCACCCCATGCGGATCACGAACGCCGATCAATCCATCCGGGCATAGCGCAACAAGAGACCAGGCACCTTCAAGTTGTTTCAATGTATCGACGATCCGCTGGCTTGGCGTGTTCTGGTGTGATCTTGCCACCAGATGAACGATGACTTCGGTATCGGTGGTGGACTGCATCAGGCTGCCTGTTTCAACCAGCGACTGCCTCAATCTCTCGGCATTGGTCAGGTTGCCGTTATGGGCAAGAGAAAACCCGCCAAAGGCGAGTTCTGAGACAAAAGGCTGAATATTGCGGATTTCCGGCTTTCCCGTGGTTGAATAGCGGTTATGGCCGATCGCCGCATGACCTTTGAGCTTGTCGAGATGGCCGGCATTGGCATCAAAATTTTCCCCGACATGGCCGATGCCGCGATGGGCGAAATACTCACTTCCATTGGTGCTGACGATACCGGTTGCCTCCTGGCCACGATGCTGAAGGGCATGCAGGCCAAGCGCGGTTAGGACCGAGGCCTCTTTGGTGCCGTAAATCCCGAAGACGGCGCATTCCTCCTGAAACCTGTCAGGCAAGGTGGATAAGGAAGAGGGTTCCGCTGTCATTGGTTTCTCTCGCTTTACTGGCTTGTGCCAGGAATAATCGATTGTTCGTCGGGAAGCAATTCTTCAGTGGCTGATTTTGCGGCGGCACCTATTTCATCAGAGGCTTGCCCGGCCTGGTCGGTGACGGTTCCGATCACCTTATCCCGGAGCGCATCGATATCCTGTTCCGGGATGGTGTCTTCCATGGCCTGACGGATATCATCAGGGGCGATGCCGGACATCATGGAGGCGACAATCCGTGTCGGCACGATAGAGGTGGAGTTCAGCACCTGATCCGGCAATGATGCTTCGTTCCGGGTGACAAGCAGCGCCGTCATGTAGATCACCGCAATGATGACCACCCCGCGAATGATGCCAAAAATAAAGCCAAGTGGCCGGTCCATTGCGCCAAAGGCAAGTTTCTTGAGCCCCGGGGAGATGATATTCGCCAGCAGGAACCAGAAAAAGACGATAGCGATGAACGGCGCGATGAACCCCACTATTTCAGCGATGTTTTCATTGCCGATGGACTCAACCACCAGATCGGTGGTCCATGGCTGAAGAAACCGGGCACCGACAATCGCGACAATCCATCCGGCAAGTCCCATGATCTCTCGCGTTGCCCCCCTGAACGTAGCCAGCACCCCTGAAAGGAAGAGCGTAATCAGCACGACTATGTCAACGGCATTGATGGAGAGATGTTCAAACATGAAAAAGGCTGCTCCTGCCCGGTAAGGTTAAGCGGTATTCAGTATATCCCGTGTCAGTCAATCCCGCCAAGGGTTTCCATGAGTTCCGCCAGACTTGCAACAACATCGGTCATCATTCCGGCTTTTTCAACAGATTTCCCTTTCATGTTCGGCATGATGGCGCGTTCAAAGCCAAGTTTGGCGGCTTCTTTGAGGCGCAGTTCCGGATGCGCCACCCGGCGGACTTCGGCGGCAAGCCCGACCTCACCGAACACCACCGTATTCTTGTTACACGGGCGCCCCGTCACCGAAGAGATCAGCGCCGCGGCCACCGCAAGATCCGCGGCCGGCTCCAGTATCCGTACGCCACCGGCGACATTGAGAAAAATGTCACGGCCGGAAAGCGGCAGGCCAAGTCTGGCTTCAAGCACGGCGGCCAGCATGGAAAGACGTCCAGAATCCCACCCCACCACGTTACGTCTTGGGTTGGCCATCGACGACGGTGCCACCAGTGCCTGAATTTCCACCAGCACCGGCCGCGTTCCCTCGATGCCGGCAAAAACAACCGCGCCGGAAACATCCTCGCGTCGGTCAGCCAGAAACAATTCGGACGGATTGGCGACTTCGGTCAGTCCGGCACCGGACATTTCAAAAACGCCGATCTCGTCCGTGGGGCCGAAGCGGTTTTTCATCCCCCTCAGGATGCGGAAATGATGGCTTCGATCACCTTCGAAATGAAGCACGGTATCCACCATATGTTCAAGGACCTTGGGGCCAGCGATTGCCCCATCCTTGGTAACATGCCCGACAATGAGCACCGCGGTGCGCTGGCGTTTGGCCCCGCGGATGAGCTCATGGGCGCTGGCACGCACCTGACTGACTGTCCCCGGGCCGGATTCCACCCCTGGCAGATGCATGGTCTGGATCGAATCGATGATGGCAAGCGATGTATCAGGCGCGGCGGCAAGCGACGCTGCGATATTGGCGGCATCGGTAGTGGTGGCGATACCGACGCGATCTTCCGATGTGTTGGCAACCCCAAGGCGTTGCGCCCGCATCCTGATCTGGTCCGCCGATTCCTCTCCGGAGAAATACGCCGCCCGATGCCCGTTTGCCGCCATCTGGCACACCGTCTGCAGAAGCAGGGTTGATTTTCCTATCCCGGGGTCACCCCCGATCAGGGTTGCGGAGCCGGGAACAAGCCCGCCGCCAAGCACCCGGTCAAATTCAGGAATACCGGTTGAAATCCGCGCAAGGGGAGGGGTGGTGCTGCGCAGGCTTTCCATAAGAACTTTCTGACCGATGGCACGGCCTGCCGGCCCCGGGGATTTTTCCTCAATCTCTTCTGTAAGGCTGTTCCAGGCGCCGCAATCCTCGCATTTGCCTGTCCATTTCGGGTGCACGGCGCCGCATTGCTGGCACACATAGTGACGCCGCGACCGGGCCATCAGCCGCGCTCCGCCTGAGGGGTGAGAGGGCCATCCGGACGTCCATGGACAAATTGATCCAGTACCGGATTCCCGCTCTTATCCATTTTCCTGATAGGTCCATGCCAGGTGATTTTGCCGTCGTGGATCATCGCGACTTCATCGGCAATCGCCCGAACAGAGGTCATGTCATGGCTGATTGTGATGGCGGTTGCCCCAAGCCGGTCCACGGCTTCCCGGATCAGGCGGTTGATCACCCCCGATGTGATCGGGTCAAGACCGCTGGTGGGTTCATCAAATAGAAGGATCTGCGGCCGGTCGGCGATGGCCCGCGCCAGCGCTACCCGTTTCTGCATCCCCCCTGAAATCTCGGCAGGGTAGAGATCAAGCACCCGGGCCTCAAGATTGACTTCGGCCAATGTCTGGCGTGCCACTTCCCGTGCTTCTTCGGTGCTGATGCGTTTGCCCTGTCGATACCGGAAGACGACATTCTCCCAGACCGGCAGGCTGTCAAAAAGCGCGCCACCCTGAAAGAGCATGCCGAATTTCTGCAGTATCATCTCACGTGTGGCCCGGCTCGCACCAACCGTTTCCACCCCGTCCACGGTGATGGACCCGCTGTCAGGTTCAATCAGTCCAAGCAGGTTCTTGAGCAGCACGGACTTCCCCGTGCCCGAAGCGCCGATGACCGCGATGGATTTGCCTTTCGCAATCGAAAGGTCAAGCTCTCGGAGCACGACCTTGGAGCCGAAGGCCTTGTTCAACTGCCGGATGATGATCTGATCGTCCGCCATGGCTACCTCACGAATACCAGGCCGGTGATGAAGAAATCCGCCACCAGAATGAGAATGGCTGAATAGACCACCGCGTTGGTGGTGGCCCGGCCGACGCCTTCGGCCCCGCGCCCGGAATAATAGCCGTGAAAACATCCCATGATGGAAAGGATGAACCCAAACACCGCCGCCTTGATGAGGCCGAGAATGACGTCAAACGGCTCGAGATATTCAAGCGTGCTGTCAAGATAGCTGGCCGGGCTGAACCCAAGCTGATAGATCGCCACCACATAGCCGCCGAAAACCCCGATAATATCGCCGACGAGAACAAGGAACGGCAGGCAGATCGTCGCCGCAATCACCCGTGGTGCGATGAGATACTGCATCGGCCGTGTGGCCAGGGTGTCCAGCGCATCGATCTGATCGGTGACCCGCATGGTGCCGATTTCGGCGGCCATCGATGCCCCGATCCGTCCTGCCACCATCAACCCGGCCAGCACCGGCCCGAGTTCACGCGTTACGATCAGCACCACCACGGTTGCCACCGAAGCTTCGCCTTCCGCGGAAAACCTCTCCGTGCCGGTGTAGCTCTGCAGCGCGATGACCATCCCGGAAAAGAGCGTCGTAAGCCCCACGACAGGCAGGGAGAAATAACCGATATCTATCGCCTGGCGGAAAAACTGCCGACCATACCAGGGGGGGCGGAAAATCCAGAAAACAGCACTTGCGGTAAACATGGCCAGTTTGCCAAATTGCGCAAGCAGATCTAGGGCGGCCCGGCCTGGAATACGAAGGAAGTTCATCTGTCCTGATTTTCAAATTCTGCCATGATCCTGCCAGCATACTGTCGCTTTGCGCGAAGGCCAAGTGTTGTCAGTATATCATACCCGATCGTATCGCTGTCCCGGGCCATGTCATCGGCAGTATATCCATCATGGATAAGGTCAAGCCAGTCTCCGGGGGCAAGATGGTTCTCGGGCCAGTCGGTGATATCGACAATGGTGGTGTCCATGGAAACCCGGCCGATCACCGGCGCGGCAAACCCATCTTTATGAACCGTGCCCTTGTTGCTGAGCTGGCGGCGCACTCCATCGGCATACCCGCCCGCAACGGTGGCAAGACGCGTGTCCCGCCCGAGGGTGGCGGTGGCGTTATAGCCGACATGCTCGCCGGCTTTCGCCTGCCTGATCTCAAGGACGCGGGCATGAAGGCTGAGCGCTGGGTTGAGATGGGGCGCAAGCGACGGAAGAGGCGGCAGGCCGTAAATCCCGATCCCGGGCCGTGTCATCTGATAATGAAACGCTGGCCCAAGGGCAATCCCGCCGGTGGCGGCAAGACTTGCCGGAATAGAAGGGAAGAGGCGCCGGACCCTGTCAAATGCCGCCCGCTGGGTTTCGCTCTGGGCTGATTGTGGGTCATCAGCGCTGGCGAGATGGGAGAAGATCAGCTTCCAGTCCCCGGCGTTAAGTTTCTCGCTGCTGGCGAGTTCATCAAGGCGATCCGGCCCGGCACCGAGGCGATTCATCCCGGTATCAATCTGGAGCATGGCCGGAATGGGGTTGCCGTGCCGCCGCGCCATATCCGCAAGAAGATCCATCTGGCCCGGGGATGAGATCGCGGGCCATATATCATAGGCACGTACCGCTTCGGTATCTTCGGCATGGAGGCCATCAAAATATCCGATCACTGCCTTGCCGAGATGAGACCTGAGAAGGACGGCTTCATTGATACTTGCCGTGAAGAAGACCCGGCATCCGGCCTGATAGAGGGCGCGGCCGACCATTTCAACACCATGTCCATAGGCATCAGCCTTGATCACGGCTGAGGCTTCCGCCTGACCTGAAAGGGTGTTGAGATTCCGCCAGTTCGCAACCAGCCGGTCAAGATCAATCCGGGCAATCAGGCGCGCCGAGCTACCCATTTTCCCCTAATATCCTTCCGGCAGGTGATCTTCGGCTATGCTGTCAACGAACTTCGTCTGCTCGGCAATGAAGTTTGGCATGATCACCCCGGTGGGGCCGTGGCGTTGTTTGGCGATGATGACTTCCGCCCGTCCTTGCGCTTTTTCAAGGCGTTCTTTCCAGCGTTCGTAGCGGGTGTTGAAAACCTCATCACTGTCGGTGTCGCGGCGATCCGGTTCACTCTTGGAAAGATAGTATTCTTCACGATAGACGAACATGACCACATCGGCGTCCTGTTCGATGGAGCCGGATTCCCTCAAATCCGAGAGATTGGGGCGCTTGTCTTCGCGCTGTTCCACCGCCCTCGACAACTGCGAGAGAGCAAGAACAGGGACATTGAGTTCCTTGGCAACAGATTTCAGCATCCGGGAGATGGAAGATATTTCCTGGACCCGGTTTTCCGTCTTCTGGCCAAGAGGTGCCGACAGAAGCTGAAGATAATCGACAACAATAAGCCCGAGCCCGTTGGTCCGCTTCAGCCGCCGTGCCCGGCTGGCAAGCTGGGAGATGGACAAAGCCGGGGTGTCATCGATGAAGATCGGCGCGGTTTCGATTTCACCTGCGGCCTGGACCAGGTCACGGAACTGGTTGGCCGTCAAATCCCCGCGACGGATGCTTTCAGACGAGATGCCGGATCGTTCCGATAAAATACGGTTTGCCAGCTGTTCGGACGACATTTCAAGTGAAAAGAACGCCACATGCTGCGGGGTTTCGCCGGTGAGGGTGGTGGTGGCGGCGTGAAACGCGATATTGGTGGCAAGTGCGGTCTTCCCCATCCCCGGGCGGCCGGCAAGAATGATCAGATCAGATCGCTGCAACCCGCCGAGAAGCCGGTTCAGGTCTCTGAGCCCGGTACCGATACCGGAAAGTCCGCCACTGCTTTTGGACGCGGCATCAGCCATCTGAATGGCCTGGGTGAGGGAATGGCTGAATGCCCGCAATCCGCCCTGCGCCTGGTCCTGTTCTGCCAGCGTGAAAAGACGTTGTTCGGCTTCCTCGATCTGGGTTTCGGCGGTCATCTCAAGACTTGCGGTCCTGGCTTTCAGGACAACATCTTCTGAAAGCCGGATCAACTCCCGCCGGAGATAGCACTGCCTGATCTCTTCGGCGTATTCCGGTGCTTCCGAAAGGAAGAGCACATTTTCCGTCAGTTGAACCAGATAGGTCTCGATATCCATCCCCTCAAAGGCGGGGTCGCCGACAAAGTAACTTTTCAGCGTCACGGCATTGGCCAGCTGGCCACGGCTGGTGAGGCTCTTGATGGCAGCAAAGATGCGGCCATGCGCCGGATCATGGAAATGATCTTCCCTCAGCCCGTCATTGATCTCTTCGGTGATGGAGTTATCCGTAATGAGCGCCCCGAGCAGGCTTTGTTCTGCTTCAAGGTTATGCGGCAATCGCGCCACCTGTTCCTTCTGGGGGAAGGTGGCGATATTATCGTCGCTTGCAGAACCCTCTGGAGTGGCGGGTGATGTGGGCAGTTTGTCGCTCATCGGGCAAGTCTAGCAAAAACAATCTCGCCCCGGAATAGCCCGGGGCGAGATTGCTCTTGTGGATAATGGGGATAACGGGGGTAACCCCTTCTCCCTATTTATGGACGTATTACTCGGTGGCGGCGGTGTCTTCATCCGCATTGTCCGCCGCATCATCAGAAGCGGTCGCCGGGGACGTATCTTCGTCCTCGCCGCCGGTTGTGTCTTCTTCAGCTTCCTGAGCTGCCACACGCTCGGCTGCAAGACGCGCAGCTTCGGCGGCTTCTTCACGTTCACGTTCGGCAATATCGCTGATAATGGCGCGGCCGAGGCGCTGCTGTTCAGCGGCTTCATCGGCACTGCGTGCAATATTGACGGTGACATTGACGGAAACTTCCGGATGCAGAACAACCCGAACATCAAAAAGACCAAGTGTCTTGATCGCGGTGTTGAGATCGACCTGGTTTTTGGAAATGGTGAAACCGGCATCGGTCACCAGATCAGCGATATCACGGCTGCTGGCTGATCCATAGAGCTGGCCCATTTCGGAGGCCGCCCGGATCAGACTCACGCTGAGCCCTTCCATCTTGCGGGCCATATCCTCAGCTTCGCCTTTGCGGGCCAGGTTGTCGGCTTCGAGTTGCGCGCGTTCGCCTTCGAAGCGCTTCTTGTTTTCCTCGGTGGCGCGGAGAGCTTTGCCTTTGGGCAGCAGGAAGTTGCGCGCATAGCCGGGTTTCACCTTAACAAGGTCACCCATCTGGCCCAGGTTTTCCACACGCTCAAGCAGGATGATTTCCATGATATTTCTCCCTTAGCTTACAACATATGGCATGAGCGCCAGATGCCGCGCACGCTTGATGGCCGTGGTCAGTTCACGCTGTTTCTTCGCGGAAACGGCGGAAATGCGGCTTGGAACGATTTTGCCACGTTCAGTCGTGAAGCGCTGAAGAAGCTTGACGTCTTTATAGTCAATCTTTGGTGAATTTGGGCTTGAGAACGGGCAGGACTTGCGGCGACGCCCTTGCGGACGGCGAACAGAAGCACGTTTGATTTCAAGCTGGGCCATGATTTATTCTCCTTCCGCTTCTCTGTCGTCATGCGATGGACGGTCTGACTTGGACTGCATCATGACCGAAGGCTCATCATCAACTTCGTCGATCTTGATGGTCAGGATGCGAAGAATATCTTCATTAAGCCCGATCTTGCGGTCATATTCGCTCATCGTTGCGGCGTCGGCTTCGATGTTGAACATGACGTAATGGCCCTTGCGGTTCTTCTTGATCCGGTAGGCCAGGCTTTTCAGCCCCCAATATTCTTTTTTGAGAATTTTGCCGCCGCCTTCGGTAATGATGCCGGCGAATTCGTCACAAAGAGCATCAACCTGTCCGGTTGAAATGTCCTGCCGCGCAATAAATACGCTTTCGTATAGACGCATACTGGTTCCCCTTCTGGCTAATCTGGTGCTGCTGCACCAAGCCGGCAACATATGCGTGGAGCTGCCGGCAAGAGGTTGAACGAACGTGCCCGAGGCACATGTGATGTGGCTTTATACATGACCTGACAGAGAATGCAAGCGCAACAAGCCATGCAAAACATGGAAGTTCAGGGCTTGCGAAAGATATATCCATGGCAGTATAACCATCGAGACAATAGGTTGGGTTAATTCCTTTCTCGATACCGTTCCACCACAATGAGGCATGACATGCTCAAAGGTCTGATTTCTCCTGTTCTGACACCGTTCAACGATGATCTGTCCATCGCAACAGACCTTTATATCGATCTCGCCAGAAGGTTGTTGAGTGAAGGTGGATGCGCAGGTCTCGCGCCATTTGGCACAACCGGGGAGGCCTTGTCCGTCGGCATCGATGAACGCATGGCCGCGCTCGATGCCCTGATCGATGCCGGTATTGACCCGAAAGTTCTGATCCCGGGAACAGGCCTGACCAATCTTGTTGATACAACCCGGTTGACGCGGCACGCCGTCGAACATGGCTGTCTCGGCGCCATGATCCTGCCTGCCTTCTATTTCAAGGGCGTGAGTGATGAGGGCCTGTTCAGCTATTACAGCCGCCTGATCGAGATGGTGGATCATCCGGGTTTGCGCATTTATCTCTACCATATCCCGCAGGTTTCGGGCGTCGGGCTTTCGATTGATCTGGTGCGCCGTCTTCATTCGGCTTTCCCGGAGATCGTCGTCGGCATCAAGGATTCTTCCGGGGACTGGGAAAATACCAAAGCTCTTCTGTCGATCGACGGGCTGATCACCTATCCGGGGGCTGAACTGCCCGTGATTGACGCTGTCCGCGCCGGGGCTCCGGGATGCATTTCCGCAACAGCAAATCTGAACGGCAAGCGGATCGCCGAGGTCATTGACCTCAGCCATCAGGGGCGTTGGGAGGAGGCCGAAGCGAAACATCAGGATGTCAGGGGAATTCGGCTTCTGTTTCAGGATTATGCGCCAATTCCTGCCCAGAAAGCGCTGCTGGCCAGGGCCTTGGATGAGCCGCGCTGGAACAATCTTCGTCCACCGCTCATGGCCATGGCCGAAGATAAGGTGATCGCCCTTGAAGACGCGCTCAAATCAGGGTTTGACTTCACGGTTTGAGAGGGCGGCGAAACATGGGGCGAATGGAACACCCGCGGGGATAAATCTAGCCGTGAAATTTTGTCTCAGCCCATGTTTTGATCTTGATCTCTTTAGTCCATGATGGAATAAGGTATACCAAGAATACGTTCGGGGGATTAAATGGAAGCCTATCTTGAGGAATATCTGCCAATTGCCATCTTTCTGGCTATCGCCCTGACCTTGGCGGCGGCCTTTGTAATCGGCTCTGTCCTCGTTGGTGCGCAGCGTCCTGATCCCGAAAAGCTGAGCGCGTATGAATGCGGATTTGAAGCATTTGATGATTCCCGCAGCCGCTTTGATATCCGGTTTTACCTTGTTGCGATCCTGTTCATTATTTTTGATCTTGAAGTGGCGTTTCTCTTTCCATGGGCCGTGTCGCTGGGTGAAACAGGTGCCTTTGGCTTCTGGTCCATGATGGTGTTTCTCCTCGTCCTGACGGTCGGTTTTGTCTATGAATGGAAAAAGGGAGCCCTCGACTGGGATTGATGTCATGGGATTGATTACCTCACCGAATACAAACCCGATCCCGCCAGGCGCTGACCAGGACGCCATTCTTGCCGCGGTGGGTGATGAGATTGCCAACAGGGGATTTGTCATCGCCCAGGCAGACAAGCTTTTCAACTGGGCGCGTTCAGGTTCGCTCTGGCCCATGACATTCGGTCTTGCCTGCTGCGCAGTTGAGATGATGCATTCGGCGGCCAGCCGCTATGATATGGACCGTTTCGGGATGCTGTTCCGGCCGAGCCCACGCCAGTCCGACGTGATGATCGTTGCCGGTACGCTCACCAACAAGATGGCGCCTGCCCTGCGCAAGGTCTATGATCAGATGGCGGAACCACGCTGGGTGCTCTCGATGGGGTCATGCGCCAATGGGGGCGGCTATTACCATTATTCCTACGCGGTGGTTCGTGGCTGTGATCGCATTGTGCCGGTGGATGTTTACGTTCCTGGCTGTCCGCCAACCGCTGAAGCGCTTATTTACGGACTCCTGCAGTTGCAGAAGAAAATTCGCCGAACGGCAACAATTGCGCGCTGATCTCTATAGGAAGTTAAGATGTCGAAATCCTCCATGGGCGGGGCACTTGCAAAACAGAATGAGGCGCTGGAAAACCTCCAGCTTCAGGTTGAGTCTGTTCTCGCCGGCCGAACGCTCAGCGCCCGTGTCTTCAGGGGGGAATTGACCTTCGAGATCCCGGTTGATGAAATTCCCGGAATTCTGCTTAAACTAAAGGATGATAGCGGCGGTGGTTTCACCCAGCTTTCTGATCTGACAGCCGTTGATTATCCCTCACGCTCCAAAAGATTTGAGCTGGTCTATCAGCTTCTCAGCGTTCGCCTCAATCAGCGCCTGCGTCTGGTCGCATCGGTGGCGGATGGCGAGATTGTGCCTTCGGTCAGCCATATCTTTTCCTCCGCAATATGGGCGGAACGTGAAGTCTGGGACATGTTCGGCATTTTCTTCCGGGGTCATGGCGATCTTCGGCGTCTGCTGACGGATTACGGGTTTGAAGGTCACCCGCTCAGAAAGGATTTTCCGCTCACCGGAACCGTGGAGACACGCTACGACGACAGCGAGAAAAGAGTTGTCTATGAGCCGGTCAGCCTGACACAGGAATTCCGCGATTTTGATTTCATGAGCCCGTGGGAAGGCATGCAGACCGCCATGCGCCAGGATGATCCTCGTCCGGATACAGATCAGGGCGAAGGAAAGGAATAAGGGATGGCTGAAGCACAGATCAAACCTCTTACGATGAATTTCGGCCCCCAGCATCCCGCCGCCCACGGCGTGTTGCGCCTTGTTCTGGAAATGGATGGTGAGGTGATCGAACGGGCAGACCCGCATATCGGTCTTTTGCATCGCGGCACGGAAAAACTGATCGAACACAAAACCTATCTGCAGGCTCTGCCGTATTTTGACCGGCTTGATTATGTCTCGCCGATGAATCAGGAGCACGCTTTCGCGCTGGCGGTAGAAAAGCTGATGCAGATCGAGGTGCCGCGGCGGGCGCAGTTTATCCGCGTTCTCTATTGCGAGATTGGCCGCATCCTCAATCACCTGCTGAACCTCACGACATTTGCGATCGATGTCGGGGCGATGACGCCGCTGCTCTGGGGATTTGAAGAACGCGAAGAGCTGATGGGATTTTACGAGCGGGCTTCCGGTGCCCGGCTTCATGCCGCCTATTTCCGGCCCGGCGGGGTGCATCAGGACCTGCCTGATGGTCTGGTTGATGATATTCTGGACTGGGCTGGCCGTTTCCCTTCCTTTATCGATGATATGGAAACCCTGCTGACCGATAACCGGATCTTCAAACAACGGACAGTGGATATCGGGGTTGTCACCCTTGATGAAGCTCTTGATCTCGGGTTTTCAGGCCCCTGCATCCGGGCCTCGGGCCTGCCGTGGGATTTGCGCAAAACCCAGCCCTATGATGTCTATGATGAGATGGAATTCGATATTCCAACCGGCAAGACAGGGGACTGTTACGCGAGGTACCTTGTCCGGATAGAAGAGATGCGGCAATCCTTGCGTATTATCAGGCAGGCGATTGAAAACATGCCCAACGGTCCTGTGCTGGCCGAAGATCACAAGGTGACGCCACCTCGGCGTGATGAGATGAAAACATCGATGGAAGCCCTGATCCATCATTTCAAACTTTATACCGAAGGTTTCCACGTTCCGGCAGGTGAAACCTATACCGCGGTTGAAGCCCCGAAAGGTGAATTTGGCGTCTATATCGTATCGGATGGGACAAACAAGCCGTATCGATGCAAGATCAGGGCGCCGGGTTTTGCCTTCATGTCGTCGATGGATCAGTTGTCGCGCGGGCATATGTTGGCAGACAGCGTCGCCATTCTCGGGTCGCTCGATGTTGTTTTTGGAGAAATCGACCGATGAGCATTTCAAGCCGCATCGCCGAAGATCAGCCGGAAAAATTCGCTTTCACGGCCGAAAACAAGGCCAGGATCAAGACTATTCTGGCGAAATATCCCAAGGATCGCAAAGCCAGCGCGGTGCTGCCCCTGCTTGATCTTGCCCAGCGCCAGCATGACAACTGGGTGCCGATGAAAGCCATTGAGGAAATCGCCAATATTCTCGATATGGCGGAAATTCGCGTTCTTGAAGTGGCGACTTTCTACACGATGTTCAATCTTCGTCCGGTGGGCAAATATTTTATTCAGGCTTGCGGCACAACGCCCTGCTGGCTGCGCGGCAGCGATGACGTGATGCGCTGTATCAAGGACAAGGTCGGGATCAGCAACGGCGAGACGAGCCCTGATGGTAAATTCACCCTTCTTGAGGTTGAATGCCTCGGGGCTTGCGTCAACGCGCCCATGGTTCAGATCAACGATGATTATTATGAAGACCTGGATTACGAGGGCATGGCGGTACTGCTGGACCGGCTCAAGCAGGATGATGTTCCGCCCGCTGGATCCATCAAGGGCAGACAGGGTTCACAGCCGGCGCCCGGGCCAACTTCACTTTCTTCTGTAACGCCAATTTCGGGCAAAACAAGAAAAGCGGTCAAATCCGCCCGTAAAGGAGGCTGACATGCTGGCCGATGAAAACCGGATTTTCACCAATATCTATGGCTGGGAATCGGCAAGTCTTGAGGCGGCGCGCAACCGTGGTGACTGGAGCCGTACCGCGCAACTGATGAAGAAAGGCCCGGATGCTCTCATCGACATTGTCAAGGCATCGGGGTTGCGGGGGCGCGGCGGTGCCGGTTTCCCGACAGGGCTGAAATGGTCGTTCATGCCAAAAGAAGTCAAGGACCGGCCCCATTATCTCGTCGTCAATGCCGATGAGAGTGAGCCCGGAACCTGCAAGGACCGTGATATCATCCGCCATGAACCACATAAACTGGTTGAAGGTTGCCTGCTTGCGGGTTTTGCCATGCGCGCCAACGCCGCCTATATCTATATCCGGGGCGAATTTGTGAACGAAGCCATTGCCCTGCAGAAAGCCATCGACGAAGCCTATGATGCGGGGCTTCTTGGCAAGAATGCCGCCAAATCAGGCTGGGATTTTGACCTTTATCTTCATCGCGGGGCAGGGGCCTATATCTGCGGTGAGGAAACAGCGCTGATCGAATCCCTCGAAGGCAAGAAAGGCCAGCCACGCCTGAAGCCGCCATTTCCGGCAGGTGTAGGTCTTTATGGTTGCCCGACCACGGTGAACAATGTGGAAACCATTGCCGTCGTACCGACGATCCTGCGCCGCGGGGCGGACTGGTTTGCCGGTCTTGGCCGTGAAAACAATACCGGCAGCAAGCTTTTCTGCATTTCCGGCCATGTCAACAATCCCTGCAATGTCGAGGAAGAGATGGGCATTCCGCTCAAGGAGCTGATCGAAAAACACGCCGGCGGCGTCCGCGGGGGCTGGGATAACCTGCTGGCAATCATCCCCGGCGGATCATCAACACCCCTCATGCCGAAATCGGTCTGTGATAACATGCTGATGGATTTTGACAGTTTGCGGGCGGCAGGCACCGGACTGGGCACGGCCGGGGTGATCGTGATGGATAAGTCAACAGATATCATTCAGGCCATCGCCCGGATTTCCTATTTCTACAAACATGAATCCTGCGGCCAGTGCACGCCATGCCGTGAAGGCACCGGATGGATGTATCGCATGATGGACAGGCTGGTCCGCGGTGAGGCCGAGGTCGATGAAATCGATGTGCTTGAAAACGTGACACGTCAGGTTGAAGGACACACGATCTGCGCCCTTGGTGATGCTGCCGCCTGGCCCATTCAGGGGTTGATCAAGCATTTCCGGGGTGAGATCGAGAATCGCATCGCCGCGCGCAAATCCGCAGCGGTGGCGGAATAGGGGGCAAGGATGATCACGGTCACGGTTGATGGCATAGAAGTCGAGGTCGAAGACGGCGCCACGGTGCTGCAGGCCTGTGAAGCTGCCGGCAAGGAAATTCCGCGCTTCTGTTATCATGAGCGCCTGTCGATTGCCGGCAACTGCCGGATGTGTCTTGTTGAAATGGAACGCGCGCCAAAGCCCGTTGCGTCCTGCGCCATGCCGGCTGGCAATGGCATGGTCATCAAGACAGACAGCGAGATGGTGCGCAAGGCCCGCGAAGGCGTGATGGAATTCATGCTGATCAACCACCCGCTCGATTGCCCGATCTGTGATCAGGGTGGAGAGTGCGACCTGCAGGATCAGGCCATGGGGTATGGCGGCGACAGAAGCCGGTATCTTGAACCCAAACGGGCGGTTGAAAACAAGCATATGGGCCCGCTGATTTCGACCATCATGACCCGCTGTATTCACTGCACGCGCTGCGTCCGGTTTTCCACCGAAGTGGCCGGGGTCAACGATCTTGGCGCGATTGGCCGTGGTGAAGCCATGGAAATCACCACCTATCTTGAAAAATCACTGGCCTCGGAGCTTTCAGGAAATGTTGTTGATCTCTGCCCCGTTGGCGCGCTGACGAGCCGGCCTTACGCATTCAACGCCCGCCCGTGGGAGCTGAGCCATACGGAAACCGTCGATGTGATGGATGCCGTCGGCAGCTCGATCCGGGTAGATACCCGCGGCAATCAGGTGATGCGGGTTCTGCCCCGGGTCAATGATGATATCAACGAAGAATGGATTTCCGACAAGACCCGCCATGCGCATGATGGCCTTCAGCGTCAGCGACTTGATCGCCCTTTCATGCGCGGGGCCAACGGCCGCCTTGCCGAAGCCAGTTGGGAAGATGTGTTCGCCAAAATCCGCACCAGAATAAAAAAGGCCTCGCCTGAGAAGATTGCAGCGCTTGCCGGTGACCAGTGCGATACTGAATCCATGTATGCGCTGAAAACGCTGCTGGAGGCGCTGGGCAGCCCGAATATGGATTGCCGCCAGGATGGCAGCCTGCTCGATGCAAGCAACAGATCTTCCTATATCTTCAATTCCGGCTTCAACGGCATGGAAGAGACGGATTTCGTGTTGCTGGTGGGCACAAATCCACGTCACGAGGCGGCGGTGATCAACGCAAGACTGCGGCGGCGCTGGCTTCACGACGGGCTTGAGATTGCCCGTCTCGGTGCCCCGGTTGATCTCACCTACCCGGTCCGTGAACTTGGTGAAGATGCAAGTATCCTCAAGGATCTCGCTGACGGAAAAAGCCCTGTTTTCAACAAGATGAAAAAAGCTCGAAAGCCCATGATCATCATCGGTCAGGGGGCGTTGACGCGAAAAGACAGCAAGGCCATTCTCGGCGCCTTGAGCCGTCTTGCCAAAGCTGCTGGCGTAGTGAAAGATGATTGGAACGGGTTTAATATCCTGCATACGGCGGCGGCGCGTGTCGGCGGCCTCGATATCGGATTTGTTCCGTCAAAAGGCGGCAAGGACACGCAAGCCATTCTCAAGGCGGCGAAATCCGGTGATCTTGATGTGCTCTATCTGCTCGGTGCGGATGAGCTCGATCTCACCGGCATTTCATCCAGAACATTCGTGATCTATCAGGGAAGTCATGGCGATGCCGGGGCGCGGGTCGCGGATGTTGTCCTGCCCGGCGCGGCATGGTGCGAGAAAGACGCCACGTTTGTGAATACCGAAGGCCGGGTTCAGTTTGCGCCGCGTGCCACCTTCCCGCCAGGGGATGCGCGCCAGGACTGGTCGATCATCCGAGCGCTTTCGGCTGTGCTGGGCAAAACCCTGCCCTTTGACACGCTGGAAAATCTTCGCGCCCGGATGGAGGCTGCCTGTCCGGTTCTCCGTGAACGCGATGTGCTCGTTGTATCACGGTTCAAGGGGGTCAATTCTTCGGCCAGTATTTCCACATCACCTCTCGGCTATGCGCTTGGCGCCGGGACGGGGACAAGTTTCTACATGACCTGCCCGATCAGCCGCAATTCGGTGACCATGGCCGCGTGTATCGACGCGTTTGAAGGCGAGATGAAGGGAGCGGCCGAATAATGGACATGATCCTTTCCATCCTGACCGCGCCGATGACGCTTGAGCTGCTTTATACGGTGGCGCAGATCTTTGCCGTGATTGTGCCGCTGCTGATTGCGGTTGCCTACCTGACCCTGGCCGAGCGCCGTGTCATCGGGCTGATGCAGTTGCGCAAGGGGCCGAACGTGGTCGGGCCTTTTGGTCTGCTCCAGCCCTTTGCCGATGCGCTCAAGCTTCTTTCCAAAGAGACGATCCTGCCTTCCGGCGCGTCCAAGGTTGTCTTTGTGGCAGCCCCGATGCTCACCTTTATCCTGTCGCTGGTTGCCTGGGCCGTGATCCCCTTTGGTGAAGGGCTCGTGATTGCCGATGTCAATGTCGGCATTCTCTACCTTTTTGCGATATCATCGCTTGGCGTATATGGCGTGATCATGGCAGGGTGGTCGAGCAATTCAAAATATCCCTTCCTCGGGGCCATGCGGTCAGCGGCACAGATGATTTCTTATGAGGTTTCTCTCGGGCTGGTGATCATCACCGTGATCATGGCCTCCGGGTCACTTAACCTTACGGATATCGTCGAAGCCCAGCGTGATCTCTGGTTCTTCATCCCGCTTTTCCCGATGTTCGTGATCTTTTTCATCTCGACGCTGGCGGAAACCAACCGCGCACCATTTGACCTGCCCGAAGGCGAGTCCGAACTGGTGGCGGGATATTTCGTCGAATACTCATCGATGTCGTTTGCGTTGTTCTTCCTTGGTGAATACGCCAATATGATCCTGATGTCGGGAATGACGACGACGCTTTTCCTCGGTGGCTGGCTGCCGCCTTTGGATATTGCCCCGTTGAACTGGATACCCGGGCCGATATGGTTTGCGCTCAAGGTTGCGCTCGTTCTGTTTGTCTTTTTATGGGTGCGGGCAACCACGCCGCGCTATCGCTATGATCAGCTGATGCGACTGGGCTGGAAAGTGTTTCTGCCCTTCACCCTGCTTTTCGTGGCCATCTGCGGCGGTTTCATGCTGGCCTTTGATATGCTGCCGGCATCGGTTTAGGGAGAAGATCATGCACGCTCTTATCAATGCCGCCCGATCTTTTCTGCTTCTGGAAATCGTGAAGGGGCTTGCGCTTACGCTCAAATATTTCTTCAAGCCCAAGGTGACGATCAACTATCCCTATGAAAAGGGAAGTCTGTCGCCGCGATTCCGTGGTGAACATGCTCTCAGGCGCTATCCCAATGGGGAGGAACGCTGCATCGCCTGCAAATTATGTGAGGCGATCTGTCCCGCCCAGGCCATTACGATCGAAGCGGAGCCAAGAGAAGATGGCAGCCGCCGGACAACCCGATACGATATCGACATGACCAAATGCATCTATTGCGGGTTCTGCCAGGAAGCCTGCCCTGTTGATGCCATTGTCGAGGGCCCGAATTTTGAATTCGCCACCGAAACAAGGGAAGAGCTTTACTACGACAAGGAAAAGCTTCTTGCCAATGGTGACCGTTGGGAAGTCGAGATTGCCCGCAATCTAGCTGCAGACGCCAGGTATCGGTAAGGGGTGGAATGATGATTACAAGCTTGTTCTTCTATCTTTTTGCCGCCATGACCGTTGCATCCGGTTTCATGGTCATCACGGCACGAAACCCGGTTCACGCGGTACTGTTTCTGATCCTTTCGTTCTTTAACGCGGCCGGATTGTTCATCCTGATGGGGGCGGAATTCCTCGCCATGCTGCTGGTGGTTGTCTATGTCGGTGCGGTGGCGGTGCTTTTCCTTTTCGTGGTGATGATGCTTGATATCAATTTCGCCGACATGCGAGAAGGGTTCCGGCGTCACCTGCCGCTCGGTATAATTATCGGATTGATCCTGCTGATTGAACTTGTGCTCATTTTTGCGGTTCCGGAAACGGCGATCATGGTTGCGGACAGTGTGTCTTCGCGCAGCAATACAGCCCAGATCGGTGATGTGCTCTATACCGATTATATTTTCCTGTTCCAGCTCGCCGGGATCATCCTTCTTGTGGCCATGATCGGGGCCATTACCCTGACCATGCGTCATCGTGAAGGTGTCAAGCGGCAGTCCATTGCCCGGCAGAATGCCCGCCGCCGGGAGGAGACGGTGGAGATTGTCTCCGTTGAAAGCCATGTTGCGCCGCAGGAAATTGCCGCAGAAGTCAACGCTGACCAGAAGGTGCTTCGCTGATGGGTACGATTACGCTTTTCCACTATCTGACCGTGGCTGCTATTCTGTTTACGCTGGGCGCGGTTGGGATTTTTCTCAATCGCAAGAACGTCATCACCATTCTGATGTGCGTTGAGCTCATGCTCCTTGCCGTCAATATCAATCTGGTGGCGTTTTCCACCCATAACGGTGACCTGACAGGCCAGATCTTCGCTATGCTGATCCTGACGGTTGCCGCCGCCGAAGCTGCCATCGGTCTGGCCATTCTTGTTGTGTACTTCCGGAACCGCGGCAGCATCGCGGTGGAAGATATCAATATGATGAAGGGATAGGCGATCATGATTACGGCGATTGTCTTTCTGCCGCTGCTCGGTGCCATCGGTGCGGGTATTTTTTCGCTTCTTAAAAACGATACGGGCGGATATGCCGTGACGATCACGGCGATGCTTGCGTCGATGATATTGGGATGGATTGCCTTTCTGGGCCATATATCATCCGGCACGGACAGCACCGTCGTCTTGGCAAACTGGATGTCCTCAGGCGGATTTCATGTTGATTGGGCCCTGCGCTACGATGCGCTGACGGCCGTGATGGTAATTGTTGTTACCACCGTCTCGACCATGGTTCATATTTATTCGGTTGGCTATATGTCGCACGACAACGCCAAGCCGCGTTTCATGGCCTATCTCAGCCTCTTTACCTTTGCCATGCTGATGCTGGTGACGGCGGACAACCTTGTCCAGATGTTCTTTGGCTGGGAAGGGGTGGGGGTTGCCTCCTATCTGCTGATCGGTTTCTGGTATCATCGGCCCTCCGCGCATGAGGCGGCGATGAAGGCTTTTGTCGTCAACAGGGTTGGAGATTTTGGCTTTGCGCTTGGTATTTTCGGGGTCTATGCCCTGGCAGGCTCGGTAGAGCTGGATGTGATTTTTGGCTTTGCTCCTGCACTTGCCAATGTGACCATGCCGTTCCTTTTCTGGGAGTTGCCCGCGCTTGAAGTCGTCGGGATGCTGCTCTTTATCGGAGCCATGGGGAAATCTGCCCAGCTCGGGCTTCATACCTGGCTTCCCGACGCGATGGAAGGCCCGACACCTGTCTCGGCGCTCATTCACGCAGCAACGATGGTGACCGCGGGCGTCTTTATGGTCTGCCGCCTGTCGCCAATGCTTGAATATGCCCCGTTCACGCTGGATTTCATCACCGTGGTGGGGGCGCTCACGGCAATCTTTGCTGCTACCATCGGCTTCACCCAGTTCGATATCAAGCGGGTTATCGCCTATTCGACCTGCTCCCAGCTTGGATACATGTTTTTTGCCGCCGGTGTTTCGGCCTATCCTGCGGCCATGTTCCACCTGACAACACATGCGTTTTTCAAGGCGCTTTTGTTTCTCGGGGCGGGATCGGTCATTCACGCGCTGTCCGATGAACAGGACATGCGCCGGATGGGCGGGGTCTGGCGGAAAATACCCGTCACCTATGTGATGATGTGGATTGGATCACTTGCTCTGGCCGGATTCCCGTTCTTTGCCGGCTACTATTCCAAGGACATGATCCTTGAGGCGGCCTGGGGCCAGCATGCATCGACCGGCCAGTTTGCCTATATTCTGGGTATCCTGGCGGCGTTTCTGACGGCTTTCTATTCATGGCGTCTTCTGTTCATGACCTTCCACGGCAAGCCGCGGGCATCGGCAGAAGTGATGAGCCATGTGCATGAAAGCCCGGCGGTGATGACGCTGCCGCTATTTGTTCTGGCGATCGGTGCTATTTTCTCCGGCTTCCTTTTCTATGATCTGTTTGTCGGGCATCACTGGAAGGAATTCTGGGGCAATTCCATTTTCATTCTGGCTGAACATCAGGCTATGGAAGCGGCGCATCACGTCCCGTCGATCATCAAGCTGATGCCGCTTATTGTCGGTATTGGCGGTGTCGCTCTTGCCTTTGTGATGTATATCGCCATGCCGTCCTTGCCTGCACGCATGGCTGAACTGTTCCGGCCCCTCCATCAGCTTTTCTTCCATAAATGGTATGTTGATGAGATTTATGATGCTCTTTTTGTCCGGCCGGCGGTGCGGTTTGGTCGCTTCCTCTGGATGCGCGGCGATCTGCGGACCATCGACGCCTTTGGTCCCGATGGTGTTAGCGGGATGGTGGCCCGGCTTTCGGCGGTAACCAGCCGTTTCCAGACAGGGTACGTTTTTCATTACGCATTCGCGATGCTGATCGGGGTTGTTGCCCTGATCCTCTGGTATGCGCGAGCATTTGGGGGCTGAGATGGATACGAGCTGGCCAATTCTTACGGTTCTGACCTTCCTGCCTCTTTTTGGCGTGGTATTCCTGCTGCTCACCCGGGGGGATGATGAAACCGTCATGCGGAACTCCCGGAATGTTGCGCTGTGGGTTTCGGGCTTCACCTTCCTTGTGTCCCTGTTCGCGCTCATGCAGTTTGACCCGTCAATTGTCGGCTACCAGCTGGAAGACCGCGGTGAGTGGCTTCTTGAGGACGGGATCAGCTATCATATGGGGGTTGATGGGATATCCATGCCCTTTGTCGTGCTGACAACGTTTCTGACGCCGCTTGCCATTCTCGCATCCTTCAAGGCAATCACCCATCGGGTGCGCGAATACATGATCGGCTTTCTGGCGCTGGAAACGCTCATGATCGGGACTTTCTGCGCCCTTGATGTGGTGATGTTCTACCTCTTCTTTGAAGCGGTGCTGATCCCGATGTTCCTGATCATCGGGATCTGGGGCGGCAAGCGGCGGGTTTACGCCTCGTTCAAGTTCTTCCTCTATACGCTGGCCGGGTCGGTGCTGATGCTCGTTGCCATCCTTTTCATGGCAGATCAGGCTGGCACGACGGATATTCCGGCCCTGCAGAAATTCGCCTTTGATCCAGATGTGCAGTTCTGGCTGTTTCTGGCGTTCTTTGCTTCATTTGCCGTCAAAGTGCCGATGTGGCCGGTCCATACCTGGCTGCCTGATGCCCATGTCGAGGCACCGACCGCAGGATCGATGATACTTGCCGGTATTCTGCTGAAGATGGGGGGGTATGGGTTTCTGCGTTTCTCTCTGCCGATGTTCCCGGATGCATCGCTCTATTTTGCCCCGATGATCTTTGCGCTCTCCGTGGTTGCGGTGATTTACACGTCTCTGGTGGCCCTGGCCCAGAGCGATATGAAGAAGATGATCGCCTATTCCTCCGTGGCGCATATGGGTTTTGTCACCGTCGGGATTTTCACCATGACCGAGCAAGGCGTGGCTGGCGCCATGTTCCAGATGATCAGCCATGGCCTTGTCTCCGCGGCGCTTTTCTTTGCGGTTGGAGTTGTCTATGACCGCCTGCATACACGAGAGATAGATGCCTATGGCGGGGTTGCCGACAGCATGCCCCGATATGCCGTGTTTTTCATGCTGATGATGCTTGCCTCGGTCGGCCTTCCCGGCACAAGCGGCTTCATCGGTGAGTTTCTGGTTCTGGTCGGGGCCTGGCAGACAAGCAGTTTCCTCGCATTCCTGACGGCAACAGGCCTTGTTCTTGGTGCAACCTATATGCTCTGGCTTTACCGCCGGGTGGTGTTTGGCCGCGCCGAAAAAGAAGAGGTTATCAGCATGAGCCCTCTTGAAAGACGTGAAATCATCATCTTCCTTCCGCTGGCTGTTCTTGTCTTGTGGTATGGCGTATTTCCGGGCTCACTTCTCGATCTGATGCAGCCATCCATTCTGGCCGTGATTGACCAGGTCAATCTCCACGCTGATGCCTCTCTCCTCCCAGGGGGTAAATAATGTCGATGATCACGTATTTTCCTGCGATTGCTGAAATATTTCTTGCTCTCATAGCCATAATTCTGGTGCTGGTCGCGGCATTCGGCGGAGATGAGGGCCGGGTCTCCCAGATCATGCGCAGGCTCGGGCTGGTGACGCTTGTTGCGACAGGTATCCTCGTGCTGTCCTATGGCCGGGAATCTTCATTGGCGTTTGGCGGGCTTTTTCTCACGACACCTTTTGCGGTCTTCATGAAAATGATTGTGCTGGTCGGCGCGGGCATCGTGTTGCTGCTCGCCAAGCCAAGCCTGAAAGCGGATAATATCAACAAGCCCGAATTCACGATGCTGGTCCTCATGTCGGTGCTGGGCATGATGGTGCTGATATCTTCCAATGATTTGATGGTTCTTTATATGGGCATTGAATTGCAGTCCCTGCCGCTCTATGTCATCGCGGCGATGCAGCGGGATTCGCTTCGCTCGTCTGAGGCGGGGCTGAAATATTTTCTGCTGGGCGCCCTGTCTTCAGGGCTTCTGCTCTACGGCATATCGCTCATCTACGGTTTCACCGGGGCAACGAATTACGCGGAAATATCGCAGTCGCTTTCCGGTTCAGTCTCATCGGGGGCGGTGATCGGGATTATCTTCGTCATTTCCGGGATGGCGTTCAAGATCTCGGCGGCTCCCTTCCATATGTGGACACCGGACGTGTATGAAGGCTCCCCGACCATTGTCACGGCCTTTTTTGCGATCGTCCCCAAAGTTGCGGCCATGGCCCTGTTCCTGCGGATAACTTACGGGATGCTCGCGCCCGTGCCCGGGGTATGGCAGCAGGTGGTGGCAGTCATCGCGGTTCTTTCAATGGTCGTCGGGGCGCTGGCCGCGATCATGCAGACCGATCTGAAACGGCTGATGGCCTATTCGTCGATTGCGCATATGGGTTATGCCCTCGTCGGATTGTCGGCGGCGACAACCGGCGCGGTGAGCGCGGTGATGATCTATATGCTCATCTATGTGATTTCATCGATCGGGGTATTCGCCATCATCCTGAACCTGACAAGGGAAGGTGAAGCCGTCCACCGGATCAGCGATCTCAAGGGGTATTCACGTTCGCATCCCCTGCACGCGGCCTGTCTTCTTGTCTTCATGTTTTCGATGGCAGGGATACCGCCTCTTGGCGGATTTTTCGGCAAATGGTTCACCTTTATGGCCGCTGTAAATGCTGGCCTGATCCCGCTTGCGGTGATAGGTGTTCTGTCGTCGGTTGTCGGCGCGTTTTACTACATTCGGATCGTCAAGGTCATGTATATCGATGAGGTTGATATCGTGCTTGATCCATCAGCGAGAAGAGCGAATACGATCATCATGGGCCTGTCAGCCCTGATCCTGGCCCTGTTCGTTTTCGGTCTGAGCCCGTTGCGGGAGGCAGTCATTGCGACCGTCCCGCATATCATCCTCATCGCAGGTTGATGTGCTGAAAGAACTAGTCATTTCCTACCACGATCAGGTGACCAGCACCTCTGATCTTGCCCGTCAGGCGGTCAAGGAAGGCAGCCTTGCGGGAACGGCGTTTCGTGCAGGTCTCCAGACAAAGGGGAGAGGGCGTCATGGCCGCCACTGGGAATCGCCCGAAGGCAATCTCTATGTGTCCATTATCCTCTATCCCGCCGTACCCGAGGTGCGCTGGCCGGAGATATCGCTTGTCACTGGATTGGCGCTCCTTGATGCGATCCGCTCGCTGAAAAAGGATGCCGGGATTACCTTGAAATGGCCCAATGATGTGCTGGTAGACGGGCTGAAATGTGCCGGTATCCTTCTTGAACGTGAGGGCGATGCCATCATTGTCGGATGCGGCGTCAATCTTGATGCCGAGCCGATTGAAACATCTGGCTGGGCGCCGGGCTCGCTCAACAGGAATTCAACGACGGAACCGATCACGCCTGAAATCCTGATGAAGACGTTTGAGCAAACGCTCATCCGCCGCTATAACACCTGGGAAGGTGAGGGGTTTGAGCAGCACCGGCGTGACTGGACCCGCGCGGCGGCTCATATCGGGGCCATGCTGGCCGTTGATCTGGGGCAGGGAAAGGTTTTGCACGGTATTTTTGAGTCTCTCGGAGAAGACGGCGCGTTGATGCTCTGCTCCGGAGATGGAACAACGCATCGTATTCAGGCTGGTGATGTGATCAGCGCCCGGCTGGAAGAGGATCAGCATGCTTCTTGTCATTGATTGCGGAAACACCAATACGGTCTTTGGTATTTACGACGAAAACCGCAAGCTTCAGCATTGGCGGATGACCACCGTTCCAAGCCAGACCTCCGATGATATGGCGGTGTGGCTGTCGCATCATCTGCAGCGTGCCGGCCTCGGGATTGAACGCATAAGCGGGGTGGTTGTATCAAGTGTGGTGCCGCAACTGCTGCCGGCATTCCGCCATCTTGCCAAGGATCACCTTGGTCTTGAGGCTTTTGTGATCAGTGCCGATAACCCGGACCATGGTGTCAAGGTCCGCATCCCCAATCCGGCGCAGGCCGGGGCTGACCGTATCGCCAATACCGCCGGGGCAAGGGCCTATGGCCTGCCGGCGATGGTGATAGATTTCGGGACTGCGACAACCTTTGATCTCATCGATGCCGATGGCGCCTATATCGGCGGGGCAATCGCGCCGGGGGTCAATCTTTCGATTAATGCGCTTTATGAAGCCGCGGCAAGACTGCCGCTCATCGATCCATCCACCTGGACACCGGAAATGCCATCCCTCGGCACCACAACGGTCGATGCGATGAATTCGGGGCTCTATTTTGGGTATGTCAGCCTTGTTGAAGGCATGATAACCCGGCTCAAGGCCGCCTTTGGTGGTGAGATGATCGTGATTGCCACGGGAGGGCTTGCTAATATATTCAGTATTTCCATTGAGGGGGTTGATCATCATGATCCGGACCTTACTCTCAATGGCATGGTTGCGATCTATAGCAGCATCAGGGAAAAGGAATGACAGCGACTCAGCCGTGGCAGCATGATGATCTATTGTTTGTGCCATTAGGTGGCTCTGGTGAGATCGGCATGAACGCCAATCTCTTTCACTACGACGATCAGTGGCTGATGGTTGATCTAGGGATCAGTTTTCCCGATGATACCATGCCGGGGATTGATGTGGTGCTGCCGGACCTCTCCTTTATCGAGGCACGGCGCGACAAACTCGCCGGCCTCGTCATCACCCATGGGCATGAAGATCATCTTGGCGCAATTCCCTATCTCTGGGAGCGGCTGAAATGCCCCATCTATGGCACGCCGTTCACCCTTGCGCTTGTTCGCGGCAAGCTCAGTGAAAGATTGCCGGACGCCCGGGTCAAGCTCATTTCCCTGCCGTTCAACACACCGGTTCCTGTGGGAAGCTTTGATGTTGAGATGATATCTCTCACCCATTCCATACCTGATCCGGCGGGGCTTGTTCTCCGCGCCGGGGGCAAGACCATTTTTCATACCGGTGACTGGAAATTCGATAATGATCCATTACTGGGCCCGACCTCGGACAAGGATGCGTTGAAGAAACTTGGCGACAGCGGCGTTGATATCCTTATCGGCGACAGTACCAACGCCATGGTGGAAGGCAGAACCGGCAGCGAAGCTGATGCAAGAGAGGGGCTTCTTGAAACCATCAGCGGGCTAAAGGGGCGGGTGGCGGTCACCTGCTTTGCGTCCAACGTGGCCAGGGTCGATTCGCTCGTGCGTGCCGCGCGTGAAACCGGACGCAGCCCGATGCTGGTGGGGCGGGCCCTGCACCGGATTTCGGAAGCTGCCAGATCCTGCGGCTACCTTTCTGACTGGCCTGATTTTGTCCCCGAAGATGATTTTGATCTCATCCCCAAGGAAAACCTGCTGATGATCTGCACCGGCTCGCAGGGTGAGCCGAGATCGGCACTTTCCCGGATTGCATCGGGCAGCCATCACATGGTTCGTCTTGAAAAGGGTGATACGGTGCTTTTTTCTTCCCGTGAGATACCAGGCAATGAGCCTGCTATTTCACGCGTTCAGGATAATCTGATCCGCCGCGGGGTGCAGGTGATCACGGCAGATGATGCACCGATCCATGTTTCCGGCCACCCGGGACGCGAAGACATGGCGGAGATGTACCAGATGATAAGGCCTCGGGTTGCGATCCCGGTGCACGGGACCGCGCGCCATCTCAACGCCCATGCGGCGCTGGCGCAGTCTTGCCAGGTTGGCAAGACGATCATTCCCGATAATGGTGATGTCATCGCGCTTGACGGCGACCAGAGCCGGGTGATCAGCAAGGCTGATACAGGGCTTCTGACCTATGAAGCCGGCGAAGTCATCGGGCTGGACAGTTCGACCTTGCGTGACCGCCGCCGGATGTTGTGGAACGGAAATGTCTCGGCGTCGATCGTGTTGAGCCTGACAGGCGAGTTGTGCCTCGCACCCAGCATCACCCAGAACGGGCTTAACGACGGGTTTCGCGCCGATGATTATATCGCCGAAGGATCGCTTCGTGTCGAAGATGCATTGCTGGCCATGAGCAACAGGGACCGCCTTGATGATGACGTGGTAACAGACCGTGTTTCGCAAGCCTTGCGCGGTCTCGCCAAAACGATGTTTCAACGTCGCCCCGCCGTCCAGGTTCATGTGATGCGCGTGGATGCGCCAGGCGTTCTGACGGGGGAATGAATGATAGGAAGACTTAACCATATCGCGCTGGTCGTTCCGGATCTTGAAGCGGCGGCAACGCATTGGAAAGAGGCCTTGGGAGCAAAGGTATCTCTTCCCCAGGCGTTGCCCGAACATGGCGTGACCGTTGTCTTTGTCGATACAGGAAACAGCAAGATCGAACTGCTTGAGCCCATCGGTGATGACAGCCCCATCGCCCGATATCTTGAACGCAATGCCGATGGCGGCATGCATCATCTGTGCTTTGAGGTGGATGATATCCTTGCCGCCCGTGACCGGCTGATCTCTCAAGGGGCGCGGGTCCTTGGTTCGGGGGAGCCCGCGATTGGCGCCCATGGCAAGCCGGTACTGTTTCTTCACCCCAAGGATTTCAACGGTACCCTGATTGAACTGGAACAGGCGTAATGGATACGGTTTCGGGAATAGTTGTGTATATCCTGCTCTGGTGGTGGGTCTTCTTCATGACCTTGCCATTCGGGGTGAGACAACCGGATGAGGTTGAAAAAGGACACGCCTCCGGTGCCCCCGCCAGGCCTGGACTGTGGATCAAGGCGGCAATTACCAGCATTCTGGCGTTACTTCTCTGGTTCGGGGTGGATGCGGTGATTGCAAGCGGGATATTTTCGTTCCGGGATATGGTGAACAATTAGAGCCAAAAGAAAATGACGGGGCAAAACCCCGCCATTTTGTACAATTTTTTTTAATTGTACCGAAATTGTCCTCCCCAACCTCGGTTTAATAAAAACCTATGACACTTTATGGGCGTTGTCACCAAAAAAAACTTTTTGAGGGAAGTTTTTGAAAGAAAATTTCCTTTTGCAGATAAAATTTAAAACATGCGGCAATATGGAGTGTTGAGATAGATCAGGTTGAAGACTATAACATCTTGATATAAAACTACGATCCAGCGCATCCTGAACTTTTTATGGACCGAATATGACAGTTGAAATCTATATGGCGTCAGATCATGCCGGGTATGGGCTGAGGACTCATCTTGCGGATTTTCTGCGTGAATCTGGTCATATTGTCCATGATCTCGGCCCGGAATCGAGCGACCGCGTGGATTATCCGGATTATGGCGCGAGACTTGCTGAGGCCATGAAGCCTGTTTCTGATGCAAAAGGTATTCTTGTATGCGGGAGCGGAATAGGGATTTCCATTGCGGCGAATCGCTTCCCATGGATTCGAGCTGCACTCTGCCATGATATAACGACAGCCAAACTGGCACGGCAACATAATGATGCCAACGTGATCGCGCTGGGGGAACGCGTGATCGGCATCACAACCGCAACAGATATTGTTCATGCCTTTCTTGAAACCGGTTTTGAAGGTGGCAGGCACGAAGCCCGCGTGAACAAGCTGAGCCAATTGAAGCCGTGATCGGCTTCTTCACTTCTCCAAGGAAAGGTCAAGACAGATGAACGAAATGAAATCCTTTTTCTCAACGCATCTCATGGATAGTGATGCCGAACTTTACTCGGCCCTTGATAAGGAACTGACACGTCAGCGTGACGGGATTGAACTGATCGCATCGGAAAACATTGTCTCCAGGGCTGTCCTTGAAGCGCAAGGCTCCGTCTTCACCAACAAATACGCCGAAGGTTACCCCGGGCGGCGCTATTACGGCGGCTGTGAGTTTGTCGATATTGCCGAACAGCTGGCGATTGATCGCGCCAAAAAACTTTTTAACTGCGCCTGGGTCAATGTTCAGCCGCATTCAGGTGCCCAGGCCAATCAGGGGGTGTTCCTGTCGCTCTTGAAGCCGGGGGATACGATTCTCGGCATGTCTCTTGCGGCCGGCGGTCACCTCACCCATGGCGCTGCGCCAAACCTTTCCGGCAAGTGGTTTAACGCGGTTCAGTACGGGGTCCGGCGTGACGATGCCCGCATTGACTTTGAAGAAGTTCAGCGGCTGGCCGATGAACATAAGCCCAAGATGATCATTGCCGGTGGTTCAGCCTATCCGCGGGTGCTTGATTTTGCAAAATTCCGGGAGATTGCTGATCGTTGCGGGGCGTATCTCTTGGTTGATATGGCCCATATTTCGGGTCTTGTTGCGGTCGGCGCGCATCCCAGCCCGATCGATCATGCCCATGTGGTGACGACAACGACGCATAAAACCCTGCGCTGCGGGCGTGGCGGCATGATCATGAGCAACGATGAAGAGATCGGCAAGAAGATCAATGCGGGGATGTTCCCGGGTCTTCAGGGTGGTCCGTTGATGCACGCGATCGCCGGCAAGGCCGCTGGCCTCGGCGAAGCGCTGAAGCCTGAATTCAAAACCTATATCGACAATGTGGTCACCAACGCCAAGGTGCTGGCGGAAACACTTGTTGAATGCGGTTTCGATATTGTCTCCGGCGGCACGGACAATCATATCGTGCTGGTGGACCTGCGGCCGAAGGGGTTGACCGGGAATATCTCTGAAGTCTCCCTTGAACGTGCCGATATCACCTGCAACAAGAACGGGGTGCCGTTTGATCCGGAAAAACCGATGGTGACATCGGGGATACGTCTTGGCACGCCGGCGGCGACAACCCGCGGCTTTGGTACAGCAGAGTTCCGCCAGGTCGGCCTGCTGATCGGTGAGGTGCTGGATGGTCTGGCTTCCAACCGCAACGACAACAGCCCGGTTGAAAAGGCGGTGGCGGAAAAAGTACATAAATTGTGTCAATCCTTCCCAATCTACTAGATTTAGTGTAAAAAGGGGCAGATTTAACGGCGTGGAGACAGCCTGATGGACTGCCCCTTTTGCGGAAGCAACGACACCCAGGTTAAAGATTCAAGACCTTGCGAGGATGGCGCGGCCATACGACGTCGCCGTCTTTGCAGCGCGTGCGATGCACGTTTCACCACCTTTGAGCGGGTTCAGCTGCGGGAGCTGATCGTTGTCAAACGCAATGGCAAAAAATCGCCGTTTGATCGCGATAAACTGGAACGTTCGCTCAATATCGCCTTGCGCAAACGTGATGTTGATCCGGAGAATGTCTCGCGTGCCATCAATGATCTCATCCGCACCCTCGAACAGCGCGGCGAAGTCGAAGCCACGACGGAGACGATCGGCCGGCTGGTGATGGAAGTACTCGCCAGGCTCGACAAGGTGGCGTATATCCGCTACGCCTCGGTATACCGGAATTTTGCCGAAGCAAGAGACTTCGGCGAATTTGTTGAGAAGGAACTGGGCGACTGATATTGGTATGCCCTCAAGAGGAGGGCAGGTTGCCCGGAAAGACCAGATCATCATCCGTCAGTCCCGTTTCTGACCGGCGCTGGATGCGTGCGGCGCTCGCCCTTGCCATGCGGGCGGAAGGGCGGGCCTGCCCCAATCCTGCGGTGGGATGCGTGATCGTCAGGGATAACAGGCTGATGGGGCGCGGCTGGACTCAGGATGGGGGCCGCCCTCATGCGGAGACCATGGCCCTTGCCGAAGCCGGGGATATGGCGAAAGGCGCCACCGCTTATGTCACCCTTGAGCCTTGCGCCCATCACGGCCGGACACCGCCTTGCGCCGATGCGCTGATAAAAGCAGGGATTGCGCGTGTTGTCGTCGGGGTGAAGGATCCCGACCCCAGGGTTTCAGGTCAGGGGATGGAAAAGCTTGAGGCTGCGGGGGTTGATGCCTCGTTTGCGCTGATGGCCGGGGATATTTCATCTCTTCTCTGTGGCTATATGCTCACCCGCCGTGAAGGCCGCCCCTCGGTGACGGTCAAGATGGCCTCCAGCCTTGATGGCCGGATTGCTCTTTCCAATGGCCACTCAAAATGGATCACCTCGCCGGAAACGCGGCGCTATGTTCATCTTCTGCGGTCGCGCCATGATGCGATACTGACCGGTGCCGGAACCGTCCGTGCCGACACCCCGTCGCTGACCTGCCGTCTGCCCGGATATAAAGGCCCCCAGCCTTTGCGGGTTATTCTCTCTTCAACCCCCCGGCTGGAAGGGCTTGACGCCATCATTGCTTCAACGGATGTGGCGCCGGCCTTGCTGATCTGCCGGGAAGATCAGGGGCTGGAGGCTGACAAAACCCCTCTTGCTGGCGGGATTGAATGCACGCAAGTTGCCGGGGCGGCCACCGGCGGCGTGGATGTAAAAGCTGCCCTTCATCTCCTTGCTGATCGCGGTGTAACCTCGGTTCTGGTGGAGGCGGGAGGAAGATTGATCGCATCGCTGCTGAAGGCAGGGCTGGTCGATCAGTTGATCTGGACCAGGAGTGCTGGCCTGATCGGGGCGGACGGGCTGCCGTCTCTTGCCGGGATGGGGCTCGAAACACTCGAGGAAGGCTGTATTTTTTCAAGGCAGAAACTTAGGTGTTCCGGGCCGGATGTGATTGAAATCTTCACCCGCCATGCGCATCTTGAATAAGAGAACAGAAAACAGGGAAAGCAGATGTTCACAGGGATCATTGCCGCATTGGGAGAAGTGGCCTTGCTGGAGAAAAAACCCGATGGCGGGTGCCGCGTTGAGATCAGCACGCCATGGAACTGCGATGACATTGATCTTGGTGCGTCAATCGCCTGCAGTGGCGTCTGCCTGACGGTGGTGGAACGAGACGGGCCATGCTTTGCCGTCGATGTCTCTGAGGAATCGCTCGCGGTTACAACGCTTTCCGGCTGGAATGTGGGCCGGAAAATCAATCTTGAGCGAGCCCTTGCCATGGGGGATGAGCTTGGCGGTCATCTTGTCTCTGGACATGTCGATGGTCTGGCGGAGCTGGTAAGCATCACCCCGGATGGTGATAGTTACCGGCTTTTTCTCGATGCCCCGCATGAGCTTGCCCATCTCATTGCCCCCAAGGGATCGGTTGCCCTTGATGGCATTTCCCTTACGGTCAACAGCGTCGAGGGTCGGCGCTTCGGGGTCATGATCATTCCCCATACCTGGGAGATGACCACGCTCAGCCTTGCCAGGTCCGGGGACAAGATTAATCTTGAAGCAGATATGTTCGCCCGTTATGTTGCGCGCATTGTCTCCTATACAGGTTGAAGTTCATGGACTCCACCAACGAAGCCGCTCTTTCCTCAACGGATGAAATCATCGCCGCCGCCAGGGCCGGGGAGATGTTTATTCTGGTCGATGATGAGAACAGGGAGAACGAAGGTGACGTCTGCATTCTTGCCGAACATGCAACACCGGAAGCCATCAATTTCATGGCCAAGCATGCCCGCGGCCTGATCTGCCTTGCCCTTGAGCGCAAGAGGGTGGAACAGCTCGGCCTGTCGCTCATGGAACAGCGCCACGATTCCCGCCACCAGACAGCCTTCACGCTTTCGATCGAAGCCAGGGACGGGGTGACCACCGGGATCTCTGCCCATGACAGGGCAAGGACCGTCTCCATTGCCAGCAATCCTCAATACGACGCATCGCACATTACAACGCCCGGGCACATCTTTCCGCTGATGGCGCGTGATGGCGGGACTCTTGTGCGCGCCGGCCATACCGAAGCGATGGTCGATATTGCCCGTGCCGCTGGCGGGACTCCAGCCGGCGTTATCTGTGAGATCATGAAGGATGACGGCACCATGGCACGGCTTCCGGATCTCAAGGTTTTTGCAAGGGAACATGGGCTCAAGATCGGCACGATCGCGGATCTCATTTCCTGGCGTCGGCAACGGGAATCCATTGTCAAACGCGGAAGTGAGACGATTATCCAGTCGTCTTATGGCGGCGAATGGCGGATGGTTGTCTATATCAATACCGCAAGCTATGCCGAACATGTCGCGCTGGTGAAGGGCGATATCTCTTCGGATGATCCGGTGCTGGTCCGGATGCACGCCATGAATATCATGACCGATGTTCTGGGGGAAACCGGCGCGGGCCGGACCGGATCTGAAATTCAGACAGCGATGCGGGCCATCGCCAGAGAAGGCCGCGGCGTCATCGTCATGCTTCGCGAGCCCAGCCCGACCACGCTTTCCGATCTTGTCGAGATGAAAGCCTCCGGAAAAAACGGACCGAAAAACCAGATCCGCAGTTACGGCGTCGGGGCGCAGATTCTCCTTGATCTCGGGATTACGGAAATGGAGTTGCTATCCAATACCCAGCGCAATATAGTTGGCCTCGACGGTTACGGGCTGACGGTGACTGGATACCGCGAGATAAAACCTGACGCGAGATAAAACCTGACTAGGTGAACCGGAACCTTACAAGCGAGGACAATACCATGGCGGATACGCCATTGCGCTTTCTGATTGTGGAAGCACGTTTTTACGAAGATATTGCCGATGCCCTGGCCGCAGGTGCGATTGAAACCTTGACCGAAGCCGGGGTTGAATATGACCGTATCGCCGTGCCGGGTGCTCTTGAAATACCTGCCGCCATCGCCATGGCAGCCCAGAGCCGGGAAGGGGCGATATATGATGGGTATGTTGCGCTCGGATGCGTCATTCGCGGGGAAACCTATCATTTTGAAATTGTCTGCAACGAATCGGCCCGCGCGCTCATGGATCTTTCCACCATGGAACTGATCGCGATCGGCAATGGCATATTGACGGTGGAAAATGCAGATCAGGCATGGGAACGTGCAGATCCCGCACGCAAGAACAAGGGCGGCGATGCTGCCCGTGCGGCGCTGGCCATGTCGGCGCTGGCCCGGAAATTCGGCATCGAAAGCGATGACTGATATCAACACCATCAATGATGAGGGCGATGATCAGGACAAACAGCAGCGTCGTCCGGGCTCGTTGAGGCGACGGGCGGCGGCGCGCCTTGCGGCCGTGCAGACCCTGTTTCAGATCTGGGCCAGCGGCAAGCCCGCAACAGATGTCGTGCCGTCGTTCAGGTCACATTTTCTTCCGGCTCTTCTCGATGAGTTTGAAGTCAACCGGATGGACGAAGATCATTACACCCGTCTTGTTTTCACCGCCGCAAGCGATGCCGGGAGCATTGATGAGATGATCCGCCCGCTTCTCAAGGAAGGCTGGACGCTTGAGCGTATGGATGAAGTCGAACGCTCGGTCTTGCGGGCGGCTTTTGTCGAGTTGCGTGATACACCTCATATTCCGGCCAAGGCCGTGATCACGGAATTCACGGCGATTGCCGACAGTTGTGCCTGTGACAGCGATTTTATCAACGCCTTGCTGGATCGGTTGGCGCGCACGCTCCGAGGTGCCGAAATGACCGGCAAAACCTGACCCGGAGGTTTCGGGAATAAATTGTTTGCCTTCCTGGGGGCGTTTGATTATACACATCCCAAGACGTCAAAGGGCCGGTTTTACTGGCCTTTTTCTTCGGTTGCCCGCATCGGATATGTCCTGGGCGCCAAATCTGGAGCAGCCATAGCAAACTGGGGGCAGGCTGTATTCGTAAATCCAATCCCTAAGGGTAAACAAGATGAGCATTGTTGATTTTTCCATCCTCTGCGGTGTCATCGGTCTTGCCTATGGTATCTGGGCTGCAAGAAGCGTTCTTGCCGCTGATGCCGGCAACACCCGTATGCAGGAAATTGCAGGCGCCATCCAGGAAGGTGCGCGCGCCTATCTCAACCGTCAGTACACGACGATCGGTATCGTTGGCGTCATCGTGACGGGTATTCTGATAGTCACTCTTGGCATGTATGTTGCCATCGGTTTTGTAATCGGCGCTGTCTTTTCCGGTATCGCCGGCTATATCGGCATGAACGTGTCGGTTCGGGCGAATGTCCGTACCACCCAGGCCGCCCGGTCTTCGCTTTCCGGCGCGCTTGATATTGCCTTTAAGTCAGGTGCGATTACCGGGATGCTGGTTGTTGGCCTTGGTCTCATCGGCGTTGCCCTCTACTACCGTATTCTGACAAACCTGAACCTCGGCGAACGCCAGATCATGGAAGCACTGGTGGCATTGTCCTTCGGTGCATCGCTGATTTCGATCTTTGCGCGTCTTGGTGGCGGTATCTTCACCAAAGGCGCCGATGTCGGCGCTGACCTTGTCGGCAAGGTTGAAGCCGGCATTCCCGAAGATGATCCACGCAACCCGGCGGTTATTGCCGATAACGTGGGCGACAACGTGGGTGACTGCGCCGGAATGGCCGCCGACCTCTTTGAAACCTATGCGGTTACGATTGTTGCAACCATGCTTCTTGCATCCATTTACGGGCTTGGCGAAGCAGCGCTTGTCTATCCGCTTGCAATCGGTGCTGTCTGCATTATCGCCTCGGTGATCGGAACATTCTTTGTCCGTCTCGGTTCCTCCAATAACATCATGGGGGCCCTTTACAAAGGGTTCATCGTCACCGCGATCCTTTCGGCGATTGCCATTTACTTCGTGACCCAGAACATGTTCGCCGGCACGAATGAAATGATGTCATATTTCATCTGTGCGCTGGTCGGTCTTGTGGTAACGGGCGCTCTTGTCTGGATTACCGAATACTACACTTCGACGGAATATCGTCCGGTGCGTACGGTAGCCAAAGCTTCTGAAACCGGCCATGGCACCAACGTGATCTCCGGCCTTGCCATTTCCATGGAAGCTTGCGCTGTTCCGGCGATCATCATTGCCGCCGGTATCGTTGTTTCCTTCCAGATGGCCGGGATTTACGGCATTGGTGTTGCCGCAACCACGATGCTGGCGCTTGCCGGGATGGTCGTTGCCCTTGACGCCTATGGCCCTGTTACCGACAACGCCGGCGGTATTGCCGAGATGTCCGAACTCGATGAAAGCGTCCGGAACGTCACCGATGCCCTTGATGCTGTTGGCAACACCACCAAAGCCGTGACCAAGGGTTATGCTATCGGCTCCGCCGGTCTGGCCGCGCTGGTGCTGTTTGCTGCCTATACCGAAGATCTGAACCACTACTTCCCGGACTTGACGATCAACTTTGATCTCAAGGATCCATTTGTTGTGGTTGGCCTGATCATCGGCGGCATGCTGCCCTATCTCTTCGGTGCCCTTGGCATGCAGGCCGTGGGCCGTGCCGGTGGCGCGGTGGTCGAAGAAGTCCGCCGCCAGTTCCGTGAGATCAAGGGGATCATGACCGGAAAGGCCAAGCCGGATTACAGCCGTGCGGTTGATCTGCTGACACGTTCGGCCATCAAGGAGATGATTGTCCCGTCACTTCTGCCGGTGCTTGCGCCCGTGGTTGTCTATGCCGTGATGGCAACGGCCGTCAGCCAGTCCGCCGCGCTGACAACCGTTGGGGCCATGCTTCTTGGCACGATCGTCACCGGTCTCTTCGTGGCCATTTCCATGACCGCAGGTGGCGGTGCCTGGGATAACGCCAAGAAGTATATCGAAGATGGCAATCACGGTGGCAAGGGCTCGGAAGCGCATAAAGCTGCCGTGACCGGCGATACCGTGGGTGATCCATACAAGGATACCGCGGGTCCTGCCGTCAACCCGATGATCAAGATCATCAATATCGTGGCGATTCTGATGCTGGCTGCTCTGGCCCACTGAACGCTCTTAAGATAAGAAAAAGGCCTGTCATCTGACAGGCCTTTTTTATGTCGCAAGAGGTAAGGTTAAGATTGCGCCCCGAATTATTGGCTTGCTACGGGCCGCTTGGCAACATTGCTGAAGATCTGCTCAAGTATCCCGAATGTATCTCCGGGGGTAGGCGTTTTCTCATCGATATGGAAGACATTCCGGCCTGATGCCTCATCGGTAATGTCAACGGCGGTCACGATCCCTTTATCGTTGAAGGAAAAGGCCACAATCGTCCGGTTGACGGGGGTTTTCTTGCCGCCTGGGGCTTCTTCCATGATCTGCGCGACATAGTAGACCTTGCCGCTGTCAAAGGCCCCGTCCACCGATGGGCGACCAAAGAGCGCCTCGACTTCGATCATCCGGCTTTTGCCAGGTTCAATTCGCGACAGTTTGACCGGATCAAGCGTATTGCCATGGCTGGTCACGACGCTGCTGCAGGCCACAAGACTGATCGCAAGACATCCTGCGGCAAAAAAACGGGTGAGGAAAAATGTTTTTGGATCAGATCCGTTCATGGTATCAACAATCTCTTTTGCGGATATACTCTTATTGCAGTGAAGTTTCCTCTTGGTCAATGACACATAACAAAAAAAGATTTATCGATGATAACAAGGTTGTCCAGCATAGTTGAAAAATGGGCCCGTCCCGGGGGAGAGCAGGCGCATCTGCTTTATGCCGAAATCGCCCGCGCCGCACGGATGCCGGAGTTTTACCTGCGGTTTAATGTCGAAGATACCCTGGATGGGAGGTTCGACACGCTGACACTCATGGTGGTGCTGGTTGTCCGCCGCCTCAACAATGCAGGCAAGGAAGGTACCGCGCTGGCCCAGGAAGTCATTGACATGATGTTTGCTGATATGGATCTCAGCCTGCATGAAATCGGCGTGAGCGAGAACAAGGTCGGCAAAAAGGTCAAAACCATGGCGACAGCTTTTCTTGGCCGGATGAAAGCCTATTCATCGGCGCTCGATAATGGCGATAGCGCTGAACTTGGCGCCGCGCTCAGTCGTAATCTTTATCGAGACAATGGAACTGATCCTCTGCTGAACGGTCTGGTAGAGGCTGTTGAGGGGCATGCGAGGCGACTTGCAGCGCTGGCAGATCGTGATCTGCTAGCCGCCTCGCCATCCCTTGAATTCGATATTCCAGATCAGATCAGCAGCTGATCGGCATGGTGTGAGGTACAGATATGTTTGCCACTACTATTTCAGCCGAGCAGTTAAATCAGGGAAAGCCGGTAAACCTCGCGCTGGAAGCCGATCGGCCAGCCTGCAGGGAACTTGCCGAACGATTTGGATGGATTGAGGTCTGCTCCCTTCGGGCGGAGTTGCGGCTCAAGTCTGTTGCCAAGACGGTGTATCAGGTCACTGGCCAGATCGAGGCGGCGATTATCCAGTCCTGCCGGTTGAGCGGTAATCCTGTGCCTGAAGCGCTACTGATCACGGTGAATGAACGCTTTGCTGATCTGGAAAAGGAAGCCGGTGATACGGAAATCGATCCCATGGCCGTTTCTGTTGAGGCGCTGGAAGACGGCAAAATACCGATAGGGGAGATGATAGCCCAGCTTGTTGGGCTTGAGGCTACACCATGGCCAAGAGATCCGGGTGTTGCGGATGAGGGGATTCTTCCCGCAGGAGAAGATCCTGACCATCCCTTCGCTTCTCTTGCCCAAATGAAGAAAAATCTATAGACAGGAACTGAATTCATTTTAGGGGTGTGGCTCTGTCTTCCCAGAATAAAATAAAATCTCTGCGCATCGCTATCGATGCCATGGGTGGCGATAAGGCGCCGGATGTAGTGGTCGAGGGCACAGCGCTTGCTGTCAGCCGAAATCCTCACATTGTGCCAACACTTGTCGGGGATGAAACGGTGCTGCGGCCACTCCTGCATCGGCACCGTTTGCTCCGCGATGTTGAGATCCTGCATACCCCGGATCAGGTGGCTGCCGAAGAGGTGCCTTCGGTTGCGTTGCGAACAGGCAAGAATTCCTCGATGAACCTTGCAATTTCACTTGTCCGGGAAGGCAAGGCGGATGCGATTGTTTCCGCCGGTAATTCTGGCGCGCTTCTGATCATGGCGCTGATGGCGCTGCGGACAATGGAGGGCATTGATCGCCCGGCTCTGGCCGCATATATGCCGACAATTCATGGCCAGTGCTGCATGCTGGACCTTGGCGCGAATATTGATTGCAGTGCCGAGCATCTGGTTCAGTTTGCCATCATGGGGGATGCGTTCTGCCGCGTCACCACCGGTGTTTCAACGCCATCTCTTGGCCTGCTCAATGTTGGTGAGGAAGAGCAGAAAGGCAACGCCACCATAAGGGAAGCGGCGACCGTTCTCTCACGTCCGGATGTTGAGCTGAATTACATTGGCTTTGTCGAAGGTAATGACATAACCCGGGGTGAGGTGGATGTCGTGGTAAGCGACGGGTTTTCCGGGAATATCGCGCTCAAGACAACCGAAGGCACGGCCCAGTTCATCACCACTCTTCTGCGTCGGAGCTTCAAGACCAGTGCCATGTCCAGGCTTGGCTATCTTCTTGCCCGCCCGGCATTGAAAGGTCTCCGCAAGAAGCTGGATCCACAACTTTATAATGGCGCGGTTCTGCTCGGCTTGAACGGGATTGTGGTCAAATCTCATGGTGGCGCCAATGCCCGGGGGATAGCCAATGCCATCGAAGTGGCGATACGGATGATTGAAAACGATTTTCTCAATGACCTGAAGCAATCGGTTGAGCGTTCCATGCTTGCACTTGATGCCTCAACGGCGCAATGATGAGAAAAACAGAGAAACGATGATGTCAGAACCAGCCCGCCAAACCCTGATCACCGGCACCGGCTCGTATCTTCCGGAAAAATGCCTCAGCAACGATGATCTGGCGGAGTTCATGGACACGGACGATGCGTGGATTCGCCAGCGGACAGGGATACAGCAGCGTCATGTTGTTGCCGATGATGAGACAACATCCGATCTGGCCGTAGCCGCTGCCCGGAAGGCGCTTGATACAGCAGGGCTGGAGGCAGCAGATATAGATGCGATCATCATTGCCACCACAACCCCGGACCAGACATTTCCCGCTACCGCGGCGGCGGTTCAGGCAAAGCTCGGGGCCTTTCGTGCCTTTGCTTTTGATGTCCAGGCCGTCTGTGCCGGGTTTGTCTATGGCCTTGATGTTGGCGATGCCCTGATAAAGAGCGGCAAGGCGGATCGCCTCCTTGTCATCGGCGCGGAGAGTTTCACCCGTATTCTCGACTGGGAGGACAGATCAACCGCCGTCCTTTTTGGTGATGGTGCTGGCGCGGTTCTGCTTGAAGCCGCCACGGGGCACGAAGGATGGGGGATTCTTTCCTCTTGCCTCTACACCGATGGCCGGTTCCGGGATATTCTTTATGTTGATGGCGGGGTTTCTAGTACAGGTACCGTTGGGCAAGTCCGGATGAAAGGAAGTGAAGTTTTTCGTCATGCCGTTGAAAAACTCGCCGCAAGTCTTGATGCCGCGCTGCAGGACTCGGGCCTCACCGCCGGTGACATTGACTGGCTGGTGCCGCATCAGGCCAATATCCGGATCATCGACAGCATGCAGCGGAAGCTCAAACTCGACAGCAGCAAGGTCGTACGGACAGTGGCGGAGCATGCCAATACATCCGCGGCGTCCATACCACTGGCCCTTGATACGGCGGTGCGCGATGGCCGAATTCAGCATGGCCATGTTCTTGCTTTTGAGGCGATTGGCGGCGGGTTGTCCTGGGGGGCGTCGCTGGCCCGCTTCGGCCGTCCCTGAAAGCGCTGGCAATTCCGATATTTTCTTGATTTAAGCCATTGACCCGCGGAAATTTTTTACCTAACCTTTCTCCATGTCACGTTCCGTTATCAGAGCCGATCTAGCCGAGGCGATTTACCAGAATATCGGACTCTCCCGAAATGAGTCCGCTGAGATCGTTTCCACTATTCTTGAGGAAATCACCGAAAACCTTGTTGAGGGGAAGACGGTGAAGATTTCATCTTTCGGCAGTTTTTCGGTGCGCAACAAAAACATGCGGATCGGCCGCAACCCCAAGACCGGGCAGGAAGTGCCAATCACGCCCCGGCGTGTTCTTTCCTTCCGGCCATCGCATATTCTGCGCGATAAGGTCAACGCCGAATAGGTGAGGGGTATGGTTGAAAAATCCCCTGAAGCCTTTCGCAATATTTCCGAAGTGTCCGACCAGTTGAATGTCCCGGCCCATGTGCTGAGATTCTGGGAAACACGTTTCAGTCAGATTAAACCGATCAAGCGCAGTGGCGGGCGCCGCTATTATCGTCCCGATGATATTGCGTTGCTGCAGGAAATCCGGAATCTTCTCTACACCCAGGGTTATACGATCAAAGGCGCACAGCAGGTGCTCAAAGGCACTAAGGAAGCATCGGCAAATGCTCCTGCCACCTCTCGAAGGCAGGAAGCCATGGACCTTCTCAGGGAAGCATCAGCCCGGCTGGCAAAACTTTCTGCCTGAGCATTGAAAATGATTCTCCCTGTTTCAGGTGGCCGCGGATACCTTCTTTTGACCGAAACGTTGTTTTCTCATTGAATTATCTTTTTATTTATATTTAAGATACGTCCAGCAAGCCGTGTGAAGAACATTACCATCCAGAAGTAGAGCCATCATGTTCGCTGAAAGACTGCGCAAATTTCAGAAGTCTTTGGATGACGCATCTGTCGATGTCGCGCTGATTACGGATGACGATAACGTCTATTATCTTACAGGGTATTTCGATTACCTGCATATGGAATTCGGCCGCCCGACGATCCTTGTGGTGCCGAAGGACGGGGACACATTGCTGATCACCCCGGTTATCGATTATAACGCCGCGCTGGAACACGCGCATGTTGACCGTATCGCGCCATGGAATGATGGTGCTGGCAATGAATGGCGTGAAGAGCTTCCCGCCGCAATTCGCGGCGCCGGTAAAGTCGGGATTGAGCCGGACCACATGCCCCCACCTGTCCGGGCGTATATTGAAAATCTGGTCGGGCGCGACAAACTCAACAGCGTAACCCCTCATCTGGCAGAGATGCGCATGATCAAATCCAGCGAGGAGCTCAAGATTGCGCGGCATGCCGGCATGGTGGCCAACACGATGATGGAGGCTGGCCGTTCGGCAATTGGCGATGGCGTGCCGGAATACGAAGTGGCGCTGGAGATTTCACGCGCCGGCACCCGCAAGGCCGCCGAATTGCTTGATGCCCATTACGACGCCGCCGATATGTCACCAAATACCCATTTCCTTCAGATCATGGCGTCAGGCCGGGAGGTGACCAAGACCCATCATCGCGCCTCTACCCGGATCATGAAGAGGGGTGAGCCGGTCTTTCTCTGTTTCTGCGGGATGACCAATTTCCACCGGTTCAAACTGGGTTTTGACCGGACGTTCTGGATTGGCGAGATTGCCGATCCTGCCCAGGCCCGGGTTTATGAAAGCGCCGTTACCAGCCAGCAGGCCGCGCTTGATGCCCTGAGGCCTGGTGTTACGGCTGAAAGCGTCCACGCCGCCTATGCCGAAGCTATCCGCGAGGCGGGCTATGATTATCCTTTCCGCTGTGGCCGGGCGACAGGGTTCAGCTTTCTTGAAAAGCCGCAGCTTGTCACCGGCGATACAACAATCCTTCAGCCCGGGATGGTGTTGGCGGTCGATGGGTCGGTGACGGTTGAAACTTTCCGCGCCCAGGTCGGAGACAGTTTCATCATAACCGAAGACGGCTATGAGCCGCTGACAAATCATCCCAAATCCCTGGAAGATGTGGTCTTGAAACATGTATGAATCCGGGCAGATCATTACCTCTAAACCGCGCCGCCCCGTGCTTGACGGGGGCAGGCATCACCGCGCCAAGCTCGGCTTTATCCTGATGTCCACCGATCTTGCTGCAGAGGCAGATTTTATGGACATGGCACCGGAAGGGGTCGGGGTTCATATTACCCGCCTGAAGACGGAAGACTACACCACCACCGAAACACTCTCTCGTCATATTGAACATATGGCTGATGCCGCCGCCCGGCTTCAACCGGATGTCAAACCTGATGTTGTCAGCTACAGTTGCACCAGCGGCTCGATTGTCAACGGGGAAGAACGCGTCTTTGAAGAGATCCGTAAAGGGGCACCTTGGGCAAAACCGATGTGTATCGTGACCGGGGTTGTCGATGCGTTGCGAGAGATTGGAGCACAGAAAATCGTGGTAGGCACGCCCTATCTCGATGAAATCAACACCGCCGAAGCCGAGTTTCTCATCAAGAAAGGTTTTGATATACTTGATATTCAAGGTCTTAATCTTGAAACAGGGATTGAATTCGGGCGCGTGACGCCTGCCTACTGGAAGGAGTTCGCCCTTGAGATTGATCGCCCCGATGCTGATGCGATTTTTCTTTCCTGCGGGGGGATACGGGCACTCGAAGTTGCCGAAGAGATCGAAGAGGCCACGGGCAAACCGGTGATCACTTCAAATCAGGCACAGTTCTGGAGTTGCCTGCGCCGAGCAGGTATAATGGATGAAATCCAGGGTTTCGGAGAGATCTTCAAGAGACCCGGCACATCCCTGCTGCCAGCATGATATCGGAGCGCTAAATCGCCATGACCAGATTTTCTGCCTGGAATGTCATCAAAAACGCCTTCAACGACCAGAAAGGCTGGACGCGGCAATGGCGTGATCCGGAACTAAGGCCCGAATATGACATCGTGATTGTCGGCGGCGGGCTGCACGGGCTGGCCACCGCCTATTATCTGGCGAAAAACCACGGGATCAAAAATATTGCGATCCTTGAAAAAGGCTGGCTTGGCGGCGGCAATGGCGGCCGCAATACCACCATCGTGCGCTCGAATTACGCCCGCCCGGGCAATCGTGAGTTTTACGAACATTCGCTGAAACTCTGGGAAAATATGAGCCATGATCTCAATTACAACGTGATGTTCAGCCAGCGATCGCATATCACGCTTCTGCATACGCCAGGCGCCATTGATACCGCGGCGCGGAATTACAATACCATGCGCAAGACCGGCACGCCGGATACCGAATTATGGAGCCTCGACAAGTTGAAGGAAACCATCCCTCATCTGAATTACAGCCCGGAGGCACGGTTTCCGATCATGGGGGCGGCGGTGCATAAAAGAGCCGGCACCGCCCGCCATGATGCCGTCGCCTGGGGCTACGCACGGGCAGCCGATCAGTTGGGCGTTGATATCATCCAGAACTGCGAAGTTAACGGCGTGACGCGTAAAGGCGGGAAGGTTGTCTCGCTCAGCACCAGTCGCGGGGTTGTCCGGGCGGGCAAAGTCGGCTTTGCAGTGGCGGGCAATACATCACGTCTCTGGGGCATGGCGGATCTAGGGCGCCTACCCATCGAATCGCACAAGCTTCAGGCTTTTGTATCGGAGCCGCTCAAACCTCTGCTTGATCAGGTCGTTGTCTTCGGTGTTGGCGGCGCGCATTTCTATATCTCCCAGTCCGATAAGGGCGGGATGGTCTTTGGCGGTGATTTAGACTGGTATAAATCCTACGCCCAGCGCGGCAATCTGCCGATTGTTCAGGATGTGGCGGAAGCCGCCATGTCTGTTTTGCCCTGCCTTGGGCGGGTGAAACTGCTGCGGCACTGGTCAGGCGTCATGGATATGTCCATGGACGGGACGTTCTTCATCTGCAAGACACCTCTTGATAACCTCTATCTCAACGCGGGCTGGAACTATGGCGGCTTCAAGGCAAGCCCGGCCTCGGGCTGGTATTTCGCTGACCTCATCGCCAATGACCGGCCGCATCGGGTGATTGAAAACCATGACCTCAAACGGTTTGAGCGCGGCTTGCAGATCGATGAACGCGGTGCCGGTCCTGACCCGAAACTCCATGGTTAGGGATGAACAGCATGAAAAGAAAGGTATGAGATGATCCGGATACCCTGCCCATTCTGCGGTGAACGCGATCATAGCGAATTCAGCTATGGCGGTGATGGATCAATTCAATATCCGCCCCTCGATGCGTCGGTGGAGGCCTGGCATGACGCGGTCTTCCTCAGGGAGAATATATGCGGCGTGCAGGTGGAAACCTGGCAGCATGCGCAGGGCTGCCGGATGTGGCTTCGGGTGACGCGTGATACCATGACCCATGAAATTCACGGCGTTGAACCTGCGCATCCGGGATTGGCTAAAGCCTTGGGGGTAAGCAAGTGACGGCACGGCGACTTGATAAGGGCGGGCGGATTGACCGCTCTCAGCGACTTGAATTCACCTGGGATGGCAGACCGATGACAGGCTTTGCCGGGGACACGCTTGCTTCGGCGCTGATGGCAAATGGGGAGCAGGTCATCGGCCGCAGCTTCAAGTATCATCGTCCTCGGGGAATCATGTCCGCAGGCGTCGAGGAATCCGGCGCTATTGTTTCGGTGGGGGAAGGCGACCGGCTTGAACCTAACGTCAAGGCAACCATGCAGGAGCTCTATGACGGCCTCATCGCCACCGGGCAGAATGCCTGGCCGAATGTGCGGAATGATATCGGTTCGATCTCCAATCTGTTCAGCCGATTTTTTGCCGCCGGGTTCTATTACAAGACCTTCATGGGCTTGCCGCCGTTTGAATGGGGGCGCGGCACCTGGATCTGGATGCAGTACGAAAAACTGATCCGCAAGGCCGCAGGCATGGGCCGTGCCTCGCGTGAGGCGGATCCGGACATATATGACCACGCCCATGCGTTCTGTGATCTGCTGGTGGTTGGCTCGGGTCCTGCCGGGCTCAATGCCGCGCTTGCGGCAGCTCAAGGCGGCATGGACGTTATTCTGGTTGAACAGGATCATGTCCTTGGCGGTGATCTGCTGAACTCATCGGATACCGTTTCTGAGAAACACCGGCTTTCCCTCATCAAGGCAGTTGAAAAGGCTGGCGTCCGGATCATGACCCGGACAACGGCTTTCGGTCTCTATGATTACGGCACGGCAGGTCTGCTGGAACGTGTAACGGACCATCTTTCATCCCCGCCTTCTTATATGCCACGCCAGCGTTTCTGTACGGTGCGGGCGCGTCACACCATTCTGGCAACCGGCGCGATCGAACGCACACTTGCCTTCGGGCATAACGACCGCCCCGGGGTGATGACGGCGGCATCGGCGCGGGTTTATCTCAACCGTTTCGGCGTTCTCCCCGGCAAGAAGATCATCATCGCCACCAACAACGATTCGGTTTACGGCACCGCCGGCGAGTTGGCGGCCGCCGGGGCGAAGGTTTCGGTGCTTGATGCGCGGATGGCGGCCAAACCTCAACTGGCTTCGGGAATTACGGTTCGCACCGGCACCGCCCCGCTGGAAGTCTTGGGCGGCAATGTTCTCACCGGCTTGCGGGTGGTGAAGTCCAGCGGCGATATCTGGAGCGATGCGGGCAGGGAAGATGCGGATCTTCTGCTGGTTTCCGGAGGATGGTCACCTGTGGTGAACCTTCTTTCGCATCGCGGGAACAAGCCAGAGTGGAATGATGAGCTTGCCTGTTTCCTTGCGGGGCCGACCTCCGAAAACATCTATATGGCAGGGTCAGCGGCCGGAATCTGGAATGCCGAGGCGTGCGAAGAATCAGGCAGGGCTGCGGCCAGCATGGCGCTTGGTAAAAAGACCGGAATGCCTGCTCCCGGCGGCTGGAGTGAGCCGATCAGGCCGCTCTATGAAATCAGCGTGCCGGGCCGCAAGACCAAAAGCTTCGTTGATTTTCAGCATGACGTGACGGCAAGCGATATCCGGCTTGCGCATCAGGAAGGGTTTGTTTCGGTGGAGCATCTGAAGCGCTACACCACCCTCGGGATGGCGACCGATCAGGGCAAGATGGGCAATATCATCGGCCTTGCGCTGATGGCGGAAGCCCTTGGAAAGGATATCCCCGAGGTTGGCACAACCCGTTTCCGCCCGCCATATACGCCGGTGTCCATCGGGGCGCTGGCCGGGAGAAATACCGGCAGTCACTTCAGGGCACTTCGCCGTACCCCGCTGCATGACTGGAATTTGCGCCATGGCGCGGTCATGACCCTTGCCGGTGTCTGGCATCGGCAATGGTACTACCCAAAGGAAGGTGAGACCATCACCGAAGCCTATATCCGTGAGGCGGGAACGGTTCGTGATACTGTCGGCATCTGCGATGTCAGCTCATTGGGCAAGATCGCGGTTCAGGGTCCGGATGCGGCGGAATTTCTCAATCGTGTCTACACCAATGGATTTGCGAGACTGCCGGTGGGTAAATCACGTTACGGCATCATGCTCCGTGATGACGGTATCGTCATGGATGACGGGACCACCTGGCGGTTTGATGAAAACGACTTCCTCATGACCACCACCACCACCCATGCCGCCAAGGTCATGGTCTGGCTCGAAGAACTTCTGCAGACACGCTGGCCGGAGCTAAAGGTTCATGTCACCTCCGTATCAGATCAATGGGCCGGTGTGTCGGTGGCAGGGCCGCTTTCAAGGGAGACCATCGCCGCCTGTCTTGAGAATGCAGATAATATCTCACCGGAAAATCTGCCCTTCATGGGTGTTGCTTCCATCAGGATGAAGGGCGGCATTGATGCCAGGATCGCCCGGATCAGCTTTTCCGGTGAGCTTGCTTTTGAAGTCTATGTTCCGGCAGGATATGCCGAAGCCATGATGGATCAGCTTTACGCGGCGGTAGAGGAACGTGGCGGCTGCCTCTATGGATTGGAAGCCCTTGGCACATTGCGGATCGAGAAAGGCCATGTAACCGGGGCTGAGCTTGATGGCCGGGTGACGATTGATGATGCCGGGCTGGGCAAGATGGCCTCCACGCAAAAATCCTTTATCGGCTCGGCCTTGCGCCAGCGACCGGAATTGATGCGCGAAGACAGGCCGCAACTGGTGGGGATTTTCCCGAAAGACCGAAAACAGACCTTCAAGGGCGGCGCCTTGCTCTTCAGATATGGCCGGATCAGCGGCTTCGGGGAAGGCTGGATCACCGGCGTCACCCATTCCCCGGCCCTTGGCCACTGGATCGGGATCGGTTTTATCTCAGGCGGCTATAAAGCCTGGGAAGGCAAGCGCATTATTGCGACCGACCCGTTGCGCAACAAGGATGTCGAGGTGGAGATCGTCTCTCCCCACATGTTCGATCCTGATGGAGGGCGGATGCATGGCTAAAACAGTATCAGCACTTCATGGCCATATGAAAAAGGGCAGATACGGGGCATCGGGCACGCCCGGGGTCATCATCGAGGAGGTGCGCGTTGCCACACTTGTTCAGCTGGCTGCCTGGCCTGAAACGCATTCTGAGGCCGGCAAACTGGCGGCCAGAATGGCGGGGGTGCGGGCAGCGCCCGGACGGGGCAAGGTCAAGAGATCGAAAAAAGGTGAACTCTTGAGTATCGATCCCCTCAAATGGTGGGTGATCTCGGATCATGAGGAGATATCTGCCCCATCTGTTCCGGTAAAGACGGGCATGGTGCTGGACCTTTCCGATGCGCGAACCTGGCTCAGGATACGCGGGGCGAAGGCTGAAATGCTGCTCAACCACTTTCTGCCGCTGGATTTCAGGAAAGACGTGTTTTCGGAAGATGACGTTGCCAGTACCGGATTTCATCATATCGGCGTGACGGTCTGGCGTGCAAAAGATGGGTTCAACCTGCTCTTGCCACGCAGCTTTGCCCTGTCGCTCTGGGAGTTGCTTGAGACCAGCGCCCATCAATACGGGCTCGAGGTGAAATAACCCGACGTGCAGGCATTGAAAGAAAAATTGACCCTCCTGCGGCATGATCTTCACCGCCATCCCGAACTTGGATTTCAAGAAGATCGCACCCGTTCGGTCGTGGCTGAATATCTGCGGGATCTCGGGCTTGACGTCCATGAAGGGGTTGGTGTCGTCGGTGTTCTCCGATGCGGGAAAGGCAACAGGGCCATTGCGCTCAGGGCAGATATGGACGCGCTGCCCATTCACGAAACCAGCATCCATGATCATGTTTCAACACAGCCCGGCGTCATGCATGCCTGCGGCCATGATGGCCATACAGCCATGTTGCTTGGGGCGGCGGAACTGCTCAGCCAGTCGAGGGATTTTGACGGCACGGTGGTGTTCATCTTCCAGCCCAATGAAGAGCACGGTCTTGGCGCGAAGGCCATGATTGACGAAGGCGTGCTGGAACAATTCCCTGTTGACGAGATCTATGCCATTCATAATCTGCCGGGCGCACCTCTCGGGCAGGTCTCCACCCGGGTTGGCCAGATTTGCGCCAGCGAGAGCCTTTTTGAGATAAGGATCAAGGGCCGTGGAGGCCATGCGTCCATGCCGCAGGTCGGGGTGGATGCGATAACCGTCGGGGCCGAGCTCGTGCTGGCCTTGCAGACCATCATCTCCCGCAAGATATCTCCCGGCGCAGGCGCGGTGGTCTCGGTGACGGAGTTTCTCACCGACGGGTGCCGGAACGTTCTGCCCGGTCACGCCACGCTGAAAGGCGATGTCCGCGCAAGACAGCCGCAGGATCGTGAGATGATTGAGCGTTTCATGCGTCAGATCGTCGGAGGAGTTGCGGCTACCCACGGGGTTGAGGCGAGCATGGATTTCCGCGCCGATTTTATTGAGACGATCAATGCAGGTGAGCCGACAGAGGCCGTCATCCGTTCGGCGGAAAGGGCGGGGATGGACGTGATCGGCCAGCGCCAGCCGATGAGTTTTTCCGAAGATTTCGCCCAGTTCAGTCAGGCGGTGCCCGGGTGTTTTCTGCTCCTCGGCAATGGTGAGGAAGGCCCCCATGGCCAGCCGCTTCACGCCTCCGATTATGATTTCAATGATGAGCTTCTCACCATTGGTCCCGGCTTCTGGCAGGAACTGGTGCGCGATCGCCTCCCTCGATAAAGATATCTCAATCTACCTGCATGTGCTGTTTGACCTTCATCTTCTCTTGGGTTACAAGCGGTATTTAATGGTCTCGGAGTGTAGCGCAGCCTGGTAGCGCACCATACTGGGGGTGTGGGGGTCGTGGGTTCAAATCCCGCCACTCCGACCATTAATCCACATGGATCTTGCACCCTGGGTCATCGTGACCTGAAGAACAGGTCTCCTGATGAAACCACTTGATTATCTGCTTTATGGCTTAACCATTTTTGGATGGTCAACAAGCTGGCTTGCGCTTAAATGGCAGCTTGGCGTGGTGGCACCTGAAGTCTCGCTTTTCTGGCGTTTCAGCGCCGCTGCAATACTGATGTTCATCATCACCCGGGCGCTTGGCAAACAGATCTGGATTCCGCTTCATCAGCATTTCCGCATCGCCGGGCTGGGGCTTTGTCTCTTCAGCCTGAATTTTGCGCTTTTCTATTATGGGGGGCTCAACAGTACCTCCGGCCTTCTTGCGGTGGTGTTTTCGCTGGCTTCGGTGATTATCATGCTGATGGTTGCCGCACTAAGCCGGAGCTGGCCAAGGTTTGAGCATCTCACGGCGGCATTTATGGGGTTCTGCGGTGTCGGCCTTCTCTATGCACCGGAACTTCAGGTCAATGTGGATATTCTCTTTAGTCTTGTTCTCTGCATTATGGGAACGCTTGTCTTTTCAACCGGCAACATTCTTTCTGCTGCAGCCCAGCGCCAGGGGATGCCCGTCATGGCAACGAACTGCTGGGGCATGGTCTATGGCGCCACCTATCTTGGTCTTTACAGTTTTTTCCGCGGTGATGAATTTACCGTCGAGCCGACCCTGACTTATCTGGGCGGGTTGATCTGGCTCGTGGTCATATCGACGGTGATGTCCTTTACGGCCTATCTGATGCTGGTCGGGCGCATTGGTCCTGGCCGGGCAGGGTATGCCACCGCAGTCTTTCCGGTCTTTGCCTTGCTGATCTCATCGGTGATGGAAGGGTATGACTGGTCTCTTCTGGCCTTGGCCGGAATCACCCTGGTGGCAGGGGGCAATGTCATCATGGCGCGAATTCGCTAGATCCCGAGATGAAGCGACAATAGCGAAGCGCCAGCCACGGCCGTCAATCCATGGCGCAGGCGCATATACCAGCGCGGCAGTACTCCCGCCCGTGTCGATCTGAGGTCAACGCCCCAGACAAGTATCAGCCCCGCCAGCAACAGAAGAGGACGAAAGGGCGGAGCAAGCATCAGCACCAACGCCATCAGGAGCGACGGGATCACCGACCAGAGATAGACATAAGGGCTTGCATCTTCACGCTTTATTGCAACCCCCCAGTGGACGGCTCCGATAAAGGTGATGATCACCGCCCCATAAATGGTGCCGGCTTCAAGCGCGGTGATTGCCACATGGGGCGGGGCGTATTTGAACGCCAGTGCCGTTGCCACAAAAGGGATGACCCCGCCCCAGCCAAGTATCAGGGCAGATAGAGGTGTCTTTTCGTCCATTACCCGGTAACGGGGCTGAAGCCTGCAGCTTCAATGCCGGCGACGGCGGCTGCCTCGTCGTTATCGGACGTATCGCCGGAAATACCGACCGCTCCGATAAGTGCATCGCCATCCATGATCAGCACGCCGCCAGGAACCGGAACAAGATCACCACCAGCAACGCCGTTGATCGAATCGACAAAATAGGCCTGCTGTTCGGCGCGATTCATCAGCGCTCGCGATCCCATGCCAAGCTGAATGGCGCCATTGGCCTTTCCGTGGGCGATGCGGGGCCGCATGATGCTGACGCCATCTTCGGACTGTGCCGCAACAAGGCTGGCGCGGGCATCAAGAGCAATAACGCTTAGCGGCTTGAGCGATTGCTGGCGAGCATGGGCAAGGGCAGCAGCAATCATCGTGTTGGCATCTTCAAGTTTCAGGGACATGGGATTTCTCCATCTGATTTATTTCCTTCGTTCTTAGCGGCTTGGTCAAGGTTTCGCAATGCCTTGCTTGCGGGCCATGCCATCTTGTTCTAGGTTTTGTTCATGACCGGGGTGATTTACAAAATCTGCAGTCAGGCGATATGGGATGCGGCCGAGGCTGAAGGCCGTTTTGATGGTGCCGGCATTGATCTTGAAGACGGCTATATTCATTTTTCCGACGCCGCGCAGGTGGCAGAGACAGCCTGGCTTCATTTCAAGGGGATTAAAGGTCTTGTTCTTGTCAAGGTTCACACCGATGGTCTGCCGGTTGTCTGGGAAGAATCACGTGGCGGGCAATCCTTTCCCCATCTTTATGAGCCGCTATCGCTTGAATTTGTTGAAAGCGTTGTTCCGTTGCCATGTGGCCCATCGGGTGAACATGTTTTCCCGGATGAGATTCCACCCCGTCCCTGACCCGCTTCCAGGTCCTTGATTGGTTCCATCGGGTTGGGGCTTGATAAAGGGCAATGTTTTAGGCTAAAAAAGCCAACCTTTGCGGATGTGGTGAAATTGGTAGACACGCCAGATTTAGGTTCTGGTGCCGAGAGGCGTGGGGGTTCAAGTCCCTCCATCCGCACCATCAATATCTTGGTCCCTTATTCCGGTTCGCCTCAATGATACTGGATAGACCGGCGGCCAGGGTTGTTCTTGAGGATATTCAGGATGCGAAATTTTTCATCCCCCGGCCGTTCCGCAGTCCGCGCCCGCAATGCCGCGATCACCACCTCGCATCCGATGGCGACCGCCGCCGGGCTCAGGATTCTTGCAGAAGGTGGCAGCGCGATTGATGCGGCGATCACGGCAGCAGCGCTGCTTTCGGTTGCCGAACCTCACATGACCGGCATTGGCGGTGATTGCTTTGCCCTTGTCTCGGGGGATGGATCCGCCAATATCGAAGCGCTGAACGGCTCTGGTCGTGCGCCTCGCGCCATTACGGCCGAAGCCTTGAGGCAAGAGGGGCTTGACATGATACCGCGTCACAGCCCGCATGCGGTGACCGTTCCGGGTGCCGTCGCGGCCTGGAGTCGTCTTCACGAAAAATATGGCCGGCTGGACTGGGACCGGCTTTTTGCCCCTGCCGTGGATTACGCCAAAAACGGGATCCCTGTTCATGATCGCGTCGCCCGTGACTGGGGCCTCCATGTGGAAAATGTTATTGAGGATAGTGATGCTGCCGCGCAGTATCTGAAAGATGGCCAAGCCTACCGGGAGGGGGAGATTTTCACCCATCCACGTCTTGCCGAAGCGCTGGCAAGGATACAGCAGCACGGACGTGACGGTTTCTATAAAGGCCCCGTGATGGAAGACATGCTGGCCAAGCTTCAGCGCATGGGCGGATTTCATCGTGAGGAGGATTTCACCTCCGCCGATGCGGAATTTGTTCAACCGGTTCGGGCAGAATACAAAGGCTACACGATCTGGGAATGCCCGCCGAACGGGCAGGGTGTTGCGGCCCTCGTTCTGACCCGGATGATGGAGCATGTTGATCTGGCGGCGATGAATGCCGTGGATCGTATTCATGTTCTCGCCGAAGCGTCCAAGATCGCCTACCATCTGAGGGATAGATATGTGGCCGACCCGGATGATCATCCCACCCCGGTGGACTGGCTCCTCGATGATGCGCAGATCGCCTCTTTTGTCGCCCGGATTGATATGCAGAAGGCAAAGCCGGTCACGCCATCGGATTTTCCGGATCATCCGCATACGATCTATCTTGCCGCGGTTGACGAAAGCGGGATGTCGGTGTCGTTCATCAATTCGATCTTTGATGATTTCGGCTCAGGTATTTCGACGCCTGAATTCGGGGTTCTTCTCCAGTCACGCGGCCGGGCCTTCCGCCTCGATGAAACGCACCCCAATGTGATCAAGGGCGGCAAGAGGCCGCTACATACAATCATCCCGGGAATGATTACGCATGGTGACAGATTGGTCGGGCCATTCGGCGTCATGGGCGGTCAGTATCAGGCCTGCGGCCATGCCATGCTGCTTTCCAATCTCTTTGCTTTGGGGCTCAACCCGCAGGAAGCTCTTGATGCGCCGAGAAGTTTTGCAATCGACGGCGTGCTCCAACTCGAAGATGGATATGCACCGGAAATCGCTTCGGCCCTGGAAGCCAGGGGACATGTTCTCGACTACCCGGCCTCGCCCATTGGTGGTGGTCAGGCTATCCTTAGAGATCCTGATACTGGACTCCTTATTGCCGGTTCAGACCCGCGAAAAGACGGGATGGCCATCGGTTTTTAGAAATATTTTAGGGATTAATGCTGGACAGAGTACAAAATTAATCTAATCTTTTACTAAATCAACTGGAGGATATAATGAAACATTCTACGATCAAAACAATGGTGGCCGGCGCTGCTATTGCAGCATCGCTTGCATTTTCTGGTTCGGCTCTTGCCAAGGTGGAAGGGGATACCATTATCCTGGGTTCAGCCATTTCGCTGACCGGCAAATATGCTACGAACGGCCTGCATACGCAGCGCGGCTATGATTACGCGGTGAAGGTGATCAACGAAAAGGGTGGTGTCAACGTTGGCGGCAAGTCGTATAAACTTGCGGTGAAATACTACGATGATGAATCAACACCTGCTCGTGGCGCCCAGCTTGCCGAACGTCTGATCCAGCAGGATGGCGTGGAATACATGCTCGGGCCGTATTCATCCGGTCTGACCAAGGCGATTGCACCGGTCTCTGAAAAGTTCGGGGTTCCGATGGTCGAAGCCGAAGGTGCATCGCGCTCGCTCTTTACCCAAGGGTATCGGTATCTGTTTGGCGTCCTGTCGACGACTGACCTCTATCTGCCGGCAGCAATCGAAATGGCAGCAGCCAGCACCGACGATCCAACAAAACTGCGCGTCGCGGTCGCTTTTGAGGGGGACCCCTTCACCGCCGATATTCGTATTGGTGTTCTTGAGAAACTTGCTGAATACGGCATGCAGGTGATCGTAGATGATCAGCTTCCGGCTGATCTTTCCGATATGTCCACGACCCTTACCAAGGTCAAGGCACTGAAGCCTGATATGCTGATCGTATCTGGCCACTCCAAAGGTGCGGCTACCGCAGTCCGTCAGCTTGACGAGATGAAGGTAAATGTTCCGATCGTTGCCCTGACACACTGCGAGGCAGCCAAGGTTCAGGAAAAGTTTCCGAAGACGGCCACCGGTCTGCTTTGCCCGACCCAATGGGTTGAAACACTTTCCAAGTCTGACAAGTACTTCGGTACAGCAGCACAATGGAATGAGGGTTTCAAAGCCGATTATGGTGAGTTTTACCCGACTGAGGTGCCTTATCAGTCAGCTCAGGCCTCGGCAGCGGTGATTGTTTTCAAGGAAGCATTCGAGGCAGCCAACAGCTTTGACAAGGACAAGGTGCGTGACGCCATTTCGGCGGTCGAGATGGAAACCTTCTATGGTAACATCAAGTTCTCCGAGGCTGGCAATAACATTGCCAAGCCAATGTTCATGCGTCAAATTCAGGCTGATGGCTCATACAAGCTTGTCGAGAAGTTCGGCGATATGATCTTCCCGCGGAACATTGACTACTAAATCTGTTGCAATGGTATATGAGGGGAAAGCCTAAAGCTTTCCCCTCTCATTTCTTAAACCAAATGTTTTTCAATTTTATTTAGAAAGCCCTTGTAACTCGAAAAGAGGAAATCATGTGGGATGATCTGCAGTTGTTGTTGGTATGGGCGCCGGTCGTCAATATTCAGCTCATTTTGGAAGGCGTGTTCATCGGAGCTATCTTTGCCTTGAGCGCATATGGCCTGGCGCTTGTCTGGGGCGTGATGAATATCAAGAATCTGGCTCAGGGTGATTTCGTTATCCTCGGGGGGTATCTGGCCTTTGCGATGAATATGTACAACATCCCGCTTTTGATCATTCTGCCAATCATCATGATCATCATGTTTGTTTATGGCTGGGTGATTTATTTGCTGATGATCAAGCGTATTCTTGATCAGGATATGTTTGTTTCTCTTCTGGCCACCTTCGGCCTGTCGCTGGTGATGCAGCAGGTGATCAACCTGTTTTTTGGGCCGGAGGTGCAGACAATTGACATGCAGCTTCCTGTCTTTGAAGCGTTCGATAGCATGGTGACGGTCCCGTCATCCAAATTGCTTGCCCTTGGGCTGGCGGGGATCATCGCTTTTTGCGTGGTGCTTTTCATGAAGCGTTCCCGGATGGGTCAGTCCATCAGAGCGACAGCACAGGACCCGCGTGCGGCGCGCGTCCTTGGGATAAACACCGACCGGGTCTACGCTTTTACCTTTGCCTTTAATTCGGCATTATGCGGGGCGGCGGGCGTACTTGTCTCCATCATCTTTGTGATCCAGCCTTTCTATGGCATCACCTATTCCATGGGGTCATTCGCCATTGTCACGGCGGCAGGCCTTGGCAATCTGCCGGGGGTCATCGTATCGGCCTTTGGTATTGGACTCTTTACAAAATATTGTGGCTTTTTTGAATCCGCCCTCGAATATGCCGCCCCTGTAGGTGTGCTGCTTTCGGTACTTATGTGGAGACAAATTACGATGCGCCGTAACAGGCAGGTGGTACGATGAAAGAAAAACATTCACTTACAATCTACGGATCGCTGGCGGTTTTAGGCGTTTTGGGTCCAATCCTTTTCCCGGCCTACACGCTATCCATTGCTTTTTTGTGGGTTATGGTTCTGATGGCCTCGACCTGGGATACGCTCGGCGGCCAGATGGGGTATAATTCGCTTGGCAACATTACCTTCTTCGGGGTGGGTATGTATGTCTCGGCGATTGTGCAGATTTCTTTCTTCTATGAAGGTGGTGTCGGCGAATATACTTCGGCAATGGGGTCGATTAAGCCGGAATTCACCGATGCTGAATATTTTTGGGGTCTGTCACTTGGAATTCTGGCCGCAGGTCTTGTCGGGCTTTTGCTTTCACTCGTGTTCAGTTCCTTCATGTTCGGCCTGCGTGGACCGTATTTCGCCATCGGCTCGCTTGGTCTTGCCATTGCGGCTGCGGAAATAACCATAACCATCGACTATGTCGGTGGCCCATCTGGCATTCAGATGCCGTTGTTTCCCGGTGATATTGAGTTCAGATCAACCTTCTTTTACATAATTTGCTTTGCCTTCGCGATTGCCGCGCATTTCCTTCTTCGCTGGCTCTATTCAACGCAGTTCGGGCTGGCGATCAACGCCATCCGTGATGACGAGGATAAAGCCGAGGCCATGGGTATTCCCACCCTTGCCTATAAGCGAATCGGCTGGGCGATTGCGGCTTTCTTTATGGGCTGCATTGGTGCCGTTGTCGGTAATATGATCGGATTTATCGACAAGGAAGTTGCCTATCCTATTCCTACCTTTGGTATCTTCATGGTTGCATCGGCGTTGCTGGGCGGGAAGGGGACTCTCTGGGGGCCGGTTCTTGGTGCCATCATCTTCCATGTGATCAAGGATACGGCATGGACCCTTCTTCTTGGCTTCCAGTGGATCGCCCTTGGCTTGCTTCTGATTGTCAATATCGTCTATTTTCAGCAGGGCATCATGGGATGGTTGCAGACGAAATTCCCTGAAATGTTCGGCATAACCGTCGATACATCTTCACGCGAAGACATCAAGGGAGGTTGAGCCATGGCCCGCGATATTATTGAAGTCAGGAATGTTTCGAAATCCTTTGGCGGGGTCAGGGCGAATGTCGATATTTCGATGACGGTCAAGGAAGGATCGATCACCGGTATCATCGGCCCGAACGGATGCGGTAAATCCACCTTGTTCAATTCGATTGTCGGCTATCACCCGATTGATGAAGGGTCAATCAGTTTCGATGGCAGGGAAATATCGAAACTCCGCGTCGGGCCTATCGCCAGGCTTGGGTTGCTTCGTACCTTTCAGCAGACACGCATTTATTCTGAGATGAATTGCGTGGACAATATGCAAATCTCGGTATCTCACCGGAAAGATGCCCGTGACGGGATTTTCGCCAGCCGCAAGGGGGAAATTCTGGAACGTGCCGAAAACCTGCTTGAGTTTGTCGGCCTCTATTCGAAACGGAACCTTATTTCAGGCGATCTTTCCTTCGGCCAGCAGAAACTGCTTGAATTTGCGATGGCATTGATGAACGAGCCGAAAGTGCTGCTGCTTGATGAGCCAACAGCCGGGATCAACCCGACCCTGATCAACGGTCTTATTGACCGTCTCAAACGGGCGAACGAGGAGCTGGGGATCACCCTTTGTGTGATTGAACACAACATGCGGGTGATCATGAACCTTGCTGAACATATCTACTGTCTGTCGAATGGTCACATGCTTGCCGATGGCAAGCCGGAAGACCTGCAGAATGATCAACGTGTTATCGATGCGTATCTGGGAGGCCATTGATGGCTGAAGCAAAGAAAAAAGCCGCCAAGAAATCATCCAGGAAAGCTGCCGCCAAGGCCAAGTCACGCCCTGCGGCCAAAAAGGCAGCTAAAAAATCAAAGAAGGCTGGCACAAGCAAGCCCACCAGCGGCTATGGTATGGGCAAGGTTGATGTGGTCATGTCCGTTGACCAGGTGGCGAAGGAAGCGGCCAGTATCGCGGTCAATGCCCCCACCATTGCCGAGCTTGAAGCGCTCACCGGCAACGATGTCTATATGACCATAGACAAACTCTGTGCCGGGTATGGCAAGATGCAGATCCTGCATGATTTCACCCTCAAGATCGGCCGGGGCCAGTCTCTCTGCCTGATCGGCCCGAACGGCGCGGGAAAATCAACGGTTCTGCACTCGATCTTTGGTTTTACCAATATCTTCTCCGGCAGTATCGTGGTCGATGGCAAGAATGTGACCAATCTCTCGCCGTCGCAGAAACTGGCGCAGGCCGGCATTGCCTATATCCTGCAGGATAAATCGGTCTTCCCGGGCATGACGGTTGAAGAAAACCTGCTGATGGGCGGTTTCCTCAAGAACAAGCCGGCCGAAGCGAAGGCCGCAGCAGAAATGGTGTTTGATAAATACAGCCGCCTTGCCGAACGTCGCGACAAGCCTGCCGGCGTTCTTTCAGGAGGGGAGCGGCGTCTTCTTGAAATCTCGCGTGCGCTGGTCATGGAGCCGAATGTTCTTCTGGTGGATGAGCCTTCTATCGGGCTTGAGCCGCGCTTTATCGACATGGTGTTCGAAATTCTTGACGATCTGCAGCGCAAAGATGGCAAGACCATCATCATGGTTGAGCAGAACGCCAAAAAAGGGCTGGAATTTGCCGATATAGGCTATGTGCTGGTATCTGGGGAAACCGCTATCGCTGATATTGGCAATGACCTCCTGAACAACCCGGAAGTCGGGCGGCTGTTCCTCGGCGGCTGACGCTTTATCCAATGATCAGATTGATGAGCGTGAGCACCACGCCACCGCCAAATGCGAGCCCGAATGCGGCGGTCAGATTGGCGCCCATGGCAAGCTCGCGCGACGATACCTCATAAAGTGTCGTGCAGGTGATGACCGAAAGAGAAGCAACCGAACTCATGGTCCCCGCCGCCCAGCCGATAAGATGCGACTGCATCAGCAGCGCCGGATCGGCATCGGATCCACTGCCGCTGAAAATAGACAAGAGAATGGTGCTGGAAATTACCGGATGAATGCCGATAACCGAAGCCAGCATCATGACAACCGGCGTCGTGATCAGCGCCACCCATGCAGGTGAGGCACTGGTGCTGAAATGCTCTAGGATCAATGCAACCCCGCCGGTGCGTGTCACAAGATAGCCGAGCAGCATTGCCGATGAAATGACCACAATATCATCCGCCGTGGATTTGAGTGATGTGGTCGTCTTCGCGAGTATCGATGATACATTGCCGGGGTGACGCAGGAACTGGATGAGGATAAGCAGGGGCATCACGGAAACCACGGCGGAAAGAGCCGTCAGTTTGAAGATGAGCGCCCCGCCAAGAACCGATACCAGCACCACCAGAAGCCTGAGTGAAACGGGCTTGAGGCAGATCAGCGAAGATCGCAGGATGGAGAGATTGAGCCCGGGCGTGAACGCAAACAGACAAGAGAGTGTAAACAAGAAGGAAATCAGCACCCCATACCCTATCGCAACCCAGGATGAATGGGCATCGATGAAACTCTGGCCAATCGCGAAAGCCACAAAAAACGGCGACCAGACCGCCGAGGAATTCATCCCCCGGAGGGCGGCGAGGGCGGCGGTCTTGCGGCGCTGAAGGCTGCTGTTTTCAGGCAGCGCGGCGGAAAGCATGGCAAAGGTGCCTGTATTGATGACGCCGCCAAAGGCATGACCGGCCAGCTGCAATCCTGCGGCCGAGGCTTCCGGCGGTAATTCCCCCAGGGCTTCTTGTGTCTTGCGCACCGACGGCATGGTCATGGCGGTATGTTTGACCAGCGCCATGGTGGGCACGAGCCCCGCGAAGATCAGCATGAATCGTCCGGCCCCTAGAAGTGTCTCATGATCAGGCATCGAGGGGATGATCAACACGCCGAGCAGCAGAAGAAAACTGATGATGATCAGGCTGTCTCTTTTCAGGTAGGGGAGGGTCAGCACGATATAGACGGTGAAGATCGTCACCCCGATGACGGAGATAGGCTCAAAATACCGGCCAAGCACGATCTGAAGCACCGCCGAAAGCCAGGCAAGGAGCAGCAGCCAGAACCGGAATATCTTCAGTTTTTCCATCATTACCCAAGCAATACCATGATAATGGAAATGGCCAGCATCAGTATGGCCAGCAACTCGATCCGGCTAACTGTTTCCTTGAAATAGAACAGCGACACGCCAATGGTGATCAAGAGCTCGATCTGCCCGACGGCACGAACCGGCGCAACCGCATGAAGGGTGAAGGCGGTGAACCAGGCGGCGGTTGCAACCGCACCAAAGAAACCCGCCCCGAAGGATTGCTTCCAGTGACGAAAACTTGCAACAAGCTCATGACGTGAGGAGACAAACATCCAGATACCCATCCCGAGTGTCTGAACCACCACCGCCATCGCACCGGTGAATCCGGCATTGAGGAGCCAGTCCCCGCCGTCGAGTTCCAGCACCGCTGCCTTGAAGAATACCGTCGACAACCCGAGGAAGGACCCGCTGGCAAGGCCGATCAGCGTCTGTGTTGAAAGAAGGGTGGCAATAAGCCCCTTTTCACGGAAATCCGCCTTGGCAAGCGAGAGCATCACCACGGCAACCGCGCCGAGGATAATGGCTGTTCCGGTCAGAACAGATACCACAACCCCAAGGATCAACGCTTCATAGATTGCCGCCTGCAGGACTTCGGTTTTGGAAAACGCCGTACCCGCAGCGAAGGTGCGGTGGGAGAAAAGACGGATCAGCAGGACGGTAAAAAGCACCTGCATCAGGCTTGCCAGCACAACCCAGAACCAGAACCCGGCATCAGGTACTGGCAAGGCAAGGCCGGTATAGGATTGATATCCAAGCACCCAGATCCAGGCAAAAGGCACGGCATAGGAAAACCGGATATAGCTTGCCCCGCTGTCACCGATCACCGGTTTCATCCGTTTCTGGATGGCGCTGCGGAACGTCTGGGCCACCGCCGCTATGATTGTAACGAACACCCAGGTTTCCAGCATGACGGAGATATCCAAGACCAAAAAGTGAAACTTATGAAAGGATACAACCAATTTCAGCTTGCGGTCATCCTTTATCTTGAATTGAAAGTGAATTACTTTCTGGCCTGTTGCCGGATAGGGGAGGGCGTGTCGCCACCGATCAGTTGTTCGACGTTTCCCGATGCATGTTAGTTGCTTCGGCGGCGGCGCGGATAAGTGCCATCGCCTTGTTGACGGTTTCCTCGAATTCCATGTCAGGCTTGCTGTCATAGACAATGCCGGCGCCTGCCTGGGCGTGCATCATCCCGTCTTTCAGAATGGCCGTCCGCAGTACAATGCAGGTATCCATATCACCATCGGCGGAAATATATCCGGCCGCACCACCGTAGGGGCCGCGACGGCATGGCTCAAGTTCATCAATGATTTCCATGGCCCTGATCTTGGGAGCACCGGAAACGGTGCCAGCGGGAAACCCAGCTTTCAGCGCATCAACAACATCCATATCGTCCCTGATCTCCCCTTCGACTTCGGAGGCGATATGCATCACATGGCTGTAGCGCTCGATGGTGAAACTGTCCACCAGCCTTACCGTTCCGGGTTTGGAGACCCTGCCTGTGTCGTTGCGGCCGAGATCAAGAAGCATCAGGTGTTCCGCGCGTTCCTTGATATCGGCAATGAGATCGGATGCGTGATTTGCGTCCTCTTCCGGGGTTTTCCCGCGCGGGCGCGTGCCGGCGATGGGACGTATCGTGACCTTGCCATCACGGAGACGGACCAGAATTTCCGGGCTTGATCCGACGAGCGACATATCCTTCATGTTGAAAAGGATGAGGAAAGGCGAAGGATTGAGCCGTCTGAGCGCGCGATAAAGGCTGATTGGCGGCAGGGTGAAGGGAACGGAAAACCGCTGCGAAAGCACGACCTGAAAGATATCACCAGCCTTGATGTATTCGACCGCTTTTTTCACCATACCAAGGAAGGTGGGCTTTTCCACATTAGAGGTATATTCCGGCAGAGGACCGGTGGTCTCAATTTTCTCTTCCTGGTTGAGCGGCGTGTTCAGCGCCTCAACCGTTGAAGAAAGCCGCTCATAGGCTCTGTCCCAGCTGTCTTCCGCTGATCCGGTTTCAGTCTTGCGGATGGGGGTGCAGATCGTCATTTCATCCTTGAGGCGGTCAAAAATCACCACGATCTGTGGCCGCATCAGCATGGCATTGGGGGCGTTGATCGTATCGGGATTGCTGATGGGGATACGTTCCATGAACTGGATCATCTCATACCCGAAATAGCCGAAAAGCCCGGCCGACATGGGCGGCAGATTTGCCGGTATATCAAGGGAAGATTCCTCGATCAGCTCCCTCAGGGAGGCAAAAGGATCATCAGAAGTTGAACCCATCTTCTCACCATCGGGGGTGAGCCGGTGGGCGCTGGTTTCATCGCATGTCCAGATCAGGTCCGGGTCAAGCGCAATGACCGAAAACCTGCCCCGGACATTGCCGCCCTCCACCGATTCCAGAAGACAGGAATAGGGCTGATCTGCGCCAAGCTTTATCATGGCCGAGACAGGTGTCTCAAGGTCAGCCACCAGCTGGGTGAACATGATGGTCCCGTGGCTGGTATCGCTCAGCACATGGTGTATCTGATCACGGCTGGGGGTAACCTGCATCAGTTTCCTGACCCGAGAAGAAGCTGCTGGACGCTGGTGATATTCACGTCAATGTCATGAATACCGTTAAGGCCATTGGCAAGGGTGAACTCGACCCCCTGGGCCACAGATTCACCAAGATTTGCCTGGAACCGCTCGGTTTCGGCGCGAACCGCATCTTCATCGGCCGGGGTGACAGCCTCCACCATGATGACAATCGCCGCCCTGCCGGTTTCGATATAGCTGGTTTCGTCAACCTCAAGGGTAAAGGCCTCATTGGCGATGAGCCGGGCATCGGCATTATCGAAACCGACCCCGTCGCGGCGCATCGGCGTGCTGGTTTCAAGGGATATTCCAGCCTTTCTTGCCGCCTCCTTCGGGTCGGTTGCGCTTGAAATCATCTCGGCTTTCTCGCGGGCGTTGCGGATCGCGGTTTCAAGGCGCATCGCTTCGATGGCCCGGATACGGACTTCGGCCAGATCACGTGGACGCTTTTCTTCTTCACGATCAAGACGCAGGACAAAGAATGTATCTGCATTGGCTTCTTCAACCAGCCCGTCCTGTCCCGGCTCCGCCGTCCAGACCGACTGGCGGAAAAGCGTGTCACCGGCAATCCCATCTAGGGTATTGCCGTCTATATCGCGGCCGTTGCGGTCCATGCCGGCGATGATGACAAGTTCCGCATCCGAGGATTTTGCCGCTTCCTCGATGGTGGCGCCGCTTGCCAGGGCATCTTCAAGGCTGGCAACACGCTGATAGACAAGATCGGTGGCTTGTTCACGCTTGAGTTCATCTTCAAGCTCCGCGCGGACATCATCGAGCGAAAGCACCGTTGCAGGCGTGACGCTTTCCACGAGAATGAGATGATGGCCAAGGGCGGTCTTGACCGGCCCGGCCCACTGGCCTTCGCTTGCGGAAAAGGCCGCCTCGGCCAGTTCTTCGGTGAGATCATCACGGCTGAGGGTGCCGAGGTCTGTATCATCCCCGTCAAGGCTTAGCATGTCTTTGGCGATCGCCGTGAATTCTTCGCCGCCATCAAGCCGTGAGCGGGCGGTGTCAGCATCACCGGCATCGGTAAAGATCATCTGGCGGAGTTTGCGTTCTTCCGGGGAGCGGTAGGTATCAATCCGGCTTTCATACGCGTCGTTGAGGCTCGCATCCGAAAGGGTCACCTTTTCCATCAGCACATCCGGCGACAGGACGGCCGCGGTTACATATCTGAGATCAGGGCTGTCAAAGCCTGAACTGTTTTCCGCATACCAGGCATTGAGCTCCGCCTCGCCCGGCGCCGGAACGGCGTCGATATCAACCGGAATATTGCCGACCGCAACGACACGATGCTCAAGCCGCCAGCGGGCCAGCTCTTCCGAAATCGAAGCAGGGTAGACAATCCCGATATTCAGTGCCGTCAGGACCTGATCCCGCATCAGCGCGTCATTGATATATTCAAGATACCGGGTTTCGGTCAGGCCGGCCCGGCTGAGCGCATCCTGAAATCGGATGACGCTGAACTGCCCGGCATCGTCGAGGAAAGCCGTTTCACGCCCGAGGGTATCTTTCTGCATCTTGCGGGTGACGGCAAGACCGATACGCTCACCTTCGGCCACGAAAAGGGCGCGGCGGGCCATTTCGGAGACGATATTGTTGAGCAGCCCCGAGGCGATGGCTTCGCTGTTGTTTGCACCGGGAAAATAGGTCCGGCGGGAGCGATCGAATTCTTCGGCAACCTTGAGCGGGGTGACATTGACATCGCCGATGCGGATCGCGCTGTCGCTTGTTGAAACAGCCCGGAACACATCACCAATACCCCACATGGCAAAGCCAACGGCAAGGGTGATGAGAAAAATACGCATGGGAAGAGATTTGGCGCCGGTGCGAAGAGAATTGAGCATGGAGTGACCCGTTGTCTTTCCTGGAATTGATAGAGATATTCTTCGTAAAACCTACCTAGCATGGCTGGCGCGTCAAGTCACGCGCAAGGGAGACTGAATGCATGTTTTGTTTCATCTTCTGCCCCCTTCCATCCGCGGGTGGTTTTCTGCCGGTTTTTTTGATAGACAAATAAACATAAAGGCAATGAGGGCAGTCATGATAATTGCAGGCAACTGGAAAATGAACATGAACCGTCAGGACAGCGCAGGGCTGATGGCGGATCTGGCGGCGTATCAGCGCGAGGCGGCAAAGCAGGTAAACATGATCGTCTTCCCGCCTGCGGTGCTGATTGATACTGTCGTTGCGGCAAATTATTCAGGTCAGATCGCTGTTGGCGGGCAGGACTGCCACGCCAGCCTTTCCGGCGCGCATACAGGAGATATAGCCGCCCCGATGCTGGTGGAGGCGGGATGCAGCTGGGTGCTCACCGGTCATTCCGAAAGGCGGGCTGATCACGGCGAGACGAGCGCGGATGTGGCAGCAAAGGCAGGTCAGGCGGTCTCTTGCGGCCTCAAGGCCATGATCTGTGTCGGCGAAACCCTTGCAGAAAGGGAAAGCGGTGCCGCCAATGACGTGGTTGAAACCCAGGTCATCTCTTCGCTTCCCGAAGGGGTGGCGGCATCTTCCGTTGCTGTCGCTTATGAACCTGTATGGGCTATCGGCACCGGCAAGGTCGCCAGCCCCGGGGATATCGAACTCATGCACGCGCATATCCGCGCGGTGCTCTGTTCTGTCTCATCGGAATACCGGGATGTGCCGATACTTTACGGCGGCTCGGTCAAGCCGGACAATGCCGCTGATATTTTCAGCCTGCCGGAGGTGGGCGGGGCGCTGGTTGGCGGGGCCAGCCTGAAAGCAGCGGATTTCATTGCAATCGCCCGGGCGGCAGAGGGCCGCTGATTTTACTGGCATTGACGCGGTGGATTGGCTATAACCGCCCGAGATTACAGGAGTTTCCATCATGATGACGATCATGCTGACCATTCATATCATCATTGCTGTTTCGCTTGTTGCCGTTGTGTTGCTTCAGCGCAGCGAAGGCGGCGGGCTTGGCATCGGCGGCGGCGGCCAGGGTGGCGGCTTCATGACGGCGCGCGGGACGGCAAACATGATGACGCGCCTGACAGCTATTCTGGCGGCATGTTTCTTTGTAACATCGATCGTGCTGGCGATTCTTTCCGGTGTCGACCGCAACGCCCCTTCAGTTATTGATGAGGTCATTCAGGAGAATTCATCAGTGCCTGCAATCCCTGCTGTACCAAGCGTTCCGACAGATCAGTAAAAAAACTTAAAATTAAGTCTCCCCGTTTGCCTTATCCTCTGATATAGGATACGTCCATGCCTCGTTTTGTTTTTATTACCGGCGGTGTGGTTTCCTCTCTAGGAAAGGGGCTGGCATCCGCAGCTCTCGGATCCCTGCTTCAGGCACGCGGATACAAGGTTCGTCTCCGCAAACTTGACCCATATCTCAATGTTGACCCGGGCACCATGTCGCCGACCCAGCATGGCGAAGTCTTTGTGACGGATGACGGCGCGGAAACGGATCTCGATCTCGGCCATTACGAGAGATTTACCGGCGTCCATGCCCGCAAGACAGATAATGTGACAACGGGGAAGATCTATTCCGACGTGCTGGCCCGGGAAAGGCGAGGGGATTATCTCGGGGCGACGATACAGGTCATCCCGCATGTTACCAACGCCATCAAGGAATTCGTTCTTGCCGATGTCGAGGAGGAGGATTTTGTCCTCTGTGAGATTGGGGGAACGGTGGGGGATATTGAATCCCTGCCGTTTCTGGAGGCGATCCGCCAGCTTGGCAATGAGTTGGGCCGGGGCAAGACATGTTTTCTGCATGTGACGTTGCTTCCTTATATTGCCGTTGCAGGTGAGTTGAAGACCAAACCGACCCAGCATTCGGTCAAGGAGCTGCAATCCGTCGGTATCCAGCCTGATATCCTTCTTTGTCGGACGCAGCAGGAAATTCCCCGCGAACAGCGTGAGAAAATCGCACTTTTCTGTAATGTCAGGCCAGAAGCGGTCATCAATGGCTGTGATGCCGAAAGCATCTATCATGTGCCGCTGATGTACCACAAGGAAGGTCTTGATATGGAGATCTGCCGGCATTTTGATCTGCCGCTGAACGCGCCGGATCTCAGCGTCTGGCAGCATATCGCCGATCGGATGCAGAACCCCGAAGGCGAAGTCAATATCGCGGTGGTGGGGAAATACACAAGCCTCCTGGACAGCTACAAGTCCCTTGCCGAAGCGCTGGTGCATGGTGGCCTTCACAACAAGGTCAAGGTCAATCTCGAATGGGTGGATAGCGAATTGCTCGAAACCGCTGAAAACCCAATCCACTTGCTCGAAAATGCCGATGGAATTCTGGTGCCGGGTGGTTTCGGTGAGCGCGGATCAGAAGGCAAGATCAAGGCCATCACCTTTGCCCGGGAAAAGAACCTTCCTTTCCTCGGGATCTGCTTCGGGATGCAGATGGCCGTGATTGAGGCGGCACGCAATCTTGCCGGGCTTCCCGGGGCAAGTTCAACGGAATTCGGCCCGACCGATGAGCCGCTTGTCGGCCTGATGACCGAATGGACACGCGGCAATGCACGCGAAACCCGGGGACAGGATGATGATCTGGGCGGCACGATGCGCCTCGGGTCCTATGACTGCGTTCTGGGGGCGGATACCCTTGCCCTGTCGCTTTACGGCAAGACATCTATTCAGGAACGTCACCGCCACCGGTATGAAGTGAACATCAATTATCGGGATCAGCTTGAAGCCACGGGGCTGAGCTTCAGCGGCCTGTCACCGGACGGGGTGCTGCCTGAAATTGTCGAGCGCAAGGATCATCCGTTTTTCATTGGAGTTCAGTTTCATCCCGAGTTAAAATCAAAGCCGTTCGATCCGCATCCCATTTTCCGGGGGTTCATCAGCGCGGCAAGGGATCGATCCCGTCTCGTCTGAAACCTGCTAGATCAACCTGAACAGGCAAATCATGGCGCAACACAAGACTCTTTCCATTGGCCCGGTTGTCTGCGGCAACACCTCTCCGCTCATGCTTATCGCCGGTCCGTGCTCCATCGAAAGCCGGGACCACGCGCTCGACATGGCCTCGGCGCTGGTGGAGATCTGTGCTGATCTCGGGATCGGGTTCATCTACAAATCCTCATTTGACAAGGCAAACCGGACCTCGATCAGATCAAGGCGCGGGGTTGGCCTTGAAGAAGGGCTCAAGATACTCGAAGCGGTGCGCGCGTCGCTTTCCGTCCCTGTTCTTACCGATGTTCACCTGCCGGATCACTGCGATGAAGTCGGTGCGGTGGTGGATGTGCTCCAGATACCGGCGTTTCTCTGTCGGCAGACCGATCTTCTGATCGCGGCGGCAAAAACCGGGCGCGCGGTCAATATCAAGAAAGGTCAGTTTCTGGCCCCATGGGACATGGATCATGTCGCCGCCAAGGTTGAAGATGCCGGCAACACCAATATCATGCTGACGGAACGTGGCACCAGTTTCGGCTATAATACGCTTGTCTCGGATATGCGCAGTCTGCCGCGCATGGCGGCAACCGGCTGGCCGGTGATTTTCGATGCCACCCATTCGGTCCAGCAGCCGGGCGGGCTTGGCGGCGCCTCCGGCGGACAGCGCGAATTCGTGCCGGTGCTGGCGCGGGCGGCGGTGGCGGTCGGTGTGGCGGGGCTTTTCATCGAAACCCACCAGGATCCGGATACAGCGCCATCCGATGGCCCGAATATGGTGCCGCTCAATGAGATGAGGGCGCTTCTTTCATCGCTGGTCGCGCTTGATCAGGTGGTTAAACATGGGGGCGGCAAGCCCTGAAGGAGTTGAGGGAAGATCATGGCAACAATCAGAGACGTCAGGGCAAGGCAGATATTTGATTCCCGCGGCAATCCGACGGTGGAAGTCGAGGTGGAACTGGGTGATGGTGCCCTCGGTCGTGCCGCCGTTCCCTCCGGTGCATCAACAGGCGCGTATGAGGCCGTGGAGCGCCGTGATGGCGGAAGCGCGTATAACGGCAAGGGCGTCACCGGGGCGGTTGAAGCGGTCAATACCGAAATCTTTTCCATTCTTTCCGGGCGCGATGCCACCGATCAGCAGGGGCTGGATCAGGACATGATCGAGCTTGACGGAACGGAGAACAAGGCACGTCTCGGGGCCAATGCAATCCTTGGGGCGAGCCTTGCTATTGCAAGGGCGGCGGCGATCTCGACCGGCCAGCCGCTCTGGCGCTATATCGGCGGGGTTCATGCTCACCTGATGCCAACGCCGATGATGAACATTCTCAACGGCGGTGCCCATGCCGACAACGCGCTGGATATCCAGGAAGTGATGATCATGCCTGTTGGCGCGCCCAGCTTTACCGAAGCTCTGCGCGCAGGTGCGGAAGTGTTTCACGCGCTCAAAGGTCTTCTGCATGATGCGGGCCTCTCGACGGCGGTCGGGGATGAGGGCGGATTTGCCCCGGCGATCGGCAGCACGTCCGAAGCGCTTGATTATGTCATGAAAGCCATCGAGCTGGCCGGACGCAGGCCCGGGGATGATGTCATCATTGCGCTTGATGCCGCCTCAACCGAATTCTGCAAGGATGGCGCCTATCATCTGGCAGGTGAAGGAAAAAAACTTGATACCGATGGAATGATTTCCTACTGGCAGGATCTGGCGGCGCGCTATCCCATTCGGTCGATCGAGGACCCGCTCGATGAAGATGACTGGGCTGGTTTTACCAACCTGACCGCGAAGATGGGGGAGGTGGTCCAGCTGGTTGGGGATGATCTCTTCGTCACCAATCCGAAGCGTCTCGCCCGGGGTATTGCGGAAAACGCAGGCAACGCGATCCTGATCAAGGTCAACCAGATCGGCACGCTGACGGAAACCCTTGATGCCATCGCCATGGCCGGGAATGCCGGTTTCGGGGTTGTCATATCGCACCGGTCCGGGGAAACCGAAGACAGTTTTATCGCTGATCTTGCTGTTGCTACCAATGCCGGGCAGATCAAGACCGGTTCCATGTCGCGCTCGGACCGGATGGCCAAATACAACCAGCTCCTGCGCATCGAGGAATCCCTCGGTCGCAACGCCCGATATCACGGGGCGATCCGTTAAGAGGATTTGGCGAAAGCACTTGACCCATCTCATGCCTTATGATTCACTTAATCTTGCGAATCGTTACAAATACACGATTCGCAGGTTTATGGAGGCTTTCATGGGGCGCGCAGCTTCTACCCGTCTTCGGGTATTCGGTTTCTGGGTACTGACCTTTTTCATTGCAGGTTATTTTACGGTACACGGGCTCGGGCTCGGCAATGAGCGCGGGGTGCTGACCATCGACAAGCTTAACCATGATATTGTTGATGCCCGGGCGCGGCTGGCGGATCTCGTGACGGAACGTGCGTGGCTTGAACATAAGGTCAAACTCGTCTCCCGGGATCAGATCGATGCGGATATTCTTGGTGAGCTCGCCAGGAAAGAAGGTGGTCTTTATGCCCCCGATGAAATCGTCATTGAGTTTAACTAGTTTAAGTTAACATACCTTAACTTATTGTTTTTAATAAATTAAAAAAGGTTGTAAATTATATCTTTTCAGGCATTCTGTAGTGGTGTTGTGCTACAGGAGGCCAGATCATGGCACGTTCAACCTCACCATCCAGAACTACCGCCAAAAAAGCGATCAAACGCAACCCGGGACGACCGGCAAAATCGTCCCAACTGCCGGAACCTGATGAGAAAACCCTTCTTCATCTTTATGAGCAGATGCTGCTGATCCGCCGGTTTGAAGAAAAGGCAGGTCAGCTCTATGGCATGGGGCAGATCGGCGGCTTCTGTCATCTCTATATCGGGCAGGAAGCCGTTGTTGTCGGCATGCAGTCGGTGGCGGACCCGAAGGATACGGTGGTCACCTCCTATCGTGATCATGGTCATATGCTGGCCTGCGGCATGGATGCCAACGGCGTCATGGCCGAACTCACGGGCAGGTCAGGCGGATATTCCCGCGGCAAGGGCGGCTCGATGCATATGTTCAGCCGGGAGAAGAATTTCTTTGGCGGGCATGGAATTGTCGGTGCCCAGGTGCCCATCGGGATCGGGCTTGCTTTCGCCCACCGGTATCGTGGCAGTGACGCGGTGTCGATGACCTATCTTGGCGATGGCGCGATCAACCAGGGGCAGGTCTATGAAAGTTTCAACATGGCCGCACTTTGGCAGTTGCCGGTGATCTTTGTCATTGAAAACAACCAGTACGGGATGGGCACGTCGGTTGCGCGTGCGGCAGCTGGCCGGGCGCTGGCGGATCGCGGCAAGGCCTACGGGATTCCGGGGATGCAGGTAGACGGCATGGATGTGCTGGCGGTGCGCACCGCCGGGGCTGAGGCCATTGCCCATTGCCGTGAAGGCAAGGGGCCTTATATTCTCGAGATGCAGACCTACCGCTATCGCGGGCATTCCATGAGCGACCCGGCCAAATACCGCACCCGGGAAGAAGTGGACGCCATGCGCAAGCAGCGTGATCCTCTTGACCAGCTCAAGGAACGGCTTGTCCGAAACGGCGTCAGCGATGAAAAACTTCGGGAAATGGACGCCAGGGTGAAGGCGGTGGTGACGGAATCCGCCGATTTTGCAATGAAGAGCCCTGAGCCGGATCCCGCCGAACTCTGGACCGATATTCTCATCGAAGGAGCCGCAGAATGAGCAGTCAGGTAACCATGCCGGCGCTGTCGCCGACCATGACCGAGGGCAAACTGACGAAATGGCTGGTCAACGAGGGCGATACCGTCCGTTCCGGCGACGTCATCGCTGAAATTGAAACCGACAAGGCGGTGATGGAAGTCGAGGCGCTTGATGACGGCATCCTTACCTCCATCGCGGTGGCAGAAGGAACCGAAGGCGTTGCCGTCGGCACGGTCATCGCCATGATCACGGGGGAGGGGGAGACAGCGGAAACCGCCCCTTCGTCCCCACCGGCAAAATCCGCCGCAAAAGAAGAAGCCGTGACGGCCGGGCCCGCAGCCTCATCCGCTCCGGCTCCAAAGCCTCAGGCTGCGGCCGTGGCGGCTGAACCGGTTGCCAGCGGCGCCAGCCATTCCATGACGGTTCGGGAAGCGTTGCGCGATGCCATGGCAGAAGAGATGCGCCACGATGAACGTGTCTTTGTCATGGGCGAAGAGGTGGGCCAGTATCAGGGCGCCTACAAGGTCACGCAGGGTCTTCTGGATGAATTCGGCCCGCGCCGCGTCGTCGACACCCCGATCACCGAAATGGGTTTCGCCGGGCTTGGTGTCGGGGCGGCGTTCGGTGATCTGCGTCCGGTAATTGAATTCATGACCTTCAACTTCGCCATGCAGGCGATTGACCAGATCATCAATTCCGCCGCCAAGACCTTGTACATGTCAGGTGGCCAGATGGGATGCCCGATCGTCTTCAGGGGGCCGAACGGCGCCGCGTCACGGGTGGCGGCCCAGCATTCGCAATGCTACGCCAGCTGGTATGCCCATTGCCCGGGGCTCAAGGTTGTTGCGCCCTGGTCGGCGTCGGATGCCAAGGGGCTGCTCAAATCAGCCATCAGGGATCCAAATCCGGTGATCTTCCTTGAGAATGAGGTTCTCTACGGCCAGAGTTTCGATGTGCCGGATGACAAGGACTGGCTCATCCCCATCGGCAAGGCGAATATTGTCCGGCCTGGCTCGGATATCACGATCACTGCTTTTTCCATCATGGTGGGAAAGGCGCTTGAAGCGGCGGAAATTCTTGCTCGTGAGGGGATTGAAGCGGAAGTGATTGACCTGCGCTCACTCCGGCCGCTGGATCATGAAACGATCATGCAGTCGGTCCGCAAGACCAACCGCATGGTGTCCTGCGAAGAAGGGTTCCCGTTTGCCGGGATCGGGGCGGAACTGATCGCGCAGGTGAACGAACAGGCCTTCGATTATCTCGATGCCCCGGTGGAACGGGTGACCGGCAAGGATGTGCCCATGCCCTATGCCGCCAATCTCGAAGCACTGGCGCTGCCGCAGGTGGAGGATATAGTCCGCGCCGCCCGGAAAGCCTGTTATCGCGGGAAGGAGTCCTGATCATGGCCATTATCACCATGCCGGCGCTGTCGCCGACCATGACCGAGGGCAAACTGGCAAGATGGCTGGTCAAGGAAGGGGATTCCGTCCGTTCCGGCGACGTTATTGCCGAAATAGAAACCGACAAGGCGGTGATGGAAGTCGAGGCGCTTGATGACGGCGTTCTTGCGCGTATCGGGGTTGCCGAAGGCACGGAAGGCGTCAAAGTCGGTGCCGCGATTGCCGAAATTCTTGCCGAAGGTGAAGAAAGCCGCTGGGGCGAGGCGGAGAGCACCGATCAGCCCCCGGAAAAAGCAGATCCGGCCGAACCTGCCGCGCAATCCGGCAAGCCCGCACATCCGGAAACTGCCCCCGCAACCGGGAGCGATAAAGACGGATCGAGCCGGATCTTCGCAAGTCCCCTAGCCCGCAGGCTTGCAGCGGAACGCGGGATCGATCTTGCGCTTGTCAAAGGCTCCGGTCCCCATGGCAGGATTATCCGCGCGGATATCGACGGGGCAGGTGCAGGCATGACGGCCTCACCAGGTATTGAGGCGATGCCCGCGGCGCCAGCTTTGGCCATGCCTGCTCCATCCCCGGTCGAGGCATCGACGCTTGTCGAGAACAGCCAGATGCGGCGGATCATTGCCGAAAGGCTTCAGCAGTCGAAACTTGAGGCGCCGCATTTCTACCTCAACATGGATATCGAAATCGAAGCCATGCTCGCGGCGCGCAAGGCGCTCAATGCCCATGCCCCCGAAGGGGTAAAGGTTTCGGTCAATGACATGATCATCAAGGCTGCGGCCGTGGCCCTGAAAATGGTGCCGGGCGCCAACGCCAGCTGGGAAGGCACTCATACACGGCTATATGCCCATGCCGATATCGCCGTTGCGGTGGCTGTCGATGGCGGGCTGGTGACCCCGGTTGTGGCAAGGGCAGAAGAAAAAGGGCTCTATGCCATCTCGCGGGAGATGGTTGACCTTTCAACCCGGGCCCGGGCGGGCAAACTTCTGCCTGAGGAATTCAATGGCGGCTCGTTCACCATATCCAATCTCGGGATGTACGGGATCACGTCCTTTTCAGCCGTGATCAACCCGCCGCAAGGGGCTATCCTCGCGATTGGCGCAGGGGAAGAACGTCCGGTTGCACGCAATGGCGAAGTAAAGATTGCCACCATGATGACCGCCACGCTTTCCTGTGATCATCGCGTGGTGGACGGAGCGATCGGGGCCCGGTGGCTCGCCGCGTTCAAGCAGGTTGTCGAAAATCCGGTTCTGGCACTTGGATAAAGGAAAAGATCATGACCAATCCACGCTATGATGTTGTTGTCATCGGCGGCGGCCCCGGCGGCTATGTCGCCGCGATCCGGGCAAGCCAGCTCGGCCTCGGCGCTGCGGTGATCGAACGTGAAAATATGGGGGGGATCTGCCTGAACTGGGGATGTATTCCCACCAAGGCCTTGCTTCGTACAGCCGAGGTCAAGCACCTGATCGAGAACGCCAAAGATTTCGGGCTTGAGGTCGGCCCGGTCACCGCCGATATCGATGCCGTGGTCAAGAGATCACGCAAAGTGGCAGCGCGGCTTTCGGCCGGGGTCAAGCATCTGATGAAGAAAAACTCCGTCACGGTATATGCAGCTTCGGCACGTCTTGGTGAGGCGCGGGCAGAGGGCCGTGAGATTCTGCTCGATACAGGTGAGGTGGTGATCGGCGGCGCCGTCATCCTTGCCACCGGCGCCCGCGCGCGGGAATTGCCGGGGATAGAGGTGGACGGCAAGGCAATCGTCACCTACCGCGATGCCATGACGCCGGGCACGATGCCGAAATCCCTGATCGTTGTCGGCTCCGGCGCCATCGGGATCGAGTTTGCCTCTTTCTATCAAGATATGGGCGCGGACGTGACGGTGCTTGAAGCCGTTGACCGTATTCTTCCTGCCGAGGATGCGGAAATATCTGCCATGGCGGCCAAGATTTTCACCCGCCGCGGCATTGATCTGAGGGCCGGCGTATCCGTCAAATCGGTCAAAGCGGGGCCGGACGGGGTTGACGCCGTGATCGATACGGGCGGCGAGACCGAAACCCTCAAGGCGGAACGGCTTATTCTCGCCGTCGGTATTGTTGCCAATACCGAAGAACTCGGACTTGAAGGCACTTCGGTTGAACTCGACCGGGGCCATGTTGTCACCGATGCGGCGATGCGTACCGGCGAGCCCGGTATCTATGCCATCGGTGATATGACCGGCGCGCCATGGCTTGCCCATAAAGCCAGCCACGAAGGGATCATTGCGGCCGAGCATATCGCCGGCATGGGGGCGGGCCATCCTCTCCGGCGTGAGGATATCCCGGGCTGCACCTATTGCCGCCCGCAGGTGGCGAGTGTCGGGCTGACCGAACAGGCGGCGCTTGATGCCGGTCATGAAATCAAGGTTGGCCGCTTTCCCTTCAAGGCCAATGGCAAGGCCATCGCGCTCGGGGATGACGACGGCATGATCAAGACCATTTTCGATGCCCGTACCGGCGCCCTGCTTGGTGCGCATATGATCGGGCCTGAAGTCACCGAGCTGATCCAGGGCTATGCCATCGCCCGTCAACTTGAAACCACCGAGGCGGAACTGATGGGGACAGTCTTCCCGCATCCGACACTTTCGGAAGCCATGCATGAATCCGTACTTGACGCCTACGGCAAGGCCCTCCATTTCTAGAGATATCAGATCCTGAGGAAATTTTTACATGGCGTCGCAACCCGAAGATATCGTCAAGTTTCGTGGCCAGGGGCTCAAGGGCGCGGCCCGGCATCCGGAAAAGGCACGCAATGAAGACAGGCCCCAGCCGCGCCGTCCGGAATGGCTCCGCGTCAAGGCACCGGTGAGCAAAGGGTATCTTGAAACCCGAAACATCATCCGCGACAACCAGTTGGTGACGGTATGCGAAGAGGCTGCCTGCCCGAATATCGGCGAATGCTGGCAGAAAAAGCATGCAACCATGATGATATTGGGCTCGGTCTGCACCAGGGCCTGCGCCTTCTGCAATGTTGCAACCGGACGCCCGGACCGTCTTGATGAGGGAGAGCCGGAAAGGGTGGCCGACGCCGTGGCGAGGCTTGCGCTTGCGCATGTGGTCATCACCTCGGTCGACAGGGATGATCTGCCCGATGGCGGCGCCGGGCATTTCGCCCGCACAATCGCGGCGGTGCGCGCGGCCTCACCCGGAACAACGGTGGAAGTCCTGACCCCCGATTTCCTGAAAAAGGACGGCGCGCTTGAGCTCGTGGTCGAGGCCAGACCAGATGTGTTCAACCACAATCTTGAAACCGTCCCCCGTCTTTATCCGTCGGTCCGCCCCGGGGCGCGGTATTTCGCCTCGCTTCGCCTGCTCCATGATGTCAAGGCGCTTGATCCCTCGATTTTCACCAAATCCGGGATCATGGTGGGGCTTGGCGAAGAACGGGAAGAGGTGGTGCAGGTCATGGATGACATGCGCGCAGCGGAGATCGATTTCATGACCATCGGCCAGTATCTTCAACCGACCCCGAAACATCACCCGCTTGACCGGTTCTGGACACCGGATGAATTTGCGAGCCTGAGCCAGCTTGGAAAAAGCAAGGGCTTTCTTCTGATCTCGGCAACACCCCTGACCCGATCCTCCTATCACGCCGATGAAGATTTTGCCGCCCTTAAATCTGCCCGCATGGAAAAACTGGGGCATAAGGCACCTCGTGCGACATGACCGTTCATCAGGAAACCCGCATCATCCCTCATCGCCCCGAAGATCTTTACGCGCTTGTCGCGGATGTGAAATCGTATCCGGAGTTTCTGCCCTGGTGCATGGCCGCCCGGATACGGGAGAAATCCGCCCACCGGCTTGTCGCGGATCTGATTATCGGTTTCAGATTTTATCGTGAGAAGTTCACCTCTTACGTTGATTGCAATCCGAAAACTCTTGAAATTAAAGTTGAATATGCCGAAGGTCCGTTTAAGTATCTGCAAAACTCCTGGGCATTTCATTCCCATGAAGAAGGGTGCCGGATTGAATTCTATGTTGATTTTGAATTCCAGTCCCGATTGTTTCAATCCGTGATTGAGACCTTGTTTTCGGAAGCGGTACGGCGAATGGTGCGGGCGTTCGAAGATCGCGCCGATGCGCTTTATCCGAGGCTGGATTCCGCCGCCAGCTGATCCCGCATCATCCGAAGTGCGTGGAGCGTCGCTGCCTGGCGCACTGCCTTGCGGTCACCATCGAAAATCTGTTTTTCGGCCGTGAGTATCTGCCGGTCTTCAATCTCCATCGCCAGCCCGAACCAGACAAGACCGACAGGTTTATCCCTCGAGCCGCCCCCGGGGCCGGCAATGCCGCTGGTTGCCACCGCCAGCCTTCCCTTGTGGCTGATTTTATCCGATTTAATCTGCTCTAGTGCCCCCGCGGCCATGGCCCGCACCACCTCAATACTGACCGCGCCATGGGTGGTGATGAGTTGGGGCGAAACACCGAGCATGGCGGATTTGGCCTCGTTCGAATAGGTGATGAACCCGCGATCCACCACTGCCGAGGATCCGGCAATATCGGTCAGGGCAGAGATGACCATGCCGCCGGTGCAGGATTCCGCTGTCGTGAGCAGAATATCCCGGGATTTGGCGGCTTCGAGCACGGCAGAGGCCAGATCAGCAAGGATCACGGTATCATCTCCCAGAGGCTTGCAGCCATGAAAACAACAACACCGGCGGCGATGCCTGCCAGCACATCATCGGCCATGACCCCGGCCGCTCCGGGGAGGGATTCGGCCCGGCGGATCGGGCCTGGCTTCAGAATGTCGAAAAGGCGAAACAGCAGAAATGAGCAGGCAACCGCCGCGAGATAGGGCAGGGAGAAATCCGGGGCAAGGGGAATGGCCATCATCGCCAGCCACTGGCCCACCACTTCATCAATGACCACCGCCCCGGCGTCATGCTGGCCGGTGCGCCGGTAATGCGCCCCGGCGGCCGAAAGGCCGATCACCGCCACAAGGGCCGTCGCGGCCACAAATCCGCCAAGGCTGAAGGCGTTGATGCAGGCAAGCCCGAGCAGGACCGCGACAAAAGATCCTGCCGTCCCGGGGGCGGGCAGGTGTCCGACCGGCCCCAGCGTCGCGATCCATAAAAGCATCCGGTCAGCCATCGGCTTTCCCCGGGAAATGGGCGGTGACGGATGCCATCACGGCGATACCTTCGCGCCGACCGGTAAAGCCAAGACCTTCGGAGGTGGTGGCCTTGACGGAAATCCGGTCCATGGAAAGATCGAGGATATCGGCAATCCGGCGCCGTATCGCGTCACGATGGGGGAGGATTTTAGGCACCTCGGCAATGATGGTCAGATCGGCAAGGGTGATAACGCCGCCCGCCTTGTCCACCCGGGCCCTGGCTTCCTTGAGAAAGGCAGCGCTGTCCTGATCTTTCCATTGCGGGTCCGAAGGAGGGAAATGCGTGCCGATATCACCATCGGATACAAGGCCGAACATTGCATCGGTGAGGGCGTGTAGCGCAACATCCCCATCGGAATGGGCATCAAAGCCGCGATCATGATCAAGCGCGATCCCGCCCAGCATGATCGGCCCGGCGGCATCGCTGAACCGGTGCACATCAAACCCGCTGGCACTGCGGAATTCACGAAAGGGGGTATCTGCCATGGGGGTGCTGTCCTCTGCTGATTGCGAATAGGGGCGGGGCCATGTCAGGGCGAGGCGTTCCGCCATCTCAAGGTCCTGTGCGGTGGTGATCTTGTTCAGAATAGGGTCACCGTCAACCGTGATCACCGTCTTTCCGGCATCTTCCAAAAGACTGCTGTCATCGGTCATGCTGGCACTGTTTTGGCGATGCAGGTCCAGAATAAGGGGGAAATCAAATGCTTGCGGTGTCTGGACCCGGGCAATGCCCTCCCGGTCCACCCGGCCGGTTACGATATTTCCATCCAGTCGTTTGAGACTGTCGGCAGGCGGCAGGACAGGAACCGCCGCCACGGCCCCTTTTTCCAACTCGTCCAGAAGGCTGGTGATCACCGATGCGGGAACAAAGGGGCGGGCGGCATCATGGATCAGCACATGTTGCGGCGCAGGTTCAATCCCTGCCAGCGCTTCAAGACCGTTTCGGACGGAATCGCTCCGTTCCGCCCCGCCTTCGGCAATGATCCAGCCGCTTCCCTTGCTTTGCCGGCGGGCTTCGTCCATGGCGTCCGCCGCGGCCACAACGACGCCGCCTGAGATCGAGGGATGGGCCATGAAAGCCTCAAGCGCATGACGCATGACCATGGCGCCGCCGATATGCCGCCAGGGTTTGGCAACCTCTCCGCCAAGCCGGGTGCTGCGCCCGGCGCAAAGCAGAACAACATGAACAGGTGGTGTTTTCATTCCGTCTTTATAGCGTGTCTTTGCGCTTTTGCCATCACCCGCTTTTACAGAGCCAAGGTTTGTCTTGCTCTATGGTGCAAGTGCCTATATTTTACGCACAGATTTTCTGCCTAAAATTTAGGCAGACCTGAAGGGAAATTCAATGCGTCGACCGCTTTCCATTGGCGATATCAACCTGCCAGCCCCGGTGATCCTGGCGCCGATGTCCGGCGTGACGGACTGGCCGTTCCGCCGTCTGGTGCGGATGCTTGGAGGCGGGCTTGTTGTCTCGGAAATGGTGGCCAGCACGGCGATCATCAGCGGCGTGAAGAGCGAAATGCGCAAACTTTACACCGATGCGGTGGCGGAATACCCGTTTTCGCTTCAGCTCGCGGGCTGGGATCCGGCAGTCATGGCAGAGGCCGCAAAGGTCGGGGCAGATATGGGGGCCGCGATCATTGATATCAACATGGGCTGCCCCGCGCGCAAGGTTACGGGCAAGCTTTCGGGATCAGCGCTGATGCGCGATGAGGTGTTGGTCGGGCAGATCATGAAGGCGGTCCGGGACGCGGTGGATATTCCCGTCACCGTCAAGATGCGGCTCGGCTGGGATGATCAGCGCCGCAACGCCGGCACACTTGCCCGCATGGCCGAAGATGAAGGCTTTGCCATGGTTGCCGTGCATGGCAGAACACGCTGCCAGTTCTATAAAGGCCAGGCGGACTGGGCGGCCATCGCCGAGATCAGGGATGCGATTTCCATTCCCCTTTTCGTTAATGGCGATATCGGCACGCTTGAAGATATTGACCGGGCAGTTGCGCTTTCCCGGGCGGATGGCGTCATGATCGGCCGTGCCGCCATGGGTCGTCCATGGTTCATCCATCAGGCAGGCTGTTATCTGAACGGGGAGAAGGTTCCGGATGATCCCACCCTTGCGGAGCGTCATGACATAATGCGTCGGCATCTTGATCTGATGTTGTCCCATTACGGTGAAGACGGCCTCAGGCTGGCACGCAAGCATATCGCCGCCTACACCAGAGGCTTGGCAGGATCGGCCCTGATGCGGCAGATCGCCAATAACACCGCCGATGCCAAAGCTGTTTTTGCAGCGCTGGATCTCTATTTTGAAAACATGCGCGCCGCCGAAACCGAGGAGAAAAAAAGAGACAGATGGGAAGCGGCATGATACCGGCAGTAGCTCACGCGAGGCCTGATCTGATCTCGGCCATCCTTGCCAGCCTCGTCTATCCCGTGGCCGTGATCGATGAGCGCGACTGTTTCATCTTTGTAAATTCCGCCGCCGAAGAGTTCTTCCGTTCAAGTATCGGCGTGATAAAGGGCCAGCCTCTTTCCTCCTACATTGCCGGTGATCATACGATCTACGCCATGCTAGGCCGCGCCCGGTCCTCTCGCGCCAGCGTCAGCGATCAGGGGATTGAGATCCTCTCCGATCGCCTTGGGCGGCGGCTGATCAATCTTCAGGTCACGCCGCTGGTTGATCACCCGGGCTATATGGTCATGGCCATTCAGGAACGCGCGCTGGCAGAACGCCTGCGCGGGCAGGAGCAGTTCAGGGGCGCGGCGCGATCCATGACCTCGATTTCCGCCCTTCTTGCCCATGAGATCAAGAATCCCCTTGCCGGGATACGCGGCGCTGCCGAACTCATCCAAAACCATCCCGATGGCGATACCGAAGCCCTGACCGGGTTGATCATGTCGGAAACCGACCGTATTGCCGCGCTTCTCACCCGGATGGAAAATCTTGCCGGCGGCAAGCCTATCGAACGAATCCCGGTCAATGTCCATGAGATCATCGATCACTGCATCAGGCTTGCGGAAAACAGTTTTGGCAAGGAACGCCGGATCAGGGCGAGTTTTGATCCATCGCTTCCGGCGGCACTCGGGGATCGTGATCTCTTGATACAAGCGTTATTAAACTTGATCAAGAACGCATGTGAAGCAACTGATAATAATGGGATAATAAAGATAAAAACCTATTACGATATCAGCGCCGGCTATGCGGTTTCCTCGGCCAGAAAAAAAACGTCATCGCCGCTGGTCATCGAGGTTGAGGATGACGGCGCCGGTATCCGCAAAGAGATGCAACCCTATATTTTCGATCCGTTCTTCACCAGCAAATCCAATGGCAGCGGTCTTGGCCTTGCTCTCGTGGCGAGCACGATTGCCGATCATGGCGGGACAATCGACGTCACCTCAACCCCGGGGCATACCTCATTCCGGCTTGGCCTGCCCATGGCAGGGGAGGCGTGATCATGGAGGCCGGAAAAATGACAGAACATGCGCGGATCCTTCTTGCCGATGATGATCATGCCATCCGACTTGTGGCAACGACCGCGCTGGAGAAAGCAGGCTATTCGGTTCATGCTGTCTCAACCCTTTCAGGGGTGATGGAGGCGCTGAGCCACGAGACATATCCGGTCCTTGTTTCCGATGTTGTCTATCCGGATGGGGATGCACTTGATGTGCTGCCGGAAATCAAGGCCAGCCATCCCGGGTTGCGGATCATCATGATGAGCGCAAGATCGACGCTGCTGACCGCGCTCAAAGCCCAGGAAGGTGAGGTTTTTGCCTATCTGCCGAAACCGTTTCCGCTGGATGATCTGGTGAATGCGGTGGCGGATGCGTACAGATCCATCCCCTCGGCAATGCCAGAAGATGGGGGGGCGGATACCGAAGGGGCGCCTGCGGGGAATGCTCAATTTGATCAGGGCCCGCTGATTGGACGTTCACCGGCGATGCAGGGGATTTTCCGCTCCATGGCCCGGCTGATCAACACCGATCTTTCGGTCATGATCACCGGCGAAAGCGGCACCGGCAAGGAAGTTGTTGCCCGCGCACTCCATGATCTCGGCCACCGCAAATCCGGCCCCTTTGTTGCCATCAACATGGCGGCCATTCCCCGTGATCTGATCGAATCCGAACTTTTCGGCCATGAGCGAGGGGCGTTTACCGGCGCGGATCGTCGCCATGAAGGACGTTTTGCCCAGGCCCGGGGGGGAACATTATTCCTCGATGAGATCGGGGATATGCCGCCCGAAGCCCAGACGCGGCTTCTGCGTGTCCTTCAGGATGGTGCCTATACCCGTGTCGGAGGACGTGAACTTCTGCGCTCGGATGTCCGTATCATTGCCGCAACGCATAAGGATTTGCCGGAACAGATCCGCTCCGGCCAGTTTCGGGAAGATCTTTACTATCGGCTCAATGTCGTGCCGCTCAATCTGCCGCCCTTGCGGGACCGGCCTGAGGATATCGCCGATCTTGCCAATCATTTTCTTGCCAGAGGTGCTCGTGACGGGCTGGCGGAAAAGGAATTCAGCCGTGATGCGCTTGACTTGCTGAATACCTTGACCTGGCCCGGCAATGTCCGTGAGCTTGAAAACCTTGTCCTGCGTCTTCTGGTGCTGGTGGATGATCCGGTGATCAAACCTGCCGATATCAGGGCATTGATGATCCAGCCTCAACGCAATGATGAGGATGATGCCGAAATGGTTGCCGGTTCCAGCCTGGCCTCGGCATCTCTTGCCGAATCCGCCCGCTTCCACATTGACAGGTATTTTCGCGCCCATGAAGATGATTTGCCTCCGGCCGGGCTCTACACGCGGATCATGGCTGAAGTGGAAAAACCGCTGATCGAGGAAACCTTGCGCGCGACATCAGGAAATCAGCTGAAAGCGGCTGATCTCCTCGGGCTCAACCGCAACACGCTGAGAAAGAAGATCCGTGAACTCGGGATCACCTTCACCGGCCAGCGGCGACAGGCGAGGAGGTGAGGATGGATGCACGCCGGATTTCCCCTTCCCATACAGGAATTTCAGGCCCATACAGGAATTTCAGGCCCATGCAGGAATTTCAGGCCCATGCAGGAATTTCAGGCCCATGCAGGAATTTCAGGCCCATACAGGAATTTCAGGTCTTGCCGCATCGCGCCTTCATTTGGCCGGAAACTGGTTTTATGACATGAATTCCAGTAAGGTAGTGGCATGAGCAACGTCAGCGATACCTCGGCATCAGGGGCAGATACGGGCATGATCCCGCGTCTTCGCACCTTTTTGATGACCGGAATGAATGAGCGCAGTCTTGCATATTTTTCAATTGGCGTTGCCCTTGTTCTCGGCGCCGCCACTTTCAGCCTTCTTTCGAGCGAGGATTTTCTCAATAACAAGAGCGATCTGGTCGGCCTCCTCATCGGCGTGGATATCCTTGCCGTCACGGTGCTGCTGTTTTTTGTCGGCCGCCAGGTATTGCGGCTTATCCGGGAGCGGCGAAACCGCCTTGCCGGCTACCAGCTGCACTGGAAACTGGTGACACTTTTCGGCGTCATTACCGTTTTTCCGGCGGTGATCGTTGTAGCCTTTTCCTATTTTGTGCTCGATTTTTCGCTTCGCGGCTGGTTCAACGAGCGCATATCCACGGCGATTAACGAAAGCGTGACCGTGGCGGATGCCTATCTCGAAGAACATGTGCTTTCCGTCCGTGGCCAGATCCTTGCCATGGCCAATGATATCAACAGGGAGGCAAGCTCGCTTTCAGGCAATCGCCGGGCGTTCGATGCGTTTCTCACCAACCAGGCAGGTGTCCGCAACCTTTCCGAAGCGCTGGTGATGGATTCCACCGGCCGCGTTATCGCCAATTCCAGATTTGCCTATGCCGTGACGTTTTCAAGCCTTGGTGAGGATTTCTATTCCAGCGCAAGAGATGGCGATGTTGCCATCACCCGCACCGATATCACCAACCGTATTCGCGCCGGTGTTCGGCTCAACCAGTTTGTTGACGCCTACCTCCTGGTAGGCCGCTTCATCGACCCGAACGTATCAGGTGCCGTTGACCGGACACAGACGGCGGTAACGGAATATCAGTCCCTCGATATCCGCCAGCTTGATCTCAAGGTAAGTTTTGCCATTCTTTTCGGCATGGTGGCGCTGTTGCTGGTTCTCGGCTCGGTATGGGTGGGGATCAACTTTGCCAACGCGATCATTCTGCCGCTTGGGGCGGTGATCCAGGTTGCCGAGCAGGTCCGTTCCGGCAATCTGGCCTCCCGGGTCCCTTATGTGAAAACCAATGACGAAATTGCCCAGCTTGGTCTTTCCTTCAACCGCATGCTCGAAGAGGTTGCCCGCAACAGGGAAGAGCTTGTTGAGGCCAACCGCCAGATCGATAAACGTCGTGAGTTTACCGAAGCGGTGCTGGCCGGGGTGTCTTCGGGTGTTATCGGGATTGATGAGAATAAATACATCACCCTGCCCAATCTTGCGGCTCTTGAAATGCTTGGCCTGACACGCGCCGAAACTATCGGCAGGAAACTGGTGGAGATCGTGCCGGAGTTTGAAAACCTTCTTGTTTCCGCGGGCAAGCCAGGTCGCCGCAACAAGGAACAGAATGTTGAGATCAACAGAAATGGTGTCCAGCGGAATCTGCTCGTCCGGGTGACCACCGAAACCGTGGCCAGACGCATTGTCGGCTATGTGGTGACGTTTGAGGATGTGTCCGAACTGCTCGATGCCCAGCGCAAGGCGGCCTGGTCGGATGTCGCCCGCCGCATCGCCCATGAAATCAAGAATCCCCTGACACCGATCCAGCTTGCCGCCGAACGCCTTGGCGCCAAATACACCCCGGATGAGGAAAACGCGAAGCAGGCGTTTTCCACCTATATCGACACCATCATCCGGCAGGTGGATGATATTGGCCGGCTGGTGAATGAATTTTCATCCTTTGCCCGGATGCCGGCGCCCCAGATGGCGTCCCATGATCTCGTCAAGATGGTGCGAGGCCAGATCAATCTCTTTGAAGCGGCAGAAAAGGACATCAGATTTACCGTTGAGACAAACGGCAAATCGCGGCTTCTTTTCACTTGCGATGACGGCATGATCCGGCAGGTCATCACCAATCTTGTCCAGAACGCGGTTGATGCCTTGCGTGATGCAGAGGTAAAAAAAGGCCAGATACATGTTGAAATATCCAGAGGTGCTGACAATATAGCACTCGTGATCCGGGATAACGGTCCAGGTCTGCCGCTTGATGATCATACGGATCTGACCGCACCTTATGTGACGATGCGGGAAAAGGGAACGGGTCTTGGTCTTGCGATTGTGCGAAAGATTGTCGAAGATCATTACGGCAGCCTCAGTCTTGCCAATGGGAGAAAAGGCAGGTTTTCCGGGGCTGAGATTACGATTGTCTTTCCTTCCCGCTAACGCTGTGACGGTACCAGGCGCATGAAACAGGACATTCTGATCGTAGATGACGAGGAGGATATCTGCCGCCTGACCAGTATGCTGCTGGAAGATGAAGGGTATCATTGCCGCACAGCCTCAAACGCCGCCGATGCGCGGCAGATCGTCAATACATTTCCGCCAGCACTGGTGATCCTCGATATCTGGATGGATAAATCCGATATGGATGGCCTCGAATTGCAGAAATGGCTGCGCAATCTATATCCTGACGTTCCGGCGATCATGATGTCCGGGCATGGGAATATTGAAACAGCGGTTCAGGCGATGAAAGACGGCGCCTTTGATTTTGTCGAAAAACCGTTCAAATCTGACCGGTTGATCCTTCTTGTTGAACGTGCGCTCGCCAAAGCCGCGCTCGAAGCTGAAAACCGTGAACTCAGGAAGAAGGCGTCGCTTGACGTCGATCTTGTCGGATCTTCGGCGGTCATGACATCGCTTCATCAGACAATCGAAAAGGTGGCGCAATCCAACAGCCGGGTGATGATCAGCGGTCCCTCGGGCAGCGGCAAGGAGATCGTCGCCCGCAACATTCATCAGCTTTCCGATCGCAGGAAGGGCAGGTTTGTTCTGGCAAATTGCGCGATGCTTTCCCCGGAACGGGTGACGGCGGAACTGTTTGGCACCGAAGGCGCCGATGGCCGCCAGCGTATCGTCGGTCTGTTTGAGCAGGCCAATGGCGGGACGCTCTATTTTGACGAAATCGGTGATCTTCCGCTGGAAACACAAGGCAAGCTTGTCCGGGCCGTACAGGATCAGCGGTTCCGGCGGGTCGGGGGCAGCCAGGAGGTCAGCGTTGACGTCCGGGTGATCAGCGCCTCGAAACTTGACCTTCAGGAAGAGATCAGGAACGGCAATCTCCGTGAAGATCTTTTCTATCGCCTCGGGGTCGTGCCGATGACCGTGCCGGCGCTGTCCCATCATAAGGAGGATATTCCTGATCTTGCGCGGCATTTTCTCAGGAAGGCCTGCGAAAGCCATGGCCGGAAACTTTCTTTTTCCAATGAAGCGCTGATGGCGATGCAGGTCTATAACTGGCCCGGGAACGTCACCCAGTTGCGCAACGTGATTGACTGGCTCATCATCATGGTTGACGCAGCCCCTGATAATTTGATCAAGCCGGGTGATCTGCCGCCGGATATCACCGGCAATTCCGTCAAAAATCAGGATGGCGGCATGGAATCCGTGGTCGGGCTTCCGCTCAAGGCCGCGCGGGAGCAGTTCGAAACCCGGTATTTGATATCGCAACTCTCGCGGTTTGATGGCAATATATCCAAAACCGCAGCATTTATCGGGATGGAAAGATCAGCCCTGCACCGAAAGCTCAAGAGTCTCAATATCAATCCCGAAGACAGTGACTAGGGGGGTCGCCTGATGAACATCATTATCTGTGGCACTGGCCAGGTTGGCATGTCGATCGCCGCCCATCTGGCTTTGGATAATAACGTCACCATTGTCGATACACATGCGGACAGGGTTCAGCGGGCGGCCGAAACAAGCAATCTGCGCGGCGTGATCGGGGTGTCGTCGCATCCGGATATTCTTGAGCAGGCCGGCGCCAAGGATGCCGATATGATCATCGCCGTGACCGATTCCGACGAAGTCAACATGGTGGCCTGTCAGGTTGCGCATTCGCTCTACAACACGCCGATGAAAATTGCCCGTGTCCGGGCCAGGTCCTACCTCAATCCGGTATTTGGTGATCTCTACAGCCCGGAAAATCTGCCGATCGATCATATTATCTCACCCGAAGCCGAAGTCTCTGATGCGGTCAGCCGTCGTCTTAGGGTGCCGGGGGCATTCGATGTTGCGAACATGTGCGACAACAGGGTCCGGATTATCGGTGTTCGCTGCACCAGTTCCTGCCCTATACTCGGCTCGCCCATTCGCTACCTGACCGATCTCTTCGAAGATCTCAAGATCACGATTGTCGCGATCCTCCGTGGCGGAGATGTGATCGTTCCCCGTGATGGTTCGGTCAAGATGAAGGAAGGCGATCAGGTCTATTTTGTCTGTGAGGAAAGTCACATGTCCCGGGCGATGGCGTCCTTCGGGCATGAAGAGCCGGAGAGCCGCAAGGTCCTGATCGCAGGCGGCGGAACGATCGGCAAGATGGTTGCCGCCGATGTGCTGCAGAAGATTGATAATTCACGCTGCACGATCATCGAGGAAAACAAGGAGATGGCAAATGAAGCCGCGCATCTCCTGCCGGATATCATGGTCATCCATGGCGACGCGCTTGATCCGGACCGGCTCAGTGAAGGCGATGTGGCGGATGCGGATACCTTTGTTGCCCTCACCAATGATGATGAGGTGAACGTCCTCTCATCACTGCTGGCACGTCGATTTGGTGCAACCCATACCGTCACGCTTGTAAATATGGCGAGTTTCGTGCCGCTGATCTCAACCCTGGGCGTGGATTCGGTTATCAATCCTCCGGCGATCACCGTCTCATCTATTCTGCGTCATGTTCGACGTGGCCGGATCAGGGATATCCACACCATCATCGAGGACAAGGGTGAGTTCATGGAAGTTGAGGCCATGCCGTCTTCGCCGCTGGTCGGGGTGCCGTTGCGGTCAGCCAATCTGCCCAAAAATGCGGCCGTGGGCGCGATCGTTCGCGGTGATGAGGTGATCACGGCGCGTGGCGACACGATGATTGAGCCCAACGACAAGGTGATACTGTTTTCTGCCCGTCATGCGGTACCCGAAGTTGAAAAACTCTTGTCGGTCCGCCCCGATTTCTTCTGATCTTTCTCAATTCTTCCAGGTGGTTGCGCCATGTCTCGAATAGCTTATGTCAACGGTCAATATCTTCCCCACACCCATGCCGAAGTGCATATCGATGATCGCGGGTACCAGTTCGGGGATGGCGTTTATGAAGTCGTATCGGTGATCAATGGCGTCTTGGCGGATGAAGACTGGCATCTGGACCGGCTTGAGTTTTCGCTTGGTGAGCTTGGCATTCCCATGCCGATGTCGCGTCCGGCGCTGAAAATCGTCATTCGCAATATCATCCGCATGAATTCGGTCACCTTCGGTCTTGTGTATTTTCAGGTGACGCGTGGGGTTATGCGCCGCGATCATGCCATCAACTCGGCACTGACCCCGCAGATGATCATGACCGCCAAGCATCTTACCTTCCCGGAACGTGACAGCACCCGCGCCGTCAAGGTGGTCACCGTGCCGGATCAGCGCTGGCAGCGGCGTGATATCAAGACAACCCAGTTATTGCCGAACTGTATTGCCAAGACAAAAGCGGTCGAGGCGGGCGCCTATGAAGCGTTGATGGTCGATGACACGGGCTATATCACCGAGGGATCAAGCTCGAACGCCTGGATCGTTACCAGGGAAGGTGAGCTTGTCACCCGGCCTGCCACCTACGATATCCTGAACGGAATCACCCGGAAAGCCGTGCTGGCCATCGCCGCGGAACGAAATCTGAAGATCGTGGAACGGGCCTTCACTCCTGATGAGGCGAAAGCCGCCGCCGAAGCCTTCGTGACCAGCGCATCATCGCTTATCACGCCGGTGGGCCAGATTGACGAGACAACCATCGGCGATGGCGAAGCCGGGCCGGTTTCCATGGCGCTCCGGCAGGCATATTTTGATCATATTTCCCAGGCTGCCGAATAATTCCATTCCCTGATAAAACGAATAATTTACATTTTTTTTAATAATGCGTAATATAGTGTTCAGGGGGAATACAATATGGCTACAGAGAAGAGCCACAATCTGCAGGAAATTTTCCTGAATTCCGTTCGCAAGGATCACATTGCCGTTACGGTGTTTCTGGTCAATGGTGTCAAGTTACAGGGAATTATCACCTGGTTTGATAATTTCTGTTTACTGCTGAAACGTGATCAACATGTCCAGCTGGTCTACAAACACGCCATTTCCACCATTATGCCCGCCGTGCCGGTGAACCTCATCGTGGACCCACAGGAGGAGCTGGGGGAACTGGAGCAACTGGAGGAGTGATGTAAATCCAGGGCGTCAGCCTTGGCTTTCCTCTCTCTTGGCTTGCGTCCACCATTCTTCCATTTCTGCAAGCGTGCTGTCTGGAAAACTCTTGCCTTGGCTTTTGGCAAGGCGTTCCATCACCGTAAAACGGTTGATAAATTTACGATTTGTTAAGTTAATTGCATGATCTGGATCAATCTGGCATTTCCGGGCCAGATTGATCACGGCAAAGAGCAGATCGCCGAGTTCCGCCTCAAGGGATTTCCTGTCCTTGGTATCGGCTTTCATCTCCATTTCAACCTCGTCAATTTCCTCCCGTATCTTGGCAAGTACATCGGCGGGGTCGGTCCAGTCAAAGCCGACTCGCGCTGCCCGTTTCTGGAGTTTGACGGCGCGGGTGACCGGCGGCAGGGTGCTCGCCACCCCGTCGAGTGTTCCCTTCTCTTTCTTGGCGTGGCGTTCGGCTTCCTTGATATCTTCCCAGGCCTTGCGTTGTTCGTCGCTGTCGCGATACCGGTCATCCCCGAAGATATGCGGATGGCGACGAATCATCTTTTCGGTGATGCTGTCGGCGATGGAGGCAAAATCAAAATGACCGGCTTCTTCCCCGATCCGGGCCTGAAAGACAACCTGAAGCAGCAGATCCCCGAGCTCGTCCCGGATGGTTTCAGGATTTCCCTCCTGGATGGCTTCGGCGACTTCATACGCTTCTTCGATCGTATAGGGGGAGATGCTCTCATGCGTCTGGTTGAGATCCCACGCACATCCCTTTTCAGGGTCTCGTAATGTTGCCATTACCGAGATCAGGGCTGTAAGATTTTTTTCGGCGTTGGTCCGCCCGGCTGGAGGGGGGGCGGCTGGAGGGGTTGTGTGATCAGTCATGGAACTTCCGCGATATGCCGTGTTGTATTGAGTCAGTTTTCGTCTATATACTAGATATATTCACGGATGGGATAAAGCCATGTCCATAAATGACTCCCCGGATGCGGAAAACAAAACCGGTACTTCTGTCTTCGGCTACCTGAGGCGCTGGTTTCTTGCCGGGTTTCTGGTAACGGCACCGATCCTGCTGACCGGCTACCTGACCTGGCTCATCATCGGCATTATCGACGGGTATGTATCGAATTTCCTGCCCGAGAACCTGAACCCGCAGACCTATGTTGATTTCCCGCTTCCAGGTTTCGGGCTGATCATCGGTGGATTGACGATCATTATCATCGGGGCACTGACCACCGGATTTCTGGGCCGTTCCCTGTTGCGTTTTGGTGAACGCATGCTGAACGGCGTGCCGGTGATCCGGTCTGTCTATGGCGCGACCAAGCAGATCATGGAAACGGTAATGGCCAGCCAGTCTGATGCGTTCCGTGAAGTGGTGCTGATCGAATATCCGCGGCGCGGCATATGGGCAATCGGTTTTGTGACCGGTACCACCCGTGGTGAAGTCCAGAACATGTCAAAGGAACAACTGGTCAATGTGTTTGTGCCGACAACGCCGAACCCGACGTCAGGATTTCTCTTGTTTTTCCCGCGCGAGGATCTCATCACCCTTGAAATGGGGGTGGAAGAGGCGGTCAAGATGGTTGTCTCCGGCGGTATTGTGACGCCGAGTGACCCTCGGGCTGACCGCAAGCCGAAAGCTCTTTCATCCATGAAAACCGCCGCAAAAACACCAGCCCGGAAAAAATCAGGGCCACGGACAAAAGCATCACCCAAAAGCTGATCCGGCCGGAAGATTATCCCCCGGATAGATACGTCACCGCCATGTCACGTTCAAACAGCGCAAGCAGGGTCTTTAGCCGCTGTCCTTGAGCGCCGGTCAGAGTCGGGTTTTGTTCGATGACCGCAAGCACCTGATCACGCGCCAGTTCCAGAAGATCTCCATGATAGGCCAGATCCGCCAGCTGGAAATCAGGGTCACCGGATTGACGTCGCCCGAGCACTTCACCGGGGCCGCGAAGTCTGAGATCTTCTTCGGCAATGCGGAATCCGTCGTTGCTCTCCCGCATGATGTTGAGCCTTGCCTTGGCGGTATCTGAAAGCGGTCCCTTATAGAGCAGAAGACAGTTGGCGCTTTCCTTGCCCCGGCCCACGCGCCCCCTCAGCTGATGCATCTGGGCAAGTCCAAAGCGTTCGGCATGCTCGATGATCATGATGCTGGCTTCGGGAACATCGACGCCAACTTCAACCACCGTGGTGGCGACGAGCAGCTGGCTTTCGCCGGATCGGAAGTCTTCCATGGCGGTCTCGCGCATTTCGGCATCCATACGTCCATGCACAAGCGAAATTTTCGTTTGCGGCAGGGCGGCTTTCAGCATGATATGGCGTTCTTCCGCCGCGGCCACGTCAAGCACATCGCTTTCATCCACCAGCGGGCAGATCCAGTACACCCGCTGGCCGTTGCCAAGTGCCACCCGCAACCGGCCGATGACATCATCGACGCGCTCAAGGGGCAGGGCGGTGGTGGTGACCTCCTTGCGGCCAGGCGGCTTTTCGTCAATTCTCGAAGACAAAAGATCGCCATAAGACGTCATGGCAAGTGTTCTCGGGATCGGCGTTGCCGTCATGACCAGCACATCGACGCCTCGACCCTTTTCGCCAAGCACAAGACGTTGCCTGACCCCGAAACGATGCTGCTCATCGACCACCCCAAGGGCCAGATCGTGGAACGTGACGGTATCGGTCAGCAGAGCGTGGGTGCCGATGACAATGGGGATGCTGCCATCGGCAAGCCCTTCGAGAACGGCCCGCTTTTCCGCTGCCTTCATCTTGCCCATGAGCAGGCCGGGCACAAGCCCGAGCGGGGCAAGCATTCGGGTGAGTGTCTGGTGATGCTGGCGGGCAAGTATTTCCGTCGGCACCAGCATCGCCGCCTGGCTTCCGGCTTCCACGGCATTGAGCATGGCCATCAGCGCAACCAGTGTCTTGCCGGAGCCGACATCTCCCTGGATCAGGCGGAGCATCCGGTCCCCCGAGCGCTGATCGGCCTCGATTTCCGTCACCACCCGTTGCTGGGCCCGGGTCAGCTCGAAAGGCAGGGAGGAGAGCAGTTTTTCCCGCAGTGCCCCGTCACCTTCGATGATCCGTCCTGTCTGCCGGCTTGAGCCGAGGCGCACCAGCGCCAGTGCCAGCTGATTGGCAAGAAGCTCGTCATAGGCGAGCCTTGCCCGGGTCGGGCTTCCCGGCAGCACATCCGCCTCTTTCTTCGGGGCATGGACTTCACGCATCGCCGCATCCCAGGAAGGCCAGTTGAACCGGGCAAGGATATCCGCATCGATCCATTCCTCAAGTTGGGGGATACGTTCAATGGCGGCTGCCATGGCCCGGGCGAGGAGTTTTGCGGTCAACCCGGCCGTCAGGGGATAGACAGGCTCGAGCTGCGGCAGCTGTTCGGCTTTTTCCGGTGCCACCACATGATCCGGATGCGCCATCTGGATTTTGTGCTGAAACCATTCAGCCCGGCCGCTGATGATGCGTTTGGCGCCGATGGGCAGCAGTTTTTCAACATAATCCCCCCGGGCGTGAAAAAAGATGATATCCAGCACCCCGGTGTCGTTTTGCGCTGTCACCCGCATCGGCCGCCGGCTTCCCTTGGGGGGCTTGTCGTGGCCGGTGATCGTCACTTCAACGGTGATGACACTGCCATGTTCCACCATATTGAGCGGCGGACGTTTTGTCCGGTCAATAAGGCCCACAGGCAGATGCCTCAGCAGATCAATGACAAGACCGCCCATCCGTTTTTCGAGCAGTTTGGCCACCTTGTCGCCGACACCTGGCAGCGCGGTGACCCGGGCGAAGAGGCGAAACAGCTCTTCGGGTCTCCTGAAATGCTGAAAATCTGCCGGTGTCGTCACGGCGATTTGCCCTCCATCCTTAAGGGATGTCTTGCTATTTCCCCCTCGCATGTTAGATCATAATTGCATGGAGCGCATCATCTCTTGAGTATCTGACACTGACATGACCGAAACCCACACCCAGCGCGTCCGCCGATTGATCTATCGATCCGCCTATACCGGCACCAGGGAGACCGATCTGCTTCTTGGGGGATTTGCCCGTGATGTTCTGCCCGGGATGGATGCGGCAGGTCTGGATGCGTATGAAGAGCTTCTTGACGCGGGCGATCCGTCGATCTGGGCCTGGGTCAGCGGCCAGGAAGATCGCCCCGAGGGCATGGAAAATCCTGCCCTTGATGCGTTGATCCGCTGGTCGCGGGAGCAGCACCGCTAGATGTTTTCCTATTTCGATGAATGGCAGAAGGCGTCTTCGGGCAATCTGTGGGGTGTTCCGGACGGTGCCGATGCGCTGGCACTGAAAGCACTTGCCGATACCCATGGCGGGCAGGCTGTCCATGTCGGTCTTGATGATGCCGGACTTGCCCGGATGCGGGCATCGCTTGAGCTGGTGGGCGTAACCGAAGATCAGATCCTGACATTTCCAGCCTGGGATTGTCTGCCCTATGACCGGATCTCACCCAATGGCATCATCACCGGCCAGCGGCTCAGCTGTCTTGCCGCGCTCAACTCAGCCCCTGATGCGCCGCGCTTTGTCCTGACAACGATCAATGCCTGGCTGCAAAGGGTGCCGCCACCGTCGCATTTTCAAGGGGCATCCCTGCATCTGGCCGCAGGCGGCAATCTGTCGCCCAAGGATATCAGCCAGTTTGCCATCCAGCATGCCTACCGCCGGGCGGATACGGTTCGCGAAGCAGGGGAATACGCCATTCGCGGCAGTATTGTCGATATCTTTCCGCCGGGCGCCGAAGATCCGGTTCGGGTTGATTTCTTTGATACCGAAATAGAAACAATCAAGAGATTCGATGCCGAAACCCAGCGCAGCATGGATAAGGTGGAGGCGGTCACCCTGCATCCGGTGAGTGAATTTATCCTGGATGAAGCGACGATCACCGCCTTTCGTGGCCGCTATCGGGAGTTGTTCGGTGCCGACGCCACGCGCGACCCGCTTTACCTCTCGGTGAGCGAGGGCAGGCATCACCCCGGGATGGAGCAGATGCTGCCGCTGTTTCACGATATGCTGGTGCCGTTTTCCGCCTATATCGGCCGCAAGCCTGTCCTGATCGACCCGGATGTTCCGCAGGCAGCGGCGCAACGGCTGGCCCAGATCGATGATTTCTTCACCGCCCGCCGGGAGGCGAGCGAGGACGCGGAAACAGAACTTGTCTGGCGGCCGCTGCCACCGGAAAGCCTCTACCTTTCCTCAAAAGAATGGGAAAGCCGGAAAGATGCGCGGGTCTTCCACCAGCTCAGCCGCTTTTCGCGTCAGGAAGGCGAGGCGGGCGAGGGATTTGATCTTCAGGGGCGCCGCGGCACCATTTATCATACCGCGGCAACCGAAAGCCGTCTTGCCGGGGAGGCGTCATCGATCTCGCCCAGCCGAGCGGTGGCGGAAGCTGCGGTTGAACTTGCCCGGGATAATATCGTTCTACTCGCCGCCTCTACCGAAGGGGCAAGGGTGCGGATGGATGAACTGATTGCCGAACATCTTCCCGCCAGGCTTGCCATTCATCCGGTGGCGGATTTCCTTTCTCTTGAGAAGGGGAAAGTCCATTCCGTCATCTGGCCGATTGAAGACGGTTTTGTCCTGCCCGGATGCGTGGTGATTACGGAAAAGGATATTTACGGCTCCCGTATCGCCCGCCCGCAAGGCAAGCGCCGCCGGGCGGAAAATTTCCTGCGTGAAGTCTCCAGCCTCGCGGTAGGTGATTTCGTTGTCCATGTCGATCACGGCATCGGCCGCTATGAAGGTCTTGAGAAGATCACCACCGGCGGGATAGACCATGATTGCCTGCTGATTGTCTATGCCGGTGGCGATAAACTCTTTCTGCCGGTGGAAAATATCGATCTTCTGTCTCGCTACGGCAAGGAAGGGAGCGACGCCCAACTGGACCGGCTTGGCGGCGCCTCCTGGCAGGCCCGCAAGGCGCGGATCAAGGGCCGGGTTCGTGATATCGCCGATCAGCTTATCAAGGTTGCCGCCCTCCGGCAGACCGCCACCTGTGAGCCGATACTCCCCGATGCAGGAAGTTTTGCTGAATTCTGCCAGCGCTTCCCTTACGCGGAAACAGATGATCAGCTCGATACGATTGGCGATGTCATGGATGATCTGGCATCCGGCCGGGTCATGGACAGGCTGATCTGCGGCGATGTCGGGTTCGGCAAGACCGAAGTAGCCATGCGGGCGGCTTTCGCCGTGGCCATGGCCGGGTTTCAGGTTGCGGTGATCACGCCGACAACGCTTCTCGCACGCCAGCATGGCAAGACCTTTAAGGATCGGTTTCAGGGCTTTCCCCTGCGCATCGGTGTGTTGTCGCGGATGACAGGTTCAGGGGCGGCAACCCAGCTCCGCAAGGATATCGCGACCGGTGATTGCCAGATCATTGTCGGCACCCATGCCCTGCTTTCGAAATCGGTGTCCTACAGCAATCTCGGGCTTGTCATCGTCGATGAAGAGCAGAATTTCGGCGTGACGCAGAAAGAGCGGCTCAAATCCCTCCGCGGGGATATTCATGTCCTCACCCTGAGCGCGACGCCCATACCCCGGACCTTGCAGATGGCGCTCAGCGGCGTGCGGGAGATGTCGATCATCGCCACCCCGCCGGTGGACCGGCTTGCCGTCCGCACCTCGGTGGGGCCGTGGGATCCGGTGGTCCTGGCCGAAGCCATCCGGCGTGAGCGGTTTCGCGGCGGTCAGGTGTTCTGCGTCTGCCCGAGGATAGATCATCTTGAGCGTGTCTACACAAGGCTTCAGACAATGGTGCCCGAAGCCCGAATCATCACCGCCCATGGCCAGATGCCGGCAGCTGATCTTGACGAGGCGATGACGAATTTTGGCGAAGGTGGCGGCGATGTCCTTCTTTCCACCAATATCATCGAAAGCGGAATTGATATCCCTTCGGCCAATACGATGATCATTCATCGCGCCGATATGTTCGGCCTTTCCCAGCTCTACCAGCTCCGTGGCCGCGTCGGCCGCAGTCGCCAGCGGGCCTATGCCTTCCTGACCACGGACCCGACGCGTCTGCTGACCCCGAATTCCCGCCGCCGGCTTGAGGTGATGCAGACCCTTGACGCCCTCGGCGCCGGGTTCTCTCTCGCCTCATATGATCTTGATATTCGCGGTGCTGGCAATCTTCTCGGCGATGAGCAATCCGGCCATGTCCGCGAAGTCGGGGTTGAACTCTATCAGGAAATGCTGAAAGAGGCGGTGATCGCGGCCAGGATGGGAGAAGGGGATGGCGAGCCCGAAGACAAGGCTTGGTCACCTGTCATCAATCTTGGCGCGGCGGTCTTGCTTCCCGACAGTTATGTTGAGGATCTCACGGTCAGGCTCTCTCTCTACCGCCGGATTGCGGCACTTGAGACCATGGAAGAGCTTGATCAGCTCTCGGCGGAACTTGTCGACCGCTTCGGCCCGATACCTGATCAGGCCCGCAATCTTCTTGATACCATCACCATCAAGATCCTCTGCCGGATGGCCAATGTTGTCCGGATTGACGCCGGACCCAAGGGGTTGAGCCTGTCGTTCCGCAACAACACCTTCCCCAACCCGGAAAGGCTGATCGGTCATATCGCCTCAAAGGCAGGGCGGTTGCAACTCGCCCAGGATCATCGGCTGGTGATGAAACAGGCCCTGCCCCTGTCAAGCCGTGCCAGAGTCATTCGCGAACAGCTCCAGGAGCTTGTCGCCCTTACCGTCTAGGGAGAGGTTTTCTGGGCAATGGCTGCATCAATAAGAGGAAGAAAGGATTCCGGTGGATGTGCCCCGGAAATGGCCCATTGATTTTCAAAGACAAAATACGGCACCCCCTGGATACCGAGGCGGGCAGCTTCACCCAGATCTTTTTCGAGTTTGCGGCGCAGGCTTTCGCTCGCCGGATGAGGTATCTGATATCGCTTGGCAAGATCGCCAAGAAACGCATCATCACTGATATCGACACCCTTCTGGAAATAGGCGTGAAATATGTCCCCCTTGACGTCATTGGCCGCCTTGTCTGCCCCGAGCACAAGCAGAAGGGCCGGGCGGCTGTCCGGTGTCCGCTTGATCGCGTCAAATTGAAAAACGATCCCGGCATCTTTGCCGGTGGCGGCAATCCGCGCATAGAAACTCGGCCCGGCATTGCCAAACTTGTTCTGGATATAGGTTTTACGCTCCATGCCTTCGGGGGGCATGTTCGGGTTGAGCAGAAAGGCACGCCAGTTGATCTTGAGCGTAACACCGCCATGCAGCAGGGCGGCATCTTCGAGCCGTTTCTTGCCGATCATGCACCAGGGGCAGATGACATCGGAAAAAATATCCACGCTTATGGTTGTTTTCATGCTCATCCGTCGTATCCTCATGGCGTGATGCGTTTTCTGCCTAACATATATCCGGGCGATGATGGAAAGATTTTTCTCCGTCACGCTCGAGTCGCGAGGAATTAACCATGGGACAGGCAATTGCCTATGTCATTCATCCCGATAACCGGCTTGAGCCTCTGCCCCGGCCGCCGGAAACATGCCTTGAGGAGGCTTGCGGGCTGGTGGAGGCCATCGGGCTTGCGGTTGGATTTGCGGATATCACGTCGGTGAACCGGCCCCGTGCCGGAACATTCATCGGCAAGGGATACGCCGATATGCTGAAAGAACGCGCCGCCGAAGATGATGATCCCCTGATTGTCATCAACACCGATCTTGCCCCGGTTCAGCAGCGCAATCTTGAAATGATCACCGGCTGCAAGGTGATCGACCGCACCGCGCTCATCCTTGAGATTTTTGGCGCCAGAGCCAGCACCCATGCCGGGCGGCTTCAGGTTGAACTTGCCGCCCTCAGCTTTCAGCGCAGCCGTCTGGTTCGGAGCTGGACCCACCTTGAACGCCAGCGTGGCGGCGGCGGGTTTCTCGGCGGGCCGGGGGAACGACAGATCGAACTTGACCGGCGGATGCTGATGCAGCGCGTCCTGCAGATCCGAAAAGAGCTTGAGGATGTGGAACGCACCCGCCGGCTTCAGCGGCAGAACAGGGGCCGGGCGGAAACCCCCACTCTTGCCCTGATCGGCTATACCAATGCGGGCAAATCAACGCTTTTCAATGCGTTGACCGGGGCAGGGGTGTTGTCAAAGGATATGCTTTTCGCCACCCTTGATCCCACGATGCGGGCGGTCAGGCTTGCCTCATCCCGCAAGGTTGTGCTGGCCGATACGGTCGGGTTCATCAGCCAGTTGCCAACCGAACTTGTTGAGGCATTCAAGAGCACCCTCGAAGAAGTCGTCTCGGCTGATCTGCTTCTTCACGTCCATGATGCGTCCTCACCGCTGCTGCTTGAGGAAGCCGATGATGTGTTCGGGGTGCTCCAGGATCTTGGCATTGATGAGCAGATGCTGGCAACAAGAGTGGTCCATGTCTTCAACAAATCGGATCTTGCCGGCGAGATAGCCGCTGCGGTCCATGAGCGGTTCCGGAAGCCGGTGATGATCTCGGCCCTGACCGGTGACGGCATCGCCGAGCTTGAACAGCGGATCGAACATGTCTTGTCGATACAGGATCAGGTCATTAAACTGAAACTGCCGCCGGGAGAAGGCGCAGCCCGGGCCTGGCTTTATGCGCAGGGCCGGGTGCATGATGCAATCATGCAGGATGATGGCTGGGAGGCGGTCGAGGTCACGCTGTCCAAGGCGGATTTTGCGCGGTTTTCTGCCCGCTGGCCGGAAATTACGCTGAAATAGAGTTGCTCAAACAGAGCTGCTGAAACAGAGCTGCTGAAATAGAGATATGGCATGGATTTCAAGGAGATAGAAGCAGATGATCTCGGGCGCCGCCTGAAAGGGATGGGGATCAATATCCTGTGCCCGGCGCCGCTGGTTTACGCGCCGTCGCTGGCACGGGTGATGGGGCTGGAACTCATCCGCGTTGATGCCTTTTTTGCCCTTCTTTCCTGGGCATCGCCCCCCGATATCACCAGCCTGATCCAGATACATGCAGACAATACCTACGCCAGCAATCCCTATCATGCCTTTCTTGGCGAAGGGCAGGTGCGCGGTCTCGGGGTCGAGCTGCGTCTTTACGCCGTTGATCCGGACGCCGCCGCCACCAGGGCTGAGGCCGAGGAAGGATGGACGGTCCTGCAACATGCCACCGACAAGGAGCACGGCATAAGGGAGGCCTTCATTCTTGACCCGCTTGGTTATTGCTGGGTGCCGAGCCTGCCGCTGCAGGCCCGGTTATGAGCGGCTGAACTCAGAGATCACGCAACACCGCTTTTGCGCAGTTTCGCCCGGGCAGGCCACTCACCCCGCCACCCGGATGCGCGCCGGAGCCGCCAAGATAAAGCCCGCGTATCGGCATCCGGTAATCCGCCGCCCCCACCACGGGCCGCATCGCATAGAGCTGGTCAAGATGCAGCGCGCCATGGAAAATATCACCGCCAACCATGTTGAGTTTGCGTTCGATATCAAGGGGTGAATTGATCTGTCTTGCGATGATGGATTGCCGGAATCCGGGGGCAAATTCCTCAATCGTATCGATTACCGTATCGGCGGCTTCATCCCGGGCATCATCCCAGCTCCGCCCATCGGGAAGGTGCCGCTGGAAATGCTGACAGAACAGACTCATGACATGGGCGCCTTTCGGGGCCAGGCTGTCGTCAAGAAGGCTGGGGATGCAGAATTCGATCACCGGCTTTCGGGCCCAGCCATGGGTGCGGGCATCATCATAGGCCTGTTGGATATAGGCGATTGATGGCATGACGTTGTTCGAGCCGTTCAGCATCATCTCCGGCGGCGTATCCAGCCCTTTGAGGGAGGAGAATTTCGGCAACTCGCTGATCGCCAGATTCATCCTGAAACTGCCTGATTCGGAACGATATCCTTTGATCCGGCGGCTGAAATCACCGGGCAGGTCATCAAACGCGATGATATTGCCGAAGAGGATTTGCGGATGGCAGTTGGCGATAACACTTCGGGCCCGGATTTCCTCACCATTGCCGAGGCGAACGCCGTCGATGCGGCCGGCATTGATCAACGCGCCCGTGACGTCGGCCTCGGTGCGGATTTCAACCCCTCTGGCCCGGGCGGAACTGGCCATGGCTTGTGTTATCGCGCCCATCCCGCCCCTTGCATGGCCCCAGGCACCGGTCTTGCCATTGACCTGACCGAAGACATGATGCAGCAGCACATAGGCCGTGCTGGGGTGATACGGGCTGACAAAATTGCCGACGCTGCCGCTATAGGCCATCGTGCCCTTGAGAATATCTGTTTCAAACCACTGATCAAGGTAATGCCCCACCGATTTGGTCATGAGCTCGGCGAGATGGGCACGGTTTTCCAGCGAGGCTTTGGCAAGCACCCGGCCGGTGGCAAGCGCGTCCGAAATCTGGCTGAAAAGCGATGAGGTGAGATTATAGGGCGTGGCCCGCATGAGCGGCCTCAGAATAGCGCAGATATCTTCCAGTAACTCATCAAGCCGGGCATAGTTTTCGGCGTCATTTCTGGAAAATTTCGCAATTTCGCGGCAGGAATCCTCGAGTTTCTGGGGAAGCCACAGATGACCTTCCGGGCCGAAGGTGATCGATGCACCTTCTCGCGGGATAATGTTGAGCCCGTGCTGTTCAAGATCAAGATCACGGATCACTTCGGGATCAAGCAGGCTGACCACATAGGAAAATTCGGAATTCCGGAATCCGGGGGCAAATTCGGTGGTCAGCGCCGCCCCGCCGATCACATCACGTCGTTCCAGTACCAGCACGGATTTCCCCTTGCCGGCAAGATATCCCGCCGCGGTCAGCCCGTTATGGCCGGCGCCGATAATAATCGCATCATATATCATCTGATTTTCCCTGTTCTGCCATCAGCCCTTGGCGGCATGGATAAGTTATGCTGAAAAAAACCGTGCTGGCATATTTTTCGATACCGGGTATGATTATGAAAACCTAACCGATGAATTGCAAGTAACCTTAACGAAACGTCATGGATACACATTATCAGCATAATGTCACCGAAGGCAGGGAAGGCCTGCCTGGCTGGTGCTACACCAACCCGGAACTGTATGAGTTGGAATGCAACACCCTTTTCCGCCAGTACTGGCAGCTGGTCTGCCATATATCGGATCTGCCCTCGCCCGGGGATTTCATTACTTTTGATCTGGTCGGCGAACGTGCCTTGATTATCCGCGGGCAGGATGGTGTTGTCCGCGCGTTTCACAATCTTTGCCGCCATCGCGGCTCACGTGTGGTGGCAGAAGAAAAGGGGAATTGCCCCGGGGTGGTGACCTGTCCCTTCCATGCCTGGAGTTTTGAGCTTGATGGTCGTCTTCGGTCCCCGGCAAAACCGCGCAGTTTTCCTCAACTGGACCCGGTGGAATGGGGGCTGAAACCCGTGGAGATGGAAATCTGGCACGGTTTCGTCTTTATCCGGTTTCAGGAAGGCCCCCAGCCGTCGATTGCAAAAGTATTGAAGAGGTTTGAGCGCGAAGCATCGGCCTATCATCTGGAAGACCTTTGCCCGTCCGAAGATGGCATCTACCTGATGGAAAACGCACAAGTGAACTGGAAATCCGTCCGTGATGTGGATAATGAAGGCTACCATGTTCCCATGGCTCACCCCGGCCTGCATGATCTTTATGGCAAGGATTATGTTGATGATGCCATGGTCGGGGACACGTTCCGGTCGGTCGGGGTGCTGAATGATGGCCCGGCACGTCTCTGGTCGGTCAGGAACTACCGGAAGCTTCTCGATCATCTGCCCGAACCCTGGAGGAGCCTGCCTCGGCAATGGGTGTATATGGGAATTTATCCCAACAGCGTGCTCGCCCTTTATCCGGATTCGGTGATCTTCTATCAGGATATTCCGCTCGGGGTGGATAAAACCGCCATCCGCGGTGCGATCTACCGCCGGGCCGATGAGGATCGCGTTACCCGTGCCGCCCGGTATCTTTCATCGCGGATTGACAATCTTACCGCCGAGGAAGACCGCATGCTGACCGTCTGGGTGCAGGAAGCCATCCAGTCAAGCGCCTTTGACGGGGTCATTCTTTCTGATCTCGAAAGCGGCGTGCGCAGCTACCATGACAGGTTGCGCAAGGCCATGCCCGTCATGGCCCGAGAAGAAGAGCCCCCGGCCGGAACGCTCTTGGAGTGCAATCAATCTCTTGCTGAAAATCAGGATGGAAAATACGGATGAAATCATGGTTTTCGCGGGAGACCCGATCGGGACTTAAACTGATTGCCGGGCCGTTCGGCTTTTCGCTTCTGTTGCTGGCCGCACCATTGCTCATGATGCTGCTGCTCAGTTTCTGGACACAGAACTATCTTGATCTTGATCGCACGCTGACCATGGCGAATTATGAAGAAGCCTGGTCTCATCCTGTCTACCGGATGTTGATGCAGCGCTCGCTCGTCATCTCATTCCTGGTGACACTTTCAACGGTCGTTCTCGCCTTTCCCATGGCGTATTTCATTTCCTTTTACGGAGGGAGACGGAAATCGCTGTGGATTTTTCTGATCACGATTCCCTTCTGGACAAGCTATCTTCTGCGGATTTTCATGTGGAAAATCATCCTCGGTTATAACGGGGTGCTGAATTCCACCCTGCAATGGATGTCTCTCATCGATGAGCCGCTCACCTTCATCCTCTACAATGCCAATGCCGTGGTGATTTCCCTCGCCCATGCCTGGGCGCCCTTTGCCATTCTGCCGATCTATGTTGCGCTTGAGAAAATTGACCGCTCGCTCCTTGAAGCTGCCCGTGATCTCGGCGATACCGCGTTCCGCCGGTTCATGCGGATAACCCTGCCGCTGGCCATGCCCGGGATCATCGCCGCATCGCTGATCGTCTTCATCCCCACCATCGGTGACTATATCACGCCCAAACTTGTCGGCGGCACCGACGGGCTGATGATTGCCAACATGATCCAGGTTCAGTTTTCCAAGGCAAACAACGCCCCGCTCGGCGCCGCGCTTGCCGTGTCCGCGATGTTGATTGTCGGCATGATCGCGGCGTGTTTTGTCTTCCTCAATCGGCGCTATCTCCGGAGGCAGGTATGATGAGCTCACCCAGATATCTGACTGTTTTTGTCGGCGTTTATCTTGTTTTTCTCTACGCGCCGGTGGTGTTGTTGCCGTTGTTTGCGTTCAATGACAGCGCCATCATCGCCTTTCCGCTCAAAGGGTTCAGCCTCAGATGGTTCGAAGGTCTTCAGCATGAGAGCACGTTGATCGTGGCGCTTAAAAATTCGCTGATCGTGGCGCTGTCGGCATCGGTGTTGAGCACCTGTTTCGGGGTGCTCGCGGCCCGGGCGGCGGCGCGATATGATTTTCTCGGCAAGAAGCCGATGATGTCCTTCCTGATGCTGCCTCTTGTCCTGCCGGAGATCATTGTCGGCGTTGCTCTGTTGATCGTGCTGGTGCAGCTCGGGATCGAGCTCAATGTCTGGACCGTCATTCTCGGGCATGTCCTGATCTGCATGCCCTTTTCGATCGCCATTCTTCTTTCCGCCTTCAACAACATGGACAAATACCTCGAAGAAGCATCGCTTGATCTTGGGGCGACGCGGCGGGAAACATTTTTCCGGGTAATCCTGCCCCTGGTCATGCCGGGGCTGATATCGTCCCTGCTGATCGGGTTTACGCTTTCGCTTGATGAGTTCATCATCGCGTTTTTCCTTACCGGAACAGAGCCGACGCTGCCGGTCTATATCTGGTCGCAGCTCAGGTTCCCGTCAAAACTGCCCGGCGTGATGGCTTTGGGTTTCATCATGCTCGTCCTGTCGTTGATCCTGCTGACTTTGGGGGAGTATTACCGCAAGAAGTCAGCCGCACTGATCGGGGCAGGGTCACAAGGAATTCAGAAGGGATAAAGAAAACATGGGTGTTTCTACTGATACACGGCCGATGGTGGAGCTTCAATCCGTCCAGAAGTCCTTTGGCGAAGTCCGCGCCGTCAATGGCGTCGATGCCGTCATAAGGGAAGGCGAGTTTTTCTCCCTTCTCGGGCCGTCCGGCTGCGGCAAGACAACCCTGCTGCGTCTGATCGCCGGATTTGAGCATCCTGATGCGGGCAGCATCGTCATTGCCGGGCAGAACATGGATCAGGTTGAACCCAATCATCGCCCCACCAACATGGTCTTTCAGTCCTACGCGATCTTTCCGCATCTCAATGTTCAGGAAAACGTGGCTTACGGGCTGCAGAAGCAGAAACTCCCGAAACAGGAATTGCTGGCGCGGGTGAATGAGATGCTCAGCCTCGTTGATCTCGAAGGGTATAACACTCGTCCTGCCCATGCTCTTTCAGGAGGGCAGCGCCAGCGAGTGGCGCTCGCCCGTGCCCTGATCATGAAGCCGAAGGTCCTTCTCCTTGATGAGCCGCTCTCGGCGCTGGATCGCAAATTGCGGGAGCAGATGCAGGTTGAGCTCAGAAATCTGCAGCGCACCGTTGGGATCACCTTCATCCTGGTGACCCATGATCAGGAAGAGGCACTCACCATGAGTGACCGGATCGCCGTCATGTTCAATGGTGAGATTGCCCAGCTTGCCACGCCCCAGGTTCTTTATCGCCGCCCATTGGATAAACGCATCGCCTCCTTCATCGGGATCATGAATTTTATCGATGGGACGCTCAAATCGGTGACGAAGAAGGGCATTGATATCGATGCAGGCCCCCTCGGCAGCATGACCATCGCCCCCGATCAGATGCCTCTTCCTCTGGCACCGGGTAAGGTGTCCATCGGCATACGGCCTGAAATGCTGACCGTTCTCTATTCATCCAAGGACAAGGCCGAAATTGAGGTTTCGGGCACGATTACAAATACAGGATATTACGGCGACATGACCTATTATGACGTTGCCGTGGATGGTCTTGACAGGGAAGTTACGGTATCGATGCGCAACACCGCCGGCCGCCGGGTTCTCGATATAGGTGAGAAAACAAGGCTTGGCCTTGGCCGGGAATCGCTTCTCTTGTTGGGTTGACAGGCCGCCCGCCGATAATCTCCGGATTTCCGGCATAAAAAAGGCGGGGATAACCCCGCCTTTTCCTTGTTGCTGAAAATCCTCAGAACCCGGCCTTGATCAATTCGAATTCCTTGATCATCTTCTCCCGCATTTCAGGGGAGATCGGTGCCTGCCAGAGCGTGTTCTTGGAATAGCTCTCGAGCGTGCCAAAGCCGTTTTCCTCACCAATGGCGTCCATCACTTCACCGTTGGAATGGCCATAACCCCATTCGGTCACGATGTAGTTGGCGGAACTTTCTTCAAGCCAGGCATTGAGGAAGTCATAGGCCTTGTCCTTTGACCCATTGCCGTCTTTGAGCATGACATAACCGCAGACCCAGGTGGAGGATCCTTCCTTGGTATCGCGATTCATGCCGACCGGCACCCCTTCGGATTCAAGGATAACCGCCACTTCGTTCCAGGACCAGGACAGGAGAATCTCGCCACTGGCCATCAGGCTGCGGACTTCAGCGCCGTCCTGCCAGTAGGTGCGGACATTCTTGTGAACTTCGCGCAGGAAAGCGGAGGCCTTGTCAAGGTCAGCCATGGTGGCCTTGTTCCAGTCCGTTACGCCGGTGGCAAGAAAGCCGAGCGCATAGGCATCATCAACGTTGTCAACAACGGAAATTCGCCCGGCGAATTTGGGATCGGCAAAAGATTGCAGCGTTGCAGCTTCGGATTCGGAAACCAGGTCCGTGCGGTAGGTGAGCGCTGTTGCGCCCCAGTCCACCGGCATCACCCATTGCTTGCCGCCCACATTGAAGCCTTCCATGTTTTTGAAATTCGGGATCACCTTGTCCCAGTTCTTGAGCCGTGATGTATCGATCGGCTCGATAATGCCGGCTTCGCGCCATTTGATCACCGACTGCGAGCAGGGATGGCCAAGATCAGCCTTGAAACCTGCCCGAATTTTCTGAAAAGCTTCTTCTTCATCGGAAAAGAAGGAATAGGTCGGCGCATCACCATGCTTGTCGACATAAGCCTGGAAGAAGTTCGGATCTTCATAGCCAGCCCAGTCAAAAACGACGAGTTCACTATCGGCGGCAAGAGCAGCGCCTGACAAAGACACCACCGCCACCGCCGACATCAGAGTTTTTCTAAATACATTCATTTCAGTTCCTCCCGGATTAGATGGGTTTATCCTAGCATGGATAGGGGCGGCAACAACTGAAAATTTAAGGCAGCATTTCCGCCTGAACTTCTTCTATCGCATCATCAAGAATATCAAACATTGTATCGATTTCTTCTCTGGTGATGACCAGCGGCGGTGAGAAGACGCACATATTGATGATGGGCCGTACCAGGAGGCCGCGTTTTTCCGCAGCCACATCCATGCGGTGCCCGAATTCAAGATCAATGGGGAGTTTCACGCTTTCAGGGCTGCCGGGCGCGGCGGCACCTTCAAGACAGCCAAGCAACCCCATCCCGCGCGCATCGCCGACGATCCGGTGCTTTTCCCCGAGCTGCTTGAGCCGGTCCTGAAAATGTGGCGAGATCTCGCGCACATGCCGGAGCAGGTTTTCATCTTCGATGATATCCATGTTCTTGAGCGCGGCGGCGGCAGAAACCGGATGGCCGGAATAGGTATAGCCGTTTGAAAACAGGATACCGTCGTTTTCCTCATCCTGAATTTCCGCAAGAAGGCTGTCGGAGAAGATCGCCGCCCCCATGGGAACATAGCCCGAAGTCAGCCCCTTGGCGCAGGTGATGATATCCGGCGTGATGCCGAACACCTCTTCCGAGGCAAACCAGTGACCAAGTCGGCCGAAACCCGTGACTACCTCATCCGAGATATAGAGCACATCATATTTCCGGCAGATTTCAAGACATCCCTTGTGATATCCTTCCGGCGGGACGATCACCCCGCCCGAGGCAAGGATGGGCTCGGCGATGAAGGCCGCAACTTTGTCCGGCCCGGTTTCGAGGATCATGTTCTCCAGGTCAGCCAGTTTTTCATCCCGCCAGGCCTCGAGACTCATCCCTTGAGGGCGGATATAAGGGTTCACATTGGGCAGAAAGCGGACCATCTCCTTGTTCGTGTCAAGAAACCTGCGGTCACGTTCCTTGCCTGAAACGCTGGCCGAAAGATAGGTGGAGCCGTGATATCCCTTTTCCCGGGCAATCGTGATCTTCTTTTCAGGCCTGCCTTTGATATTGTTGTAGAAATGCACGAATCTGAGCGCTGTATCCACCGCCGATGATCCGCCTGTTGTAAAGAAGACGGTATTGAGGTCCCCCGGCGTTTTCTCGGCAATGCGTCTGGCAAGGATGCTCGAGGGTTTTGTTGCCGATGTCCATGGACTTGAATAGCCAAGCTTGCTGGCCTGATTTGAAATAGCCAGGGCCATCTCTTCCCGGCCGTGCCCGATATTGACGCACCACATGCCGCCAGGTCCGTCGATCATCCGGCGCCCATCGGGATCGGTCATGTAGATACCCTTGGCTTCATGGATAATACCCAGGTCAGCGTTTTCCACCCCCATGGATTCCCAGGGATGAAAAACATGATCGTTATCCCATTTCTGGATATCCTTTGGCCGGACGCGATTGGTATCAGTCATGGGTTTACATCCTTCTTTTGATAACACGTCCCAGAGCAAGACCGGCAATCATGAAAAACAGAAAACCGATACCGTCACCGGGGTTGAGCAGGGCAGATGCCAGCGCCGGGCCGGGGCAAAGCCCGGACACCCCCCAGCCGATGCCGAAGAGGACCGCGCCAATCACCAGGGGGCGATCAATCATGTTGCTGGTGGGAAGCTGGAAGGCATCGGTGAAGAGAGGCTTGCTGCGACGCATCGCAAGACGATAGCCAATCCCGCTGACAATAACACCGCCACCCATGACAAAGGCAAGCGAAGGATCCCAGAGGCCGAAAATATCAAGAAACCCGATCACCTTGGATGGGTCCAGCATACCGCCGAGGGCGAGGCCGACACCAAAGAGAATACCCGTGATGAGTGAAGCAAAAAGAACCATGGCGATATCCTCAAAAAACGTGACGAACAAGACCGACGGTAACGACGGCACTGGCCATGAAAATCATCACGGCGACAATCGAGCGGATGGAAAGCCGCGCCATCCCGCAGATACCGTGACCGGAGGTGCAGCCCGAACCGATAGCGGTGCCGAGGCCGATGATCAGCCCGCTTGCCATCAGCCAGAAACCGGAGGCGGCAGGGCGGATTTCAATGGCATCCCCCGTCATCTGCATCACAAGGAACGGGCCGAGGATGACGCCGATGACGAAAACAAGGCGCCAGCTGCGGTCACCTGGCTCCATGCCGGGGCTGACAAGCCCGCCCATAATGCCGCTGATCCCCATCACCCGGCCATTCAGAAGGAGCAGCAACAGCGCCGCAAGCCCGATAAGCACCCCGCCGGTCAAGGACAGGTAGGGCGTGAAATGATCAAGATCGATCTGCATGAAAACCTCAGGAGTTAAATTAACGTCATGATTATGAAACGCGCCAGCAATAAAGACAAGAGCCAGTCTTCAGCGGCAGGCCGGATCATCCCTGCCGCCGGGCAAGGGTTTCCCTTCGTGCATGCAGCCGCTCCCGCCAGAAGGTGAACATCCCCGAGGCGATGACGATGGCAGCACCGAGCATGGTGGTGGGGCGGAGTTCTTCCTGAAAAATGACAATGCCGATCCCGCTGGCAAAAACCATCTGCAGAAAGACAAAAGGCTGCACCCGGGAGGCCTCGGTCAGGTCCAGCGCCCGGATCATCAGGTAATGCCCCAACGCACCGGTGATGCTGAGGATCACCATCCACATCCAGTCAATTGAGGACTGCATCGGGTCCCAGAAAAACGGGCCGATCAGGGTGATGGTGAGCGCACCGCTGATACCGGTCCAGAAAAAGCTTGTCTCAGGCTTGTCGAACCTCGCCACATAGCGGGTGGCAATGTTATAGAGCGCGAACATGACGGCAAAACCCAAGGGGAAAAGCGAGGCCGGGGTGAAAATGCTGCTGCCGGGCTGCAGGATGATCAGCACGCCGGTGAACCCGGTGCAGATGGCAAGCCATCGCTGCAGGCCGACCTTCTCCCCGAGCAGGGGAACAGACAGGGCGGTTACCATCAGCGGGTAGGAGGCAAAGACGCTATGGGTGTTGATCAGGCCGATATGCCCGAAACTCCAGACAATACAGCAGATCTGGATCACCAGAAGGACACCGCGGAAAATCTGTACCGGCAGTACCGCTGAACGTGCAACAGCGGCGATACCGCCGGGCTTCCGCATGCTGATGGCCAGGACAAAGATCCCGAACACCCAGTACCGGACCATGACGATGAAAAAGACGCTGTAGCTCAGCGCAAGATATTTGGAAATCCCGTCCTGGGTGGCGAAGACCACCACGGCACAGATGAAAAACAGGCTGCCCAGCGACGCCTGTGCGCCGGAAGAGACGGCGGGCAGGGACCTCGATGGTGATGACATCAGCCCGGACTTTCAGGTGAGGTTTCTGTCTTGATCAGGCTGCGGGCACCGCAAAGCGGGCAGTGCATCGGCTTGGCATCGATATTTTCCTTGAGATTCATGGTCGGATATGTCCAGTAAAAGCTGCACTCCCCGCAGGTCAGGTGCCAGATGATTTCCATGCTCGCGCGGATAGGCTTCGGCGCTCCGGTCATGACTGTATTCCCTTCAAGGCTTTCATGCTGGCGATGAGTTTAGCATCACGTTCAGCCGAAAGGGTATCAAAATCACGGCCGTCTTCTTCTTCACGGATACCCCGCTCCAAGAGGTCAATCACTTCAGGTGTCAGGTCAGGCGTGCCCATGGAATCCCACCAGCTGCGGAAACTCGGCCCGTATCTCTCGCAGAAGGTTTTCATGCCGCCGCCACCGGATCCAAGGCTGAACAGCATATGCGGCCCCATGACCGACCATCTGAGCCCCGGCCCCGCCGTCACCGCCTTGTCGACATCTTCGACGCTGGCCACGCCCTCGGCCACCAGGCTGATCGCCTCACGCCAGAGCGCGGCCTGCAGACGATTGGCAACATGGGCGGGAACTTCCTTGTTCACGCGAATGGTGACCTTGCCGCAGGACAAGTAAAATTCTGCCGCCCGATCAAGCACGCCTCCGGCGGTATTTGCGTTGCCGAGCAATTCCACCAGCGGGATCAGATGCGGCGGATTGAAAGGATGGCCGACAATGAGCCGGGACGCATCTTTAAGCCCGGCCTGCATATCACCGAGAAGCAGACCGGACGAACTCGTCGACAAAACAGCATCTTCCCCAAGGGCAGGTTCTATTCGCTTGTAGGTTTCATGCTTGATCTCAAGACGCTCGGGCACGCTTTCCTGAATGAAGCCGCATCCCTCGACCGCCGCGGCGGGATCACCGACAAAGCGGATGCGTGAAGGCGAGGCGCCATCGGTGATGCTTCCCAGCTCTTCAAGATGCCCCCAGGCCTTTTCGATATAGCGTTTGGTCAGGTTTTCGTTATCTGGATTGGGATCGTAATTGACCACCTCACGGCCCGAGGCAAGAAACAGGGCACTCCAGCTTGCCCCTATAACTCCTGATCCGATAATTCCAACTCTATCAATATCTTTCATTATATATCTCGTAAAAAGGATTAACTTAACTCGGGTCGGATAGGGGTGGCGGCGACGAGCCCGCCATCAACCGTCAGGGTCTGGCCGGTGACAAATTGCGCTTCATCGGAAAGCAGCCAGGCAACGGCGGCGGCGATATCTTCGGGTTTGCCAAATCTCCCGGCGGCATGGCGGTTGAGTGCGTCCGCCCGTGCTTTTTCCGGATCAGATGCGAGGGCAAAGGCCGCATCCGCCATGCCGGTCATGATCCAGCCGGGGCAGACCGCGTTGCACCTGATCCCGTCCTTGCCATGATCCACCGCAACCGATCGTGTCAGTCCATGGACGAAAGCCTTCGAAGCATTGTAGAGCGCCATGGAAGGATCGGCGTGATTGCCGGAGATGGAGCCGATATTCACGATACTTCCGCCGCCACCCCGGATCATCAGGGGGATTGCGGCACGGATGGTGAGGAACACGCCCTTGGCGTTTATCCCCATCACCTCGTTCCAGTCTTGATCGGTGGAATCCGCCACCGTCTTTTCCACCTGGACACCGGCATTGTTGACGAGCAGGTCAAGGCGTCCATACGTCGTCTCGATATGGGTGAAAAGCACCGATACATCGCCGCTGTCGGAGACATCGGCCGAAATCCAGTCCACTTCCCCCGCAAGATTGCCCGGCCGCGGGCCACGCCCGCAGGTAATCACCCTGGTCCCGTCGGCGGTGAGGCGCTGGACAATCCCGGCCCCGATGCCGCGGCTGCCGCCCGTCACAAGTGCTGTTTTCCCTTCAGGCATGGGCGGCGTGCTCCGGCTCAAGTCTGGTCATGGCCGATCATGACATGACGTGCCATGATCTCCATGGAAGAGCAGTTCGGTATCATCAGACATGGTTTCCCCTTGTTTCTTCTAGAAACCAACCGCATCGCCACCTTTGAGCGCCAGTCGCTGCCTGGCTTCTTCAGGCGTGGCGACCGTCAGCGACAGATCTTCGACAATGCGGCGGATCTTGCTGACCTGATCGGCGTTGCTCCGGGCAAGTTCACCCTTGCCGATATAAAGGCTGTCTTCGAGACCGACCCGCAGATTCCCGCCAAGCAGTCCGGCGGTGGTGGCAAACCCCATCTGGTTTTTGCCCGCAGCGAGCACCGACCACTCGTAATCATCACCGAAAAGGCGGTCAGCGACCGTGTTCATATGGACAAGATTATCGATCTCCGCGCCCGCACCGCCAAGGATGCCATAGATCAGCTGCAGGAAGAACGGCGGCTTGATCAGCCCCTTGTCGACGAAATGCGCCACCGTATAAAGATGGCCGAGGTCATAGCATTCCATTTCGAACCTGGTGCCGTGACCTTCTCCTAAATCTTTAAGTACAGTTTCAATATCATTGAAAGTATTCTTGAAAATGAAATCCTTTGTCATGCCGAGAAATTCAGGCTCCCAGGCATGATTCCACTCGCTGTATTTTTCCAGCATCGGGAAGATACCGAAATTCATCGATCCCATATTGAGCGAGGCCATCTCCGGGCTTGCCCGCCGTGCTGCTGCCAGTCGCTGGTCAAGGGTCATGCCGAGCCCGCCGCCGGTGGATATATTGATCACCGCCTCGGAACTTTGCTTGATCACCGGCAGAAACTGCATGAAGACATCCGGATCAGCGGTGGGTTTACCTGTTTCAGGGTCGCGTGCATGCAGATGGATGATCGACGCCCCGGCATCGGAGGCGGCAATCGCATCAGCGGCGATCTGTTGCGGGGTCACGGGCAGATGCGGTGACATGGTCGGGGTATGAATGCCGCCGGTAACCGCACAGGTGATGATAACGCTTTTTGCTTTTGCCATGGTACTCCTCCTAAAATCTCATTTGCTGAACCTGGGCGGTCAGGCCGCCGTCAAGAACCCAGAGCTGCCCCGAAGCATAGCGTGCCTCGTCACCAGCAAGCCAGTTTACCAGCCCCGCCACATCATCGGGGGTGCCATAGCGCCGCATCGGGTGCACATCACGGACGGCCTGCTGCAGGCTTTCGATATCACCGCTGTCACCAAAGAAACTCTGCAGCATCGGCGTGTCGATATATCCCGGGCAGATGGCGTTGACGCGGATACCTTCGGGGCCGTAATCGCAGGCCATGGCACGGGTGAGGGCATGGACAGCGCCCTTGGTCGCGCAATAGGCGGCAAGGCCCGGATCGGCGATAAATCCGTCATAGGAGCCGAAATTGATGATCGAGCCGCCGCCGGCGTTCCGCATCAGGTTCAGGGCATGTTTGCTGACAAGAAACGTTCCGGTGACATTGACGGCAAAGATATGATTCCATTCTTCAAGACTGGTATCTTCGATGGTTTTTTCAATCTCGATCCCGGCGGCATTGACAAGGATATGGATCTTGCCGAATTCAGCTTCCAGCGTTGAGATTGTCGCGCGAATGCTGGCATCATCGGTGATATCGGTATGGCAGAAGCGCACCCCATCCGGCAGGTCACCTTTCGGGCGTTGGCGATCTGTTGCAATCACCGTTGCGCCTTCGCGGGCAAGCCGGGCGCAGATCGCGGTGCCGATCCCGCCTGTTCCGCCGGTCACCAGGGCGATCCGGCCTGCAAGCGGGGCGGAAGCTGCTGTTTCCCTCTCGGCCGTCATGCGAGTTTCTCCCCCAGATAGGCTTTGCGGATCAGGCCGTGGAAATGATGGACGGCATGCTCGCTCAATCCGGAGCCATCCGGGTCAACCATATATCGGCCCTGCTGGTAAGCCGGGGTCTGCATGCCGCGCTGCACGCTTTCCACAAGGCCGATATCCTCGGGCTGGAGAACATCATCAATAAATCGTATCGCGTCCTTCTCTTCATCCACCAGATCAGCGCTTTCAAAGAAGAAGTCGAATTCTTCATAGGTTTCTTCCGGCCCGTCCGGGTAAAACCGCCAGACCATGAAATTGCCCCGCCCCGGGTAGCGCATCAGCGTCGTATTGGGCCAGAGATACCATACCGCGTGATCGGTAACCCTCGCGCCATCGGTACGGTAGGCCTTGTTGTCGCTGCGTCCGGCCTTGGCCATGTGGCTTGAATATATCCCGTGGGTTTCGACCTTGTAGGTATCCATTTCGATAAGCGTACAGAAATCCTGATGCGCCACCGGGCAATGGTAGCATTCAAGAAAATTATCGACCACCGATTTCCAGTTCGCCTTGATCCTGTAGGTCAGCCGGTGGGCGAATGTCAGCTGGCCCAGATCAGGTGCATGCTGCATGATCTCCTTTGCCAGATTGCCCGATTGCTCGGCGAGCGGCGGTGCCTGCGGGTCAAGATTGACAAAGACAAGATGGCAGAAGGTTTCAATCCGGACCGGATCAAGACAGAAATCCTCAGGGTTGAAATCCTCGATGAAGCGGGATTGCCGGGCTTCAAGAAACCGTCCGTCCAGATCATAGGACCAGGCATGATAGGGGCAGATCACCCGTTTTGTCTGGCCGCTGCCGTTGAGGAGTTCATGCCCGCGATGCTTGCAGACATTATAAAAGGCGCGCAACTCGCCATCCTTGCCGCGGATGGCGACAATGCTCTGGCCCTGAATGTTCATGGCGACATACTGGCCGCACTCTCGCAAGGTTTCCTCATGGCAGAGGAATTGCCAGGAGCGATGGAATATCTCTTTTTTCTCCACTTCGAGCCAGCGCGGATCGATATAGGCATCCTTGTGCATGGAAAGTGAGCGGGCAGGGCGGTCATCCCAGCCGTTGAACAATCTTTCCGCCGTCATGGCGATTTTATCTCCGGGCATGGTCATTTCCTTGAAAACGGCGGGAATCTGGTCTTCTCGGCGGCCACCGTCCAGTCCATATGGTTGCGGACATATTCGTTTGCGGCATCACGATGCGGCTGGTAATCCCAGGAGGTCAGCCTGCCTTCCTGCATCGCCTGATGCACCGCCCGGCGCTGGCGCTGGGTGGCAATGACGTTTTGACGAATGATATCACTGTTCCATCGCCGGGCAACCTCCTCGGCAAAGGTGGCGGCTTCGGCGGCGTAGCCCGGGTCTGTGGCCAGGTTGTGCCGTTCATCGGGATCTTTTGCAAGATCATAGAGTTGCGGCGGGTCGATATCGCAATGGATATATTTCAGGTGACCGCGGCGGATCATGTAGATCGGATGCGAGGCACATTCCGCGCAATATTCCCCGATCGCTTCATCCTTGGAGTCGCTTCCCCCCGTGGCAACCGGCCAGAGCGAGCGTCCATCCACCGGCATGCCGAGATCAGGTGCGATACCGGCAATATCATTGAGGGTCGGCAGAATATCCACAAGGGAGCAGGCGCTGTCCACGCGCTGATGCTGTATCCCCGGCCCGGCCATGATCAGCGGCACCCGGGCGGAATGTTCAAAGAAATTCATCTTGTACCACAGCCCGCGCTCACCGAGCATGTCACCATGGTCGGCGGTGACGATGACAACCGTGTTCTCGCGAAGGCCCGCTTCTTCGAGGGTTTTAAGCAGCTCCCCCACCTTGCTGTCAAAATAGGAGGTATTGGCGTAATACGCCCGGCGCGCGGTGCGGATTTCATCCTCGCTGACGCTGGTCCGGTCAGCTTCGATCCCGTGCATGAGCCGTTTTGTATGGGCATCCGCCTCAGGAATGTCGCCGGGCATGTCGATCTCCACATCCTTGTAAAGCCCCCACCATTCCGGGCGGGCGACATACGGATCATGGGGGTGGATGAAACTTGCAACCATGCAGAAAGGGGCGACCTTTTCCATGGCATATTCGAAAATCTTGCGGCGAGCGAAAAACGCCACTTCCTCATCATATTCGATCTGAAACGTGGTGGCGGCTTCCCCGGCTTCCTTGACCGAGTCCATATTGTGATACCATTTGTCGATGCGCTCATCCGGCATCTCCCAGTCCGGTGTCCAGGCGTGGTCGGAAGGGTAGACATCGGTGGTGATGCGCTCTTCAAATCCGTGCAGCTGGTCCGGGCCGACAAAATGCATCTTCCCCGAAAGGCAGGTGCGATATCCGGCCTGGCGCAGATAATGCGCAAAGGTCGGGATCGAGGCTGGAAATTCCGCCGCATTGTCATAGGCGGCAATCCGCGTGATGAGCTGGCCCGACATGAAACTGAACCGCGACGGGGCGCAGAGCGGTGAGTTGCAATAGGCGGCATCAAATCGGCTGCCACGGCTGGCCAGCGCCTCCATATGCGGGGTTTTGACGATAGGATGACCATAGGCACCGGTAAATTGCGGCGCCAGCTGGTCAGCCATGATGAGCAGTATGTTTGGCGGCGATGAACTCATCTTTTTTTCCTCAAGAAAAAAGGGTGAAACCGGGCACATATATTGGCGCGGTCCGATACACTCTTTGATATTGGGTGAAAACCTGCCTTGCCACATGTAATAAATCGCCATATAAATGACTTATTCAGACATGTGCTTGGCCTGAAGTCACCCTCTTGGCAGGGGATGGGGGGACAGGGTTCCGCCGGCCGCAAGGATTGCTCAAATGCGGATCATGGATGCGAAAACAACCCGGATCGGCATGATCCTTGTGCCGGATTTCAACCTGCTCGCGGCAACAGCCTTTCTTGATGGGTTTCGCGCCGCCAATTATCTTTCAGGCATCCGTCTTTACGAATGGACGATACTGTCCCCTTCCGGATCGTCGATCAGGGCAAGCAACGGGATGGTCATGGCGGCCGGGCCACTCGATCAGCAGAATTTGGCTGATGTGTTTGACATGGTGGTGGTCAATTCGAGCTGGACTCCCGAAGCGCATCGTTCGCCGCAGCTGTTCAACTGGCTGCGTCAGCAGGCCCGGGCCGGGGCCAGACTGGGCGGGCTTGATACGGGTGTATTCCTTCTTGGCTATGCGGGGCTGCTCGGTGAGGCGCGCTATGTGGTCCATTTTGAACATATCGCCGCCCTTAGGGAAATCTTTCCGGATATAAATATCGATGCGGGACTGTTTAGTCTTGAAGCGTCGCGCTTCAGTGCCGCAGGCGGGGTGGCGACGCTCGATCTTGCCCTTACCATGATCGGCGAAGTTCATGGTGCTGATCTGGCGCAGGCGGCTCAGTCCTATGTCTTCCATGAACGCATCCGGACAGGGGTGGAACGCCAGACCGATTTCCACATGTCCGGCGGCGGTTTTGTTCCCCGGATTCTTGCCGAGGCACTGAATATCATGCAGTCACATCTCGATCAGCCGCTGAAAATCAGCGAGATTGCCCATAAGGCCGGTATCTCCCAGCGTCAGCTGGATCGGATATTCGTTCAGTATACGGGCCAGTCCCCGGTGCGAAATTATCTGGAAATCCGCCTCTCGCATGCGCATCGGCTGGTCACCCAGACCGATTTGAACCTGCTTGAGGTTGCCGTCGCAAGCGGGTTTTCCTCGCGTGAGCATTTCTCCCGCGCCTATAAAAAGAGATTTGGTCTCACGCCTTCGGCAGGCCGTCTTCAGGGCAGAACACCATTTCAGTTCCGCGCCGACATCCCGCCTCGCTAGCCAGGCAGGGCAGATAAGGGGGTTGCCCCGGCGCCTGTTTTCGGTAAGCGGGAAATGCATGAATATATTTTTACTTGCAAGAAGGGGATTTGTAAGGAACGATCAGGTTTATGAATGTGTCGTAAACACTATCCAACCATAAAAGTTAACAGGGAGATTTGAAGAATGTTAAAAACCACCATCGCTGCGATGGCCCTCGGGGTTTCAGTTGCCTTTACTGGCGCGGCGTCCGCACTTGATATGGGATCGGAGAAACCAATCAAGCTTGCGATCAATGAATGGACAGGTCAGCATCTATCAACCCGTGTTGCCGGGGCAATTCTGGAACGTGCCGGATATAGCGTTGAATACGTGACCGCCGGTTATGGCCCGCAGTTCATTGCTCTTGGAGAAGGTGATCTTCACGCCACGCTTGAGATCTGGACCTCCAACGCACCAGGTCAGTTCAACGAAGCCGCCGATGCCGGCAAGGTGATCGATATCGGTGATCTTGGTCTTGATGCACGGGAAGGTGTTCTCTACCCCGTACACATGAAGGAAATGTGCCCGGGCCTGCCAAGTTGGGAAGCGCTCAATGCCTGTGCGGCGAAATTTGCCACCGTCGATACGCTCCCCAAGGGACGATTGCTTGATTACCCGGCGGATTGGGGCTCACCCGGCAAGGACCGTTTTGAAGCCATCGGTATTGATTTCACCGCCGTTCCGGCCGGTTCCGAAGGGGCGCTCATCACCGAGCTTGAGGCGTCCATCGCCAAGAAATCCCCCCTTGTCATGACCTTCTGGCAGCCGCATTGGGCGCTGGCCGAATACGATACCGAATGGGTTGCCCTTCCTGCCGGTACCGATGAGTGCTATTCGGATGCCTCCTGGGGCGTCAATCCGAACGCCACCGGCGATTGCGATTTCAGCCCGACGCGCATCTTCAAGGTCACCTGGTCCGGCATGGCTGACACCTGGCCGATGGCCGATGCCATCCTCAAGATGTACACGCTTGATGCCACCAGCCAGCAGAACATGATGGCGGCGGTTGATAGCCGTGGCGAGGATATCAACAAGGTCGTTGCGGCGTATATCGATGCCAATGCCGGCTCCATCGATGCGATGATTTCCAAAGCGAAATCCATGTAACTTGAGGGGGCGGCCGCGTGCCGCCCCTTTTTCCTCTGCCTCAGGGCAAAAGCATATGACCGAACACCAAGCGAAGATAGAATGCCGCGGGGTCTGGAAGATCTTTGGCGAGCGGGCGGAAAATTCATGCCGCGAGATCGCCGCCCGGAACGGCACCGCTGATGAGATGGAACAGGCCGCGCTGGATCATGGCGGCATCATCGGCGCGCGGGAAGTCAGTTTTGACGTTGCGCCGGGGGAGCTCTTTGTCATCATGGGGCTTTCTGGCTCCGGCAAGTCGACCGTTCTGCGCAGTATCGCCCAATTGCAGCGCCCCACGATCGGGGAGGTTCTCTTTGATGGTGCGGATCTTGTTGCCATGGGTGAAGAGGCGTTGCGGGATATCCGCCGCCGGAAAATGGGCATGGTGTTTCAGCATTTCGGGCTGGTGCCCCATTTCACGGCCCTGCAGAATATCGCTTTCCCCCTGAAGGTTCGCGGGGAGGATCAATCCACCCGCGACGCCAAGGCACGGGAAATGCTTGAACTGGTGGGTCTTGAAGGTCGCGGCGATGCCTTCCCGAATGAGCTTTCCGGCGGCCAGCAGCAGCGGATCGGCATTGCCCGTTCGCTGGCGGTTGATCCTGAACTCTGGCTTCTTGATGAGCCGTTCAGCGCGCTTGACCCGTTGATCCGGCGGCAGCTTCAGGATGAACTCCTTGATCTTCAGGCCAGTCTGCGCAAATCCATCATCTTCATCACCCATGATTTTGCCGAAGCCGTCCGTCTTGCAGACCGGATCGCCATCATGCGCGATGGAAGGATCATTCAGCAGGGCAGCGCCGCCTCGCTTCTGCTTCATCCGGCAGATGATTACGTTCGGTCGTTCGTGCGTGATGTGCCGCGCCTGCAGGTCCTGAAGCTAAAGGATATCATGACCCCGGCTTCGCGCATCAGGACTGACCTTGCCCTGCCCATGACCGCCTCGCTTGAAGAGGCCATGCTGGCGATGGGTGATGGCGGGGACCGGATCAAGGTTTGCGATGAAAAAGGCCAGACCATCGGCAAGGTCATGCGCGCTGACATTCTCGCCACCGTTGCGGCCAACCAGTAAAGGAGGCGGGTGTCCAATGATTGCCGATCGGAAACTGCTTCTTGCCATGGCGGCAACAATGCTTGCGGCCCTGGCCATTCTTCTGCCCGAAACGCTGCCGCTCCTCTCTCTTGCACCTGTTCCCGGGGCGGAAACGCTGGCCGATGCGATCAACCGGGGTATTTCGCTTTTTGTCGATGTCTTCAAACCCGGGCTGCGCTTTGTGGCCGGACTTGTCGATGCGTCGGTCCGCGGGCTTCAGTCCTGGCTTCACGCCGTCCCCTGGCTTGCCCTCGTTGTGGCCTGCGGGGTGCTGGGTTTGAGGCTGAAATCCCCGACGCTGGGCGCGTTTTCGGCCCTGGCCGTCCTCTACATGGCCCTCTCGGGGCACTGGTTCAAATCCATGAACACGCTGGCCATGGTCGGGGTATCGGTGCCGCTTGCCCTTATCTTTGGCTTCGGGCTTGGCGTGCTTGGGGCGAAATCTCGCCGCGCCAATCTGGTGCTTCAGCCCGCCCTTGATCTGATGCAGACCATCCCCACCTTTGCCTATCTTGCCCCGCTGGTGGTGCTTTTCGGCTTCGGTCCGGTGCCCGGCGTGCTGGCCAGCATGATCTATGCCGCCCCGCCGATTACAAGAAACGTGATGCTCGGGCTGCGTCAGGTGCCGCTGGAATTGCGTGAGGTTGCCGATATTTCCGGCGCGTCCGCCTGGCAGCGGTTCCATTCCATCGAACTTCCCCACGCCAAACAGCAGATCCTCGTCGGCGTCAACCAGACGGTTCTTGCCACCCTTTCCATGGTGATCATTGCCGCGGTTATCGGCGGGTTTGATGATATCGGCCGCGAAGTGCTGGTCGCCACCAACAAGGGATCTGCCCGTTTTGGTGAAGCGCTCGGGGCAGGGATAGTCATCGTGTTGCTGGCGGTGGTGATTGACCGGCTGACAAGGGCGGCGGCCGAGCCCTCCGCCCCCGGACACCGGCGTCAGCTCACCCTTGGTGATCTTGCGCTGGTCATTGGTGCAGGGGCGCTTGGTGTCGTTTTTGCCGAAAATCTCGATACTCTTGCGGTCAATACGGCCATGTCGCTTCGCGAGGCGGAGGCGGGAATAAATTCAAGCCTCAACGGGTTCATCCGCGAATACGGGATGGCGCTTGACCGGATCAAGAACACCGCCCTTGTCTACGTGCTTCTTCCCATGCGCATCGGTCTTACCCAGGCTATCCTTCCCTTTACGTGGGGGGTTGATTTCACCCCGATGATGAAGTTTCTCTATCTCGGTTGTGTTGGCCTCCTCAGCCTTTATCTCTTCACCCGCCAGCGTATCGCCTCGGCGGTGCTGATCGCCGCGACCGGTCTTGTTCTCTATCGCGGGTTCACCTTTCTGCCCTGGTGGGTGGTGGTGCCCACCGTCGCCTGGCTCAGCTGGCGTTTCGCGGGCTGGAAGTTTGCAATTTCTTCTGTCCTGATGATGCTTTTCATCACCTGGGCCGGTCACTGGCAGGATGCGCTCTATTCGGTCTATCTCTGTTCGGCGGCGGTGCTTGTCTGTCTTGTTGTCGGCTGCCTTCTCGGGGTCTGGGCGGCAAAATCAGATACGGTGTCGCGCATCATGCAGCCGATCAACGACACCCTGCAGTCGATCCCGCTTTATATCTTCCTCATTCCGGCGGTAGCGCTTTTCCAGATCAATGAGTTCTCGGCGCTGGTGGCAATCGTTCTTTATGCGATCGTGCCGCTGATCCGCTATACCGAACACGGGCTGAGGAACGTTCCCGCCACCCTGATTGAGGCTGCAACCGCGCAAGGATGCTCACGGCTTCAGAAACTTCTCTTCATCGAACTTCCCGTGGCACGGCCAAGCATCCTTTTGGGCCTGAACCAGACGGTGCTTTTCGCCCTTGCGATGCTGATCATCGCCGTGCTGGTCGGGGCGAGGGGGCTTGCCGAGCAGGTGAATATCGGCCTCCGTGATGCGAATACGGGCCTCGGCATGACGGCGGGGCTTTCCATGGCCTTTATCGCCATCATCGCGGACAGGATCCTGCGCGGATGGGCGGTTGAACTTGGCGCCAAAAGCGATCTTTAGGCGTCGTTGTCTCTGGCTTCCGCCATCGTCACCAGCAACGCGGTCAGGATGATCAGGCCGGCGCCGATCCACTGGCTGAAGATCATGGGTTCATCCAGCAGCAGATACGCCGTCAGAATGGCAAAGAAGACCTCGGACAACATCAGGATACCGATGATCGCAGGCGAAACATATTGGGCAATCCGGCAGATCAGAAGAAAGACCGGCATGAACACCACCGTCGATGCGATAAACGCGACCGGTGTTGCCCGCAAGAGCACGTCAACGGACGGCGTAGCTTCGCCCACGGCAATGATGCCGAGCACCGCCACGACAGAGCCCAGAATATACTGCATCAGCGTGATGCCGCCGATATCGGCTTCGGGGTAGCGGCGGATCGCCACCGTACCGACAGACCACAGCACCCCCGCCACCAGCCCGAGCAGGTCCACGGGCTCGATACTCAGCGAGCCTGGCGAAATCCCCATGATCATGGCGCAGCCCGTGAGCCCGAGCGCATTGCCCAGCCACAGAACAGGGCGGTTTTTCTCACCAAGAAAGGCCATCCCCATCAAGGTTGACCAGACAGGGGTGAGGTAGAAGATCAGCGTCGTCTTGGTCACCGAGCCGACGATCAGCCCGATGATATAGAGCATGAACCCGGCACCGATGGCCCCGCCGGCAATGAAGTAGACACGCCAATGCCGGCGGTCCCGCAACAGAACCGGCCCATAGATCACCCCGAGAATGGGGATGGGCATGATCGTGTAATAGAGACTGGCCCAGATCCCGCCCATGCCGGCGGCTTCGATCGCCCGAAGCGGCATCCACAGAAACCCCCAGATCGAGGAGCCCAGAAGAACAGTGATCATCGCGGTCTTCTTGCTCAGTTCTCTCTTCAGGAGGGCGTGGATCATGGCGCTGTCTATGCTGGTTTTCTGGCCAGAAGCTGCACGGTGGCAGCTTCGCCCTGGTGGCGTGGTCCTTCGGCGAGAAAGCGCCTCAGTTCCTGAAGGAAAAGAATATCAAATCCGTCAAAATCATGCTTCAGTTTTTCTGCCGTCAGCAGCATTTCAGGTTTTTTCGGCCCGCCGGAGCCAAGCGGGATCTGATCCGGGGTATATCCTTCAAAGACCAGCAGCCCGCCCGGCTTCAGGCAGGTCCGTATCCGCTCGACAAAACGGGCATGATCATCGGGGTAGAAATGCATGAATGAGACAATCACCAGATCATATTCCTCCACCCCCCAGTCCCAGTCGAAAAGGTCACCGGTATGGGCGTTGATCTCAACGCCATTGGCCCGGGCGAGCGCATGGGCCTTTTCCACCGCCAGATCGGAGACATCGACGCTGGTGACTTCATAGCCGAGCCGCGCCAGATGCACGCCGTTCCGGCCCTCGCCATCTGCCGGCGCAAAAGCCTTCATCCCCCGGCGGGCAAAAGGCGTGACGGCCTTGATGAAATCATTGGCTTCGGTGCCGAAAATGTAATCTGGCTTCTGATAGCGTTCGTTCCAGAATGCGGCGGGATCACCCATGGTCATAAACTCCATAATTAAACTCTGTTTCCGGTTGCTTCTCCCCGGCGTTGAATCATCACATCTTCAAAATCCCCACCCATGGCACCGCTGCCATTGACCGGGGACATTACCTTCCCATATCGTATTAGCACGGAATGATCAGGAGACAATCATGGCATATGCAATTTGCGCGGATACCCCCGGCGGTGTTGAGGTTCTGGAATGGCGGGATATCCCGACACCTGATCCGGGTCCGGGTGAAGTTCTCATCCACCAGACAAAAGTCGGGCTCAATTTCATCGACGTCTACATGACCAACGGCGTCTACCCTTTTCCCGAAGACGGCCCGCAGATCCCCGGGGGCGAGGCCGCTGGAATTGTCGCCGCGATCGGCGAAGGCGTGACCGGTTTCAAAATTGGCGATCGCGTAGCCTACACGACCCCCAATGGTGCTTACAGGGAAGAACGCGTGATGCCGGCGAACCGATTGGTCCGCCTTCCCGATGATATCTCCGATGAAGTCGCGGCGGCGGCGATGCTCAAGGGGATGACGGTGGAATATCTTCTCAACCGTTCCTTCAAGGTGGATGCCTCGAAAAAAGTGCTCTTTCATGCGGCGGCGGGCGGCGTCGGGCTTATTGCCGGGCAGTGGCTAGGGCATCTCGGGGCGTTATCCATCGGCACCGTTGGCAGCGATGAGAAGGCCGAGCAGGCGAAAGCTGCCGGCTACACCCATGTCATCAATTACAACAGCACGGATTTCGCCGAAGCCGTCCGCGAGATCACCAGGGGTGAAGGCGTCGACGTGGCCTATGACAGCGTTGGCCAGGCCACCTATCCGAAAACCCTGACCTGCATCAAGACCTTCGGCCTTTTCGTGTCCTTCGGCCAGTCAAGCGGGGTGATCAGCAATCTCGCCATGGCGGATTTTGCCAAGAATGGCTCACTTTATGCCCAGCGGCCAACGCTCTTCAATTTCATCGCCACCGCCGAAAGCCTTGCCGAGGTATCGGGGAACATGTTCGGGATGCTGGCAAATGGCCATGTCCGGATCGATATCAATCAGCGTTATGCCCTTAAAGACGTCCCCAGGGCGTTTGAGGCGCTGACCAGCCGCCGGACAACCGGCGCAACCGTTTTCGATACCGGGAGAGGATGATGGCATCGCAACTCTGGAAAGGGCAGGCCTTCACCGTCAGTCACGCCGATGGGGGAGGGATTGCAAAAGGCGGATTTACCGGCGGGTTGCGGGCATTTTTTGAATATCGCGATCTTGGCATAAAGGACGCGACGAGCGGGAAATACGCCGCCCATGTGATCCGCGCCGTACCCGGCCGCCATGCTGAGCCGAACTGGCATATTCATGATCTCGATTTTCAGATGATCTATATCCTCAAAGGCTGGGTGACCTTTGAATACGAAGGTGAGGGGGAGGTGACTTTCCGCCCCGGTTCGGCAGCGCTGCAACCGCCGGGGATCCGCCACCGTGAAATCCGCCACAGCGATGATCTGGAACTGATCGAAATCACCTCACCGGCTGAATTCAAAACAGAACTGGTGGACCCGCCCGAAAGCGCTGGGGAGTGATCCGCGGGGAGTGATCCGCAGGATATGGGCCCTTTCCCGAGGCGTTTTTTGAGCCTGATTTAGTGCCGCTTAATATGGCAGCGGGTGGGCGCGGTGCGCGTCGTTGATCGCGCCCATCACGTCTTCGCCCAGCACCAGATCCTTGCCCTTGATAATGCGCTCCAGCTGCTCAAGGCTTGTTGCCCCGAAAATTGCCGAGGTCATGAAAGGCCGCTGCTGGCACCAGGCAAGCGCCATATGCACCGGGTCAAGGCCGTGTTTATCGGCGATGGCAAGATAGGAATCGATGGCAGGCCAGATGCGGGGATTGATCCGTCCGCCGAGGCTGTCATTGATGCTCCGGCGTGATCCGGCCGGCGTATCTCCCCCGCTGTACTTGCCGGTGAGAAGCCCGGCCGCAAGCGGCGAGAAGGCCAGCAGGCCGACATCTTCATGATGGCTGAGCTCCGCCATATCGGTATCGTATAGACGGCACAGGAGGCTGTATTCGTTCTGTATTGATTGCATGCGCGGGTATCCATGCGCTTCGGCGATCTGCAGCCAGCGCATCGTCCCCCAGGCGCTTTCATTGGAAAGCCCCACATGGCGAACTTTCCCCTCTTTGACAAACTTGTCGAGGGTTTCCAGCACCTCGATCATATTGGCGGCAACGGCCTCGCTGTCCTGAGCGGAGGGATCAAAGGTCCAGTTCTGCCGGAACATGTAGGAGCCGCGGTTCGGCCAGTGCAACTGGTAAAGATCGATATAATCTGTTTGCAGCGACCGGAGGGAGGAGGCGAGCGCCTGTTCAAGGGTTTCCCGGGTGATCGGTGCGCCGTCACGGACATTCATGTTGCCTTCGCCGGTGATCTTGGTTGCCAGCACGATCTTGTCTCTTTTGCCGGAGCCGGCAATCCAGGTGCCGATGATGCGTTCGGTCTCGCCCTGGGTTTCCTTTGACATCGGCGTTGTCGGATACATTTCGGCGGTGTCGATAAAATTGATGCCATGGTCAAGGGCCATGTCGATCTGGGCATGACCTTCGGCTTCGGTGTTCTGGGTGCCCCAGGTCATGCTGCCGAGTGAGAGCGACGATACCTTGAGATCGGTCCGGCCAAGCTGGCGATAATCCATTGAAATTCTCCTAGTTTCGGGCGACGTGTTCGGCGATGGCGGCGGCAGCGGTGAGGGTATCGGCCTCGCCGCCGAGATCACCGGTCCGGTATTTCGGGTCAGCCAGGGTGACTTCGATGGCCTCGACAATGGCCTTGGCGGCATCGGCATGGCCGAGATGTTCAAGCATCATGGCCCCGGCCCAGATCTGGCCGGTGGGGTTGGCGATACCCTTGCCGGTGATATCCGGCGCCGATCCATGAACAGGCTCGAAAAGCGACGGGAATGTCTTTTCGGGGTTGATATTGCCCGAAGGCGCAACGCCGATGGTCCCGGTACAGGCCGGGCCGAGATCGGACAGAATATCACCAAATAGATTTGAGGCGACAACGACATCGAACCAGTCCGGATGAAGCACGAAATTGGCGGTCAGGATATCGATATGATATTTGTCCCAGGTGACATCGAAATAATGTTCGGCCATGGCTTCCACCCGTTCATCCCAATACGGCATGGTGATGGAAATCCCGTTCGATTTGGTGGCCGATGTCAGGTGTTTTCGCGGCCGTGATCGGGCAAGATCAAAGGCGAATTTGACCACCCGGTCCACGCCATGGCGCGACATGACGGTTTCCTGAATGACAACCTCGCGTTCGGTATCCGGGAACATGCGCCCCCCGATGGAGGAATATTCGCCTTCGGTATTTTCCCGCACGATATAGAAATCGATATCCCCGGGCTTGCGTCCGGCAAGGGGGGAGGGCACCCCGGGCAGAAGGCGCACCGGCCGCAGATTGACATATTGATCGAATTCACGCCGGAACTTGATCAGCGATCCCCATAGCGAAATATGGTCCGGAACGGTTTCAGGCCAGCCCACGGCCCCGAAGAAAATGGCGTCATCCCCGCTGATCTGTTCCTTCCAGTCATCGGGCATCATCTGGCCGTGTTCCTCGTAATAGGCACAGGACGCAAACTCATGATGGGTGTAATTGAGATTGACCCCGAACCGCTCGCAGGCGGCATCCAGCACTTTGAGCGCCGCGGGAACCACTTCATTGCCGATCCCGTCACCGGGTATCACCGCAATGTTATACTGATTTTTACTCATGGATGAACTCACGAAGGAAGAAGCGATTGAAACCGGAGCCATTGGCAGCTCCGGGTAGAGAGTATAGCCTCAATCCCTGTCAATCAAGTCAGGGAGATATCATGCCAGGCACCTGAAAATGCCGCCGCCGTCTATCTTGCTTTCCGCATCCGCTCGAATCCGGCGGCCAGATCCGCCAGCAGATCATCCGTATCCTCAAGCCCCGCATAGATCCGCATCAGCCGACCATCGGGCAGGGACGTGACCGAACGCTTCAGATGACCTTCGCTGATCAGGCTTTCATGCCCGCCCCAGGAAGCGCCGATGCCAAAAAAGCACAGATCATTGGCCATCACATCCACCGCCGCATCGGGAATATCCTTGTCGAGCACGAAGCCGAAAAGGCCGCTCGCGCCGGTAAAATCACGTTTCCACCAGCCATGCTGGGGGTGGCTTTCAAGCCCCGGATGGAGCATCGCGGTGACTTCGGGCTGCTGTTCAATCCATCTGGCCAGTGCCAGCCCGTTTGCTTCGGACTGCCGGAGCCTGAGCGCCATCGTCCGCATTCCCCTCAAGGCCAGATAATGATCATCAGGCGCCACGCAAAGACCGATATTTACCGTATATTGCCGGATGCGCCGCGCCGTTTCCCCCGATGAGGCCACAAACCCGATACTGACATCGGAATGGCCACTGATATATTTTGTTCCAGCCTCAATTATCACATCAATTCCATGACCTACCGCATTAAAATAAAATGGTGTTCCCCAGGTATTGTCGCAAGCGGTAAGGAGCCCGTGCTGCTTTGCCAGCGCCACCAGGGCGGTGGTGTCCTGCATCTCGAACGTAAGGCTTCCCGGGGTTTCGATATAAAGCAGGCTGGTATTATCGGTTATCATCGCGGCAATGGCGCTGACATCGGCAAGCGGATCATAAAAGTGAGGTTCGACGCCGATCTGCGGCAGCACGACTTCGGCAAAACGTCGCCCCGAGCCATAAAGACTATCAGGGAAAAGCACGCGCTCACCGCTCTTGACCACGGCCAGAACACCGGTGGTGATCGCCGCAAGCCCGGAAGGCACCGCAACCGCATCGTCACTGCCGTATAATCCCGCAACCGATGACTCAACCGCGTCGGAAGTGGGGGTGCCGAGGCGGCCATAATCGTATTTGCCGCGGCGCTGGCGGTAATCGTCCAGTGTTGCTTTCATTATAGTGGACGTATGATACACGGGAACATTGGGGATTCCGTGGTTTTCATGTGGCTTCATGCCGGCGTGAACAGCATAGGTGGCTTTTTTTGCTTGGGTGTCTTTCATCATGCCCTCGGTTGTTTTTTTTCGTGTAATTAAAAACATTTAAGCTAAAAACAGTACCTAAGAACTACTCCAAACTAATGATTTTAGTCAAAAATTTATTGTCAATCACGCGTAAATCAGATTATTCTGCGCCCTACAGGGTCATTTGACCCAGACAAAACAAACTAGGGAAGATATTATGAAAAAACTGACAACCGCTATTGTCGGCGTTGCAGGTCTTATGCTTGCATCCAATGCCATGGCTGGCAGCCATGGTGATAGCACACTCGCACAAGTGAAGGCGAAAGGTTTCGTCCAGTGTGGGGTGAGCCAGGGTCTGCCTGGTTTCTCCAATGCGGACGATTCCGGCAACTGGACCGGTCTTGATGTTGATCTTTGCCGCGCTGTTGCTGCCGCTGTCTTCGGTGATGCCAGCAAGGTCAAGTACTCGCCGCTTTCCGCAAAGCAGCGTTTCACCGCGCTGAGCTCGGGCGAAGTCGATATCCTGTCCCGGAACACCACCTGGACCATGACACGTGACACCCAGCTGGGCCTGAACTTCGCCGGCGTTAACTACTACGACGGTCAGGGCATGATGGTTCCAACCGCTCTTGGTGCGACTTCCGCCCTTGAACTGGACGGCGCCAACATCTGCACCAACACCGGCACCACCACCGAGCTGAACATCACGGATTATTTCCGCGCCAATAACATGAGCTTCAACCTTGTTGCCTTTGAAAAGGCTGACGAAGTTGTTGCCGCTTATGATGCGGGACGCTGCGATGTCTACACCACCGACCGTTCCGGTCTTGCCGCCCAGCGTGGCAAACTGACCAACCCGGATGCCCATGTCGTTCTGCCGGAAATCATTTCCAAAGAACCTCTTGGCCCGGTTGTTCGTCAGGGTGATGATCAGTGGTTCAACATTGTGCGTTGGTCGCTCAATGCCATGATCAACGCAGAAGAAATGGGTATTACCTCTGCTAATGTTAACGCCACCCAGTACAACAAGGTAACACCTGGTGTTGCTCGTCTTGTTGGCAAGGAAGGCAACTTTGGTGAAGAACTGGGTCTGTCCAATGACTGGGCCTATAACATCATCAAGCAGGTTGGCAACTACGGCGAAAGCTATGAGAAGCACGTGGGTGAGAACACCCCGCTCAAGCTTGCCCGTGGCGTCAATGCCCTGTGGACCAAGGGCGGCATCATGTATGCCCCGCCGATTCGCTAATCACGCGCATCACTGAACGTACCGCCTGGCAATATTGCCAGGCGGTATTTTAATTAAGACAATCCAACACATGGATTTTGAAAAATGAACTCAGATAAATCGCTTTTGCTGAAGTATCTTTACGATACACGGACCCGAAGCATTATCTTCCAAGTTCTCCTTATTCTTTCGCTTGTTTTCGGGTTCTGGTGGATCGTGGATAATACGGCCGTGAACCTGCAGGCGCAGAACAAGTCGGTGGGGTTCGGCTTCCTGACCCAGACCGCGGGCTTCGCCATTTCCGATACATTGGGCACCTGGCTTTTTGATTACGAGGTTGGCACGTCAACCTATCTGGATGTCTATTTCATCGGTATTGCCAATACATTCCTTGTGGCTTTCCTCGGGATTATTTTTGCCACCATTCTGGGCTTCACCTTTGGCATCATGCGTCTTTCGCAGAATTTTGTTTTCCGCGCCTTTTCGACGGTCTATATCGAACTCACCCGCAATATTCCTCTGCTGGTGCAGCTGTTCTTCTGGTATTTCGCGGTTCTTCGCTCCTTGCCCAACGCCCGCGGCAAGGTTGATATCATTCCCGATGTGATCGGCATCAACATTGTCGGCCTCTACCTGCCATCGGCCATTCCCCAGGATGGGTTTTCCCTCACCATGTGGGCTTTTGCCATCGCCGTGGTGATCACCTTTTTCATGAATCGCTGGGCGACGAAACGTCAGCAGGAAACCGGCCGGATCTTTCCGGCTTTCTGGGCCGGGCTTGGCCTTTTGATCGGCCTGCCGCTGATCGTGTTTCTTGTCTCCGGCAGCCCGCTGGTGGTTGAATATCCTGAATTCAAGGAAACCGGACCAATTCTCAAACGCGGTTTCCAGAAAGGTGCCGGCATGGTGCTGGTGCCTGAAATGCTGGCCGTCTGGCTTTCGCTTTCGCTTTACACCGCCGCCTTTATTGCTGAGATTGTGCGGGCCGGGATCATGGCGGTCAACAAGGGCCAGACCGAAGCGTCGCTGGCGCTGGGGCTGAAGCCGAACCCGATCCTGCGTCTGGTGATTATCCCGCAGGCGATGCGGGTGATCATTCCGCCGCTGACCTCGCAATATCTTAATTTGACCAAAAACTCATCGCTGGCCATTGCCATTGCCTATCCTGAACTTGTTTCGGTCTTTGCCGGAACCGCGCTCAACCAGGTTGGCAAGGAAATTGAGATGATCTTCATGATGATGAGCGTCTATCTGACCTTCTCCATCCTGACCTCGATTTTCATGAACTGGTTCAATGCTCGCGTCAAACTGGTGGAGAGATAGGATGGCCAGGAAAAAAACGACATCCTCCATTGCCTTTGTCCGTACCGAGGCTGCACCGCTTTTACCGCCGCCGGCATCGCAGACAGGTGCGCTCGGCTGGCTGCACAGGAATATTCTCGCCAGCATGACGGATTTCTCATCTCCGGTTGCGGCGATCAAATCTCTGCTTATGGCGTTTTTCACGCTGCTCATAGGCTATGTGGGTATCACGCAGATTATCAGTCTTGTTGACTTTGCCTTCATTTCGGCGGTGTGGACAGATCCGGACGGGCTGAAACGCGAAGCCTGCTGGACCGTGGATCAGGGCGGGGAGCTGCCCTCGGGCTGGCATGGCGCATGCTGGCCGTTCGTCAAGGCGAAGTTCAAGTTCCTGATGTACGGCCCCTACGATATCGACCAGCTCTGGCGCGTCAACCTCACAGGTATCATCGGTCTTGTTGCGCTGGCCTGGCTTCTGATCGAACCTCTGCCATTCCGCCGCTATGTTGGGATTTTCCTGCTGACGGTCTATCCGGTGCTGGCGATCATCCTGCTTTACGGCAAGCTTGATCCCTCATCCGCGACGCTCAGCATCCTGACTCTCGGCGGTATTTTGAGCCCGACCCCCACCACCCTGATGGCCCTGATCCTGATCGGGCTGGGGCTGATGACGGTGGCGCGTCTTGGCGCCATGGGCAGGCTTGATCGCCGGATTGAAGATCACGCCAGAAAGATCGAGCTTTCCGGCTGGTTCGTGATCGGTTTTGCCCTCATCTTTGCCCTTTTCGCCGAAGGCTACGGGCTTGACCGTATCGACACCAATGACTGGGGCGGGTTGATGATCACGCTGGTGGTGGCGATCACCGGTATTGTGGCCTCGCTGCCTCTCGGGATTCTTCTTGCCCTCGGGCGCCGGTCCACCATGCCGGCGGCGCGGATCATCTGTACGGTCTTTATCGAATTCTGGCGCGGTGTGCCGCTTATCACGGTGTTGTTCATGGCGTCGGTGATGTTGCCGCTGTTCCTGCCGGAAGGGGTGAATTTTGACAATCTTCTGCGGGCGCTTGTCGGGGTGATGCTGTTCTCGGCGGCCTATATGGCCGAGGTGGTGCGCGGCGGCCTTCAGGCTATCGACAAGGGGCAGTTCGAAGGCTCATCGGCGGTGGGGCTCACCTACTGGCAGTCGATGCGGCTGGTGATCCTGCCGCAGGCGCTGACCCATGTCATCCCGGGTATTGTCAACACCTTCATCGGTCTTTTCAAGGATACAACACTGGTGAGCATCATCGGTCTTTTCGATCTGCTCGGGGCAGGGCAGTCGGCGCTGGCCGATGCCGCCTGGGCCTCGCCGGTGCAGAGCCACAGCATGTATCTGTTCATTGCCGCGATTTTCTTTGTCTTCTGTTTTGGCATGTCGCGGTATTCAATCTTTATGGAAAACAAGCTTAGCCGCAGCCGCAGGCACTAGGTTGAGCCAAGGGAGCTTCTCATGTCCAAAGGTGAACAATCAGCCATAGATCGCTCAAGAATGACGGTAAGCGATGAGATCGTCGTTTCCATGAAGGGGGTCAACAAGTGGTTTGGTCATTTTCATGTGCTGCGCGACATCAATCTCGAAGTTCAGAAGGGGGAGCGGATTGTTGTCTGCGGGCCCTCCGGTTCAGGCAAATCCACGCTGATCCGGTGTCTCAACCGGCTTGAGGAACATCAGCAGGGCGATATCCATGTCCACGGGATTGAGCTGAACAGAGACCTCAAGAACATTGAGGAAATCCGCCGTGAAGTCGGGATGGTCTTTCAGCATTTCAATCTCTTTCCCCATCTGACCATCATGGAAAACTGCACCCTGGCACCGATCTGGGTGCGCAAGATGCCCAAGAAAGAGGCCGAAGACATTGCCATGACCTTCCTTGAGCGGGTCAAGATACCGGAACAGGCGTTCAAATATCCGGGCCAGCTTTCCGGTGGCCAGCAGCAGCGCGTGGCGATTGCCCGCGCCCTGTGCATGCAGCCTCAACTCATGCTCTTTGATGAGCCGACGTCAGCCCTTGATCCGGAAATGATCAAGGAAGTGCTCGATACGATGGTCTCGCTTGCCGAGGATGGCATGACGATGATCTGCGTGACCCATGAAATGGGCTTTGCCCGCAAGGTCGCCAACCGGGTGATTTTCATGGATGAAGGCCAGATCATTGAGCAGAACGAGCCCGAGGAATTCTTCAACAACCCGCAGAGTGACCGGACCCAGCTGTTCCTCAGCCAAATCCTCAATCACTGAATCTGCGGCAGTTTCGGCTTACTGCTCAACCGGGCAATCCGGGCGGCTTCCCCATTCGCTCCAGGAGCCGTCATAGATCGCCACGTCCTCACGCCCGATCATGGCCAGCCCCAGCGCCAGCCCGCAGGCCGTCACCCCTGAACCGCAGGTGGTCACGACAGGTGTGTCTTTATCAAGAATGCTGAAAATCTCTTCAAGTTCGGGAAGATCCTTGATCAGCCCGGTGTCACGGTCGATGAGGCTGCCGATGGGGATGTTGATCGCCCCGGGCATGTGGCCGGAAGCAAGCCCGGGCCGTGGTTCGTCTTCGGTACCGGCAAAACGGCCGCGCGAACGGGCATCGACAACCTGCCGCTTGCGTTGAGCCGCCGGCACGTCAACAAGTCGCCGCATCGCCCCGAGCATCATCACGCCGTCATTGCCTCTGGGCTCATCGCAGGTAAACTGGCTGGCCATAAGCGATGGGATTTGCGATCCATGCTCGGTCGCGCCGCCCGCTTTCATCCAGGCGGTGAGGCCGCCATTCAGCACCCGCACATCCCCATGGCCGAAATACCGGAGCATGTACCAGGCCCGGGCCGAGGAATAGAAAGGCGAATCATCATAGACAATGATGGTATCTTCATTGCGGAGACCGAGTGCGCGCATATGACGCTGGAATACCGGCGCCGTCGGCATCGTATGGGGCAGCTCGGCGGTGGGATCGGCGATCGTGTTGATATCAAAGCGTATCGCGCCGGGGATGCGGCGTTCGAGATACTCGGCCTCCGGATCACGGCCCGAATTGGGCAGATGATAGCTTGCATCAAGAAAGACAACGCCGTCCTGACCCAAAAGCTTGATCGCATCATGTGCTGAAATAAGAGGGCTCATCGTGATCACTCCAGCCAGGTGGGGATGGGAAGGCTTTTTTCCCGGAGGAATTCGGGATTCCAGATTTTCGACTGATACCGCTGGCCGCTGTCGCAGAGAATGGTGACAATCGTATGGCCGGGCCCGAGATCCCTCGCAAGCCGGATAGCCCCCGCGACGTTGATGGCACTGGAGCCGCCAAGCAACAGGCCTTCATGGATCAGCAAATCATGGATAAGCGGCAGGGCTTCAAGATCGCTTATGCGATATTGGGTATCAATCGGCGCCATGGCGAGATTGCCGGTGATGCGCCCCTGACCGATCCCTTCACTGACCGAGTTTCCTTCGGCCTTGAGCTCGCCATGGGCATAGTGATTGAAGAGCGCCGAGCCTTCCGGATCACTGAGCGCGATGGTGATATCGGGGTTTTGCTCCTTCAAGTAGCGGCCGATACCGGCAATCGTGCCGCCGGAGCCGACCGAACAGGTGAACCCGTCGATCCTGCCGCCGGTCTGCTCCCAGATTTCCGGTCCGGTTGAAGTATAATGACCATGCTGGTTGGCGATATTGTCGAACTGGTTGGCCCAGATGACGCCGCCTTCATGCTGCGCTGCCAGCTCATTGGCAAGTCGTTCGGAATAGCGGACGTAATTATCCGGATTCTTGTAGGGAACCGCTGGCACGAGGCGAAGATCGACCCCGAGCAGGCGCAAGGCGTCCTTTTTTTCCTGGCTCTGGGTTTCGGGCATGACAATGACGGATGTATATCCCCGCGCATTGCCGCACATGGCAAGGCTGATGCCGGTATTTCCGGCCGTGCCTTCGACAATCATCCCGCCCGGTTTCAGCTCACCGCTTTCTTCGGCTCGCTCAATGATGCCGCGGGCGGCGCGGTCTTTCACCGATCCGCCTGGGTTCATGAACTCGGCCTTGCCGTAGATCATGCAGCCGGTCGCCTTGCTTGCACCTCTCAGCTGGATCAGCGGGGTGTCGCCGATGCTTTCCAGAAACCCGGGATATATCTTGGCCATATGCGATGCTCCATCAATGTGTTGAGGTGTTTTAGAACAGATTGCGTGTCGTGACAAACCCTGACCTCACCACAGGGAAAAATTTACTCCAAACGGGTATTTTTGATGAAAACTCTTTTTTGATCGGCCGTCATGGGGCAAGATACTCGGGTGAGGGAGGCTGGAATGGCGCGATTATTCATTTTTCGCCATGGCAAGACTGAATACACATCCCCAAGTGGTCATGATCGTGACCGCCGGCTTGTTTCACGCGGGGTACGCAACTCCATCCAGATGGCGGAACTGATGCAGCAGCATATGCCGCTCCCTGAAGTCATTCTCGTCTCTCCTGCCGTGCGGACATCCCAGACAGCCGATGAAGTGATGGGTGTTTTCGGCCCCGGGCCTGAAGTCATTCAGGATGACCGGCTATATCTTGCCGATGGCGACACGCTTTTTGAGGTGATTACCACCCGCGCCGCCGATGCCCGGGTTGCGATGGTGATCGGGCATAATCCGGGGCTTTTCGTTCTTGCCCATCTTCTGATGGCCGAAGATGGCAACAGGGCGTCCAAATCGGTGTCCGATTTTCCCACCGCCGCCCTGGCCGATCTTGTATTTGAACCCGAAACCTTCAGGGATCTTGAATACGATACCGGCCAGATGCTGTCGCTCCTGCGGCCCCGTGAACTCGGCTTCAACACCTGATACGGGCCGGCATCTTTGCCGAATTTTCCCCTACATGAACGCCTGAAGCCCGGTCTGGGCGCGGCCGATGATGAGCGCATGCACATCATGGGTACCTTCATAGGTGTTCACCGTTTCAAGATTGGCGGCGTGGCGCATGACGTGATATTCCTCCGAAATGCCGTTGCCGCCATGCATATCCCTTGCCATGCGGGCGATATCGAGGGCCTTGCCGCAGGAATTTCGCTTGACGATGGAAATGTTTTCCACCGGGCAGGTGCCTTCATCGAGCATCTGCCCGACACGAAGACAGGATTGCAACGCAATGGTGATTTCCGTCAGCATATTGGCCAGTTTCAGCTGGATGAGCTGGTTTGCCGCAAGCGGACGGCCGAACTGTTTGCGATCAAGCGTATATTGACGCGCGGCATGCCAGCAGAATTCAGCGGCCCCCAGGACCCCCCATGAAATGCCGTATCGTGCCTTGTTAAGGCAGGAGAACGGGCCCTTGATTCCTTCGACCCCGGGCAGAATGTTTTCCGCCGGAACAAAAGCCCCGTCCATCATGATCGAACCGGTCATGGAGGCGCGCAGCGAGAGTTTTCCCTTGATCATCGGGGTGGTGAACCCGTCACCAGCCTTGTCGCGTTCAACGATGAACCCCCGGATCACGCCATCAAGCTTGGCCCAGATAATCGCGATATCAGCAATCGGCGCGTTGGAGATCCACATTTTTGAGCCGGTAAGCGCATATCCGCCGTCAACCTCTTCCGCCCTGGTGATGAGCGATGCGGCATCTGAGCCGTAATCCGGTTCGGTGAGGCCGAAGCAACCGATCTTCTCACCCGTGGCAAGTGCTGGCAGCAGGCGTTGCTTCTGCTCTTCGGTGCCGAACGCGTTGATCGGGTGCATGACAAGCGATGACTGAACGCTCATGGCGGAACGGTAACCGCTGTCGATTCGCTCGATTTCCCGTGCAGCCAGCCCATAGCAGATATGGTTCATGCCGCCGCCGCCATATTCTGCCGGAATGGTTGGCCCCAGCAGGCCCATTTCACCCATTTTCAGCATGATGGAACGGTCAAATCCCTCTTCGCGATAATCCTCGATCACCCGCGGCAGAAGCACATCTTCCGCGAAGCGGCGGGCGCTGTCCCGCACCATCCGCTCCTCGTCGCTGAGTTGCTGGTCAAGAAGAAAGGGATCATCCCACTGAAATACAGGTTTAGCCATCATATGCCCTCCATAATGACCACAACTTATCCATGGCTGGACATAAAGGCAATATGTTGAAACAATGGAAATCCGGAAAACTGGAGATTGCCCCCGTGATTAAAGCCCTTCATATTCTCGTTGTTCTCGGATGCATGCTTTTATCTTCCATTGCCCATGCGGGCAGTCTCACCTACCGGGGAGGTGAGATCGAATACAAATCCGGCTATATGGATCCCGAAACCTTCAATGGCAAGATCAGGGACGTGGTCTTTCATCTCAATACCGGAGATATCGCCTATGCCGATTATCTCCATATCAGGACAACGCCGCTCGAGTATCCGGAGCGTCTCCGCATCGATACATTCGAAGTGCAGAATTTTACCTTTGAGAATACCGATGGGATTATCGCCCTGTCCAGCATGGACTGGTCCGGCCTCGAATTGCGCGGCACGTCACCGAATATAGCAAAGATCATCAATGGCGAAACCTTTGAAGACGACATTCTTCTTTTCGGGGATGTCCTTCTTGAAGGTCTTTTCATGGATTTTCAGGATGAGGGGATCGTGACCGTGAACAGGCTTGATCTTTCCACGCTTCAGGTGCCGCTCGGGGTGCTTGAAAACCTGCCCTTGCAGGAAGGCACGCTGGTGATTGATCAGCTTGTCATCTCCCCGGCCAGCGCGAGTTCGGAATTTGCCCGTGAACTGGCTGATCTCGGCCTTGAGCGTCTGGTAATCGATGCCCGCATGGAATCCGCCTTTGACCAGATGGCAGACCGGGTCAACACCCTGACCGACACCGATATCACCATCGAAGGTCTTGGCACGGCAAGGCTGATGATCGATATCGGGTTTCTGAACTCGACGCTACAGATGCTTGATGCCGTTCTGCGTTCGCCTGACATGTCTTCATCCGAACAGATGGGCGCACTCATTCTTTCAGGCGGGCTTTTCAACAAAGCAGAAATTACGATCACCGATACAGGCTTTCTGCCGCTGGCGTTTTCATCCTACCGGGAGCAATCCGGATCAGGCCGAGATGAAGCGGTGGCCGAAATCATGGAACAACTGGCCATGACAGCAGGTCTTTACGCCCCCAGAAGCTACACGCTCTTTGCTCCGGCGATTGAAGATTTCCTGCACAAGGGCGGCACCATCAGTTTTTCCATGCGGCCATCGGGCCCGACGCCGTTCTCGTCTTTTCTTGGTTTCGCCGCCGCCCCGGATACCGCGGTCACCCTCCTGGGCACGGATATCCGCCACTACCCGTGATTATCAAGAACTTAGATCTTCAGCCTGAGTACCTAAGGGGCAGTTATTCTGATTAATATGCTCAAAATAAAGAAATGGTGTATTTTGTGAGTTAAGGAAATGGATGGAGTAATATTACATATTTTTAGCAAAATGATACTTTAGTGATTTGCATGAAAAACGTATTTGGAATGTGTATAAAAAGCACCTTAAATTTAAACTTATTTTTTAAATGAATTAAGATTATCAATCTTTCTTCCACCAGATTACAGGCATAAATATATCTGCGTTTTGTTTTACATTTTTCTGATCTAATGTATGTGGAAGATTAATTTTCTTGGAGGAGATGAATTTATCTATCAAATCTTTTCTAATAAATGTGATTTCCAGAACCCTCGGAACTTCTATTTTTTCATATTCAGCAATTCCACAACAATTATTTGGATGAACATGGCAAATGACAAAGTTTTCAAATATCTTTTCAAATATACTGCTTATCATTTTTAGAAAATGATGCTGAAAAATTAATTGCCAAGAATGAAATTCGATAACCATTACGCTAAATCTAGAAAGTGTTTCAGCTGACTCGTAAATTAGGACATCATACTCTCCTCCCTCAATATCCATTTGAAGAAGCAATCCATTTTCATCACCATTAAGACTATCATTCATCCAATCTTTGAGTGTAATGAAATCACCATTTGACCTGTTACCTAAATATTTTTTTATAAAATTAAAATCGTCGTTAGATAGGGGCGAATTATCTACGCTTGCATCGGCCATGAAAGATTTTATTCGATTAGTTTTGCTTAATTCGTCTTCAAAATTAGCGGTGTCAGATACACCTGGGCTGAAACAATGGCTTATATCATTTCTAACATCTGGAATTAAATAACCACCATCTCCTTTACCCCCAACTCTGATAAGGTCTAGAGATACATAGTTATCTCTAAACCTTTCAATAAAGGCCATAACAGCATTAGGATTTAGAGAATTGTTTAAGGGGCTGTACCAGATAACTAGCCCATATGTTTGTTAACCCATTGTTTGACTTGTTTTAATTGCGTCTGTGGTGATGGGTTGTTGAATCGCCACTCGCACTCCTTTAAAAATAGCGGAAAATGCTTGGCAGGAATACCGTTAAATTTACGCATATGCCGTTTCGCCTGGTTCCAGAAGTTCTCAATGCCGTTAATGTGGTTTTTCTTATCTGCAAACAATACTGAATGATTAATGCGGTAATGCTTAAATTCAGATACATCAAGGACATTGTATCCACGCCAGCAATCTGAATATACGATGCTATCAGGCATAATACGATCTTCTATGATAGGTATAAGCGTTTGACCTGACGCATCTGGAATGATCTGTGTGTAAACCTTACCGCCACGTTTGAGGATACCAAACACAGGAACTTTGCCCGCAGAACCTCGCCCGCGTTTGCCTTTACGTGTGCCTCCAAAGTAACTCTCATCCACCTCAAATTCACCTGAAAGCACATCGTTATTTTGCGTCTCAAGGGCGATGATTTCCCGCAGACGATGAAAGTAATATGCTGCTGTTTTGAAGTTTACACCCACCAAATCAGCGGCACATCTCGCCGTCGTTCCCGCAACATAATGCTCCATCAATTTAGTCTGCTTCAATCGGCTTAATCTGCTCTTTCTCATCACTATACCTATAACTTGTACTAGTTATCTGGTACAGCCCCAAAAATTATTATTCTAGTTTATGTGTGCTTGAAGTCCGCATATGTACTTCGCTCAAATATCGACAATCACCAATAAATAAAGTTACATTTAACTTATAAAGGGAGTGATAATTAAACAAAATGCAACATTTCTGACAAACCACGTTTTCATCATCGAAATACTTCAACAAATGAAAAAAAATGAAAAAAAAATTCAGGAATTAATTCTTCTTTTTCAACAAGGAAAAACAGTTCAGGCATTTGATCTAGCGCTTTCCTTAAGCAGGAAGCATTCAAATATTCATCCTGTTTTTGAGATACTCGGATTAACAGCAGCGCAACTTAAAAGGTTTGATATCGCGGAAAAGGCATTTAACCGCGTAATTCTTCTGAAGCCAGATTATGCGCAAGCCTTCTACAATCTTGGCAATGTACTCCTGAGCTGCGGTAAACTTGAACAGGCCGAAGCAGCCTATGCCGACTCCATCAGGAAAAGCCCGGGTTTTCTTGATGCCTACATGAATTTGGGGAAGTGCCTCATCAGGCAAGAGAAACACGATCAGGCCATTGAGATATTTGATAAAGCATTGAGATTAAATAAAAATCTTGCTGAAGCCCATAGCCGGAAAGGTGTCGCTTTTTATCACTTGGGTGATATTTCACAAGCAATCCTCCAGTTCACAAAAGCCCTTGAGATCAATCCGCAAAATGCGGGAAGTTATTTCAACAGAGCTAAATGCCATAAGGAAACAGGCAGGTCTGATCTGGCGATTGATGATTACAAAGCCGCAATCAACATCCAGCCTGCCTATCCGGAAGCGCTGAACAATCTTGCAATTATTCTGAATGAACAGGGCTTTTTTCAGCAATCCATCAAATATCTTGAAAAATCCATTGCCGTTGACCCGACCTATTATTTCGCCTTCAACAATCTTGGCAATTTTTATAAGGAAAAGAAGGAACTTGATCAGGCGGTTCAATTCTACATTAAAGCTATTCATGCAAATAAGGACAATTATGAAGCCTATTACAACCTTGGCGAAACACTCGAGGGGCAGGATAAATTTGAACAGGCTCTCTCTTCATTTCAGAAATCGCTCAAGATAAATCCTGATTACCATAAATCCCGAATTGGTATGATGTCTCTTAACAGGAAAATGTGCGAATGGGCGGATTTCGAAAGTGATCAACAATTATTGGCGGTAATTGATGTTAAATCATCTCCGATACCTACACACATGCTGCTTTCAATGGAAGATCATCCCGAACGACAAATGGATCGGTCAAAATCCTATGCTGAAACTATTAAACCCAAAACCCTGCCGTTAACGAGGGCTCCCCAATCATCTGCCGGCAAGAAGATACGCGTCGGGTTTTTCAGCGCGGATATCAAAGATCATCCGGTGCTGCATATGACATCTGGGTTGTTCCGGGAATACGACCGTTCAACACTTGAAGTTCATCTTTTCAGCTTTGGTTTGCCTGATAACAGTGATATCCGCGAAGAGGCCGCAAAGGATGTTGATGTTTTTCATGATCTTCATGAATTGCCAGAAAATGAGATAATTATTGTCGCCCGGAACCAGCAACTCGATATTGCGATAGATATGATGGGGTATACGAAAGACGCAAAAATCGGCCTTTTTGCTCAGCGCCTCGCCCCCGTCCAGATAAACTATCTTGGATACCCGGGAACACTGGGAGCAGGGTATATTGATTACATGATTGCAGACCGCCATGTCATCGGCGACGGCCAGGAGAAATTCTACTCCGAACATATCATCCATATGCCCGATACGTTTTTCCCATCGGATAATTTGCGTGAAATTGCCGCTGATCCGAAAACAAAATCCTATCATGGCCTGCCGGAAGATAGTTTTGTCTTCTGTTGTTTTAACAGCAGTTACAAAATCAGCCCCGAGGAATTCGATATCTGGATGCGGGTGATGAAAAAGATACCCGGAAGTGTGCTCTGGCTACCCGATGGGCATGAGCGGACGGTCAACAACCTCAGAAGAGAAGCGGAAAACAGGGAAGTTAATGGGGACCGGCTCATCTTTGCCGGCAGAATCCCGGAGATGCGTGATCACTTGGCGCGCCTCCAGCATGCTGATCTTTTTCTCGACTGCTTTAACTACAATGCCCATTCCACCGCGAGCGATGCGTTATGGGCAGGTGTCCCGCTGGTTACAAGACCAGGGGAGCAATTTGCCGCCCGTGTTGCGTCAAGCCTTCTTTATGCGTTGGGGCTTGATCAGTTGGTGACAAAATCATCCAAGGAATATGAAGACCTCATTCTTAATCTTGCCAAGGATAAAGATAGATTGCAGAAGATCCGTGAAACACTTGCTGCAAACAGGAAAACGCACCCTTTATTCGATGCGAAAAGATATGCCAGAAATTTTGAAAAGGGGCTTGAGAAAGCCGTCGATGCATATCAGCGCGGGATAAAAAAACAGCATATTTTCGTGACTGGGGATTAGCGTCGGGAAACATTCTTCTGTCCCTCATCTGTTTCCCCGGCTCGAAACCGTCCCGCAAAAAATTGAAAGTAAGGAAAATGGCTCCCCGGGACGGTGGAGAACCCCGCGTGGCGTTGCCACGCTGCCATTGATAAAGGAGGCGGCTCGAAACCGTCCCGCAAAAAATTGAAAGTAAGGAAAATGGCTCCCCGGGACAGAGTTCGAAGCCTATACATAGCACCATTTCAAGACTGTTTCCAGCAATATCAATATCTTAGCAGGGCCAGCGTATTGGTCAACTATCAAAACCTTACCTGCAACCTTACCTGAACCCAGGGCCAAGGATCGAGGGACAAGTTTCAGCCATCAATGAGCCAAGTTTAGAGCATCATGGGCCAAGGTTCGGGGGCCGAGGACCTTGGAACTAAGACTTTGGACCTCGGACCTCGGATCGGGGTTGTAGGGTGATGTCGTAGTGTAAAGAAGGCAAGTTCACAAACATTATGAATGGGCCGTAGTATTGACACTTTGACGTAAAATCACGAGGTTGGGTGAAAGGTAGGTTCTAAGTCACACCAAATCTTTAACTGTTATATCCTGATATTGAGTTTTTTCAATATAAGCATTAACGGCCTGTCTCAAACCATCTTCAAAGTTTCTTGCATAACGGTTCGTGTCAAATAAAGGGTGGTTCAATTTATTCGAAGAAAGTTTATCTTTTACTGCAGAAAGTTTTACTGGGTTTAAAGCCAATTCTATTATCTTATTCTCATAATCTTTTTCAGTGAAAGTAATGAGTTCAGCCAACCCGACAGCGTTTAAAAGACTTGAAGCAACCCTGGCTGCATACTGTTTCCCTTGTTTTGTTACAATGGGAAGTCCTGCCCATAACGCATCACTGGCTGTCGTATGCGCATTGTAATTAAAGGTATCTATAAACAAATCAGCATGTTGAAGCCTTTCCAGATGTTCTGATAAGGAGGGCACTCTTTCTGCAAAAATAATTCTGGCTGGATTTACCCCTCGTTTTTCTGCCTCTTTTTTCAAGTTATCTTCTGCCAAGTTATTTGATTTCAACAGCCACAAGACACTTCCATCGACTTTCAATAATATTTTCATCCAAATATCAAATTCTGATGAGCTGATTTTATTAGTATTATTGAAGCAACAAAATACAAAACCTTTTTCAGGTAAACTGTTCCCAGCTTTATCTGTTTTGTCTGTAGAAAACTCCCTCAGGTTATCATTGGGCTGAAAACAATGAGGCATATAAATAATCTTTTCAGAATAAAATTTTCTGTATGTATCAGGAATAATAATTTTATCGGCAATGATGTAATCAATAAAATCTGCACCCATTGTGCTTGGATAACCTAAGAAGTTTATCTGAACCGGTGCAATCCTGTCCTTGAACAAGTTTGATCGTGAGTGTGCAGTATATCCATTAAGATCTATGGCAACATCTAAATCATGGCTCCTTACTAAATCTACAACATCTTCATCGAGATCACTTTCAATATCGAAGAAATGGTCAACAAGTTTTGCAACCTTTCTTTGCATAATTCTTTTTGAGTCATTCTTATAACTGTAAATATAAATTTCGTTTTTAGTCTTATCATACTCCCTCAATAGACCCATTATCAAATACATAACAGGGTGTTCACGAATGTCAGAACTGAAAAAACCAATTTTCAGTTTTTGTTCCGGGTTGTGTGATTTATCTATTTTGAATGTATTTTGATATTTAAATTTTAACTTTGCCCAATTTAAGGATCTCTTAAATTGACCCTCCGGACAATCTTCAATTGAAATCATGGGAAGAGGAGTTATAGCTTCGGACGTAATACCTAATTTGGATGAAATGTAATTTTTATAATTTAAAAATGTCCAGTCACAATTGCTAAGGCAACGATTAATCCATTCAACTTCTATTATAGGGTTGTCCGGAAATCGTATTTTTGCATTTTTCAAAATATCCTGTGAATTTTTCAGATCATTATTCATTGAATATGCAAGAGAGAGAGTAATATAAGGTTTGTAATCATCCGGATTAAGTTTTATTGCAGTAACGCTATCTTTAATGGATCTTTCAGTATTCTGAAGTGAGAGATGAATAGTGCCTCTGTTTGCAAAATATCTGTAATCATTATTATTTATATTAATTAAATTATCATAGATTTCCAATGCTTCTGAAAACTTATATTGTTTTTCCTTAACTAAGGCGATTCCATAATTAAATTCAATATTTTCCGGATAAATCCTGTTGCCTTCAGAAAAAATGTTTAACGCTTTAGATATTTGCTCTCTTTCAAATAAGAGATTGCCGAATGTCAGCAACAAATCCGAATTAAATTTATTAGACTTAATTGAATTATATAATAGCTCATATGCCTGTTCTGGATTACTGGTTTTAATTTTGCAAATACATACTGCATTGAAAATGTCTAGGTTATCTGGAAAAACCTCATACAACTTCTCAAATTCAACTAAAGCATCAAAGTAAAGTTCCTGTTCAATAAAGGCTTTCCCCTTTTCATATATTTTTTGAGCATCGATTTCTAACATTAAATACATATCTTTCTTTCGGGAAAAATAACTAATATGTTGTTTCATATATTTTTATAGTTATTTCAACTATAAACAATTTAATCGTCCTAAAAACCGCACACTAAAGGTACTTTCGGTGCTGTCGAAAGTAATAAAGAAGGAAACTTTGCGGTAGAGACGTCAAATGGTGGTACACCATTTAAACCTCTGGGTGGGGTGAGTGATACACCAATATATGGTGCCGGATTATTTGCTGAAAATAATATGGGTGCTTGTTCAACACCTGGCTGGGGCAAGTTTATAGCCAAAGTATTGCTATTACATTTGGCGGTAGTAAAGTCGGATAGGATAAGTTCAGCTAAAGAGTTATCCAAAAAGTCTCCTCAGCCAATGGGGCGGGCGGATTAATCCTGCTGGATAGTTTGGGCTTGCCAAGTATACATTATAATACAAATAAAATAGCATTTTGCTACAGTGACCCAACTTCAGGTGAAATTGTGAGTGGGCTTTTAGTTATAGAAGGTTGTATTAGTATTGCGCCTCAGTTTTGTTTGTATTGGCGAAGCCAGACATTTATTGCAGTTTGTGGTTGTTTGGTGCTGTGGAACCATTCGGCGTAAAGGACTTCTCGTCTAGAACCTGTTTAGACTAACCTAAGCCAGCCTATGGTTTTTGGCACTAAACTAGACATATCTCACAATGGTATAAAGCTTTTCAGCATTTCATAATCCAGGTGCAAGTAGCGGCGGTTGTATTCCCCCACCAAATATTACACTAAGTAATCCAACCCTTCTGACCCCAATAAACATGCGGTATGATAATACCTCATATTCGGGGTATTTTGAATGCTAACAAAAGACAATGTAACCATCGGTGTTGAATGGCGTTTCGGGGCAGATTGGCCCGGACAGAGATGCGGTGCCAAGACCAGAAAGGGGACTGCTTGTCAGCGTCCTGCTAACAAAAGGAATGGGCGTTGCAGAGTTCATGGAGGTGCCAGCACTGGTCCAAGGACCGAGGAAGGACGCACTCGGATCTCTGAGGCCAACCTGCGTCACGGGAGATACACCAAGGACAAGTTAGAGAAGCGTCGTGAGAATGCTGCTCAGGGTCGGGAGATCAGGAAGGAACTTCGCCAGATAGAACGTGAATTAATTGCTGGAGGTATATTAGAAAGAAATTGGAAAGATAATTTATGAAGTTAGTTTCTTGAGCCATGTAACGATGAGATTTTCTATGAATCCCTCCCTTTCCTAAAGGCCATGATATAACCAAATTATCTTTTATATGTTCAGGCTGTTCAGTGTTCATCCCCCCTTAATGGGGGTGTCTTAGCCCCGTAAAACTGTGCCATAATTTGATAGAGACGGAGGATCGAAATTATGGCTAGGAAGCGTTATACGGACGAAGATATTTTGAAGCTGTTACGTGAGATTGAAGTTCATATTCATGGTGGCATGGATGTTGTTAGCGCTTGTCGCAAGGCAGGAGTTTCGGACAAAACCTATTACGGCTGGCGCAAGAAATTCGGCGGCATGGGGCGGTCTCAGCTCAGCGAGATGAAGTCGCTGCAAAAAGAGAATGATCGGCTCAAAAAGATTGTAGCGGAACTTGAGTTGGACAAGTTGATCTTGAAGGAAAGCTTGGATTTTTTAAAGCCAAAGGTCTGACGCAAGAGCAACAACGTCAGGCCGTCATTCATACAAGACAAAAGCTCAACACATCTGAGCGACGAACATGCAAGGTCTTGGATATTGCTCGTTCAACGCTGAACTACAAGGCGGTTCAGCACGATGATGATGCCCTACGCTTGGCCATGATGAGATTGGCCAAGGCGTATGGCCGCTACGGCTATCGGAAGATAACTCAGTTGCTGCAGATCGAGGGCTGGAAGGTCAACCACAAGCGAGTAGAACGATTATGGCGTGAAGAAGGGTTGCAACTTCCACAGCGTCACAAGAAACGAAAACGCCTGTATCACAAAGACAGCTCTGTCATCAGGCTAAGACCTCAGCATTCAAATCATATTTGGTCGATTGACTTTGTCCACGATAAGCTAACAAATGGACGCAGCTACAAAATGCTGACCGTTATCGATGAATACACACGAGAAGCTTTGTGCGTGGCCGTCAGGCCGAAGATGAATGCCAATGACGTGCTGGACGTATTGTTTGATCTGATCCTTAAGCGAGGAAAACCAAGGTTCATCAGATCGGACAACGGCCCCGAGTTCATTGCAGAGCATCTTCAAACTTGGCTTAGGAAGGTTGGCATCGAGCCAATCCAAATCTATCCAGGCTCGCCTTGGGAAAATGGCTATAACGAGCGCTTCAATGGCACGTTACGCAATGAAGTGCTAAACGCAGAATGGTTCCACACTGTCCATCAAGCGCAAACTGCAATCAATGTATGGCTCCGCCAATACAATCACATCAGACCACATCATGGACTAAATATGCGACCGCCCGTACCTGAAACACTAGTAGAGTAATCGAAAATTAGTGGCACAGAAAATTGGGGCTAGACAGGGGATGAACTGAACGCTGGTGTTCAATCGTATGTTCATTTCTGAACATAGTTATAACCATTGGACATATTGGTTTTCGCTATGACAAATAGGATGCTTGAACATTCATTTGAACAATTTTGTTCAAAACGGTAAATCGTCCTCCTGAACATCCCCTAATCCCTTTGGCAACTTAAAACGGGTTGGCCAAATTTGGTGAAGTAAGTATTCACCGTCATGATTTAATACATAACTGTTTTTTACAGGTTGAAGTAGTCCAGACAACCTCAATTTTTGGATTGCTTCATTAACTGAACCAACAGCCATTTCAAGATCTTTAGCGATCTTTCTCTGAGGTGTATGCCCATTTTCTTTTAGATATCGGAGAACTAAGTGATGTTTTTCAATAAAGTCGTTTTCTTCTTCGCAATACAACTCAGTCCCATGTTCTATGTCATGACGTAGTAAAATTGTACCATGGTCAGGTCTTGGCCTTTTACCCCTTAATTTGGTGAACTTAAACTCAAACCTTTGTTCACCAGGCATTGTCACTCTCTTTTTATCAGGCTCCTTAAGATGGATGATAAAGTCCATTGGCACCTCGATTATAGATGCTCCTCTTTGTTGCCCACTTTTACCCGCATGATGAACAATAATGACGGTATGACCAAGATGCCTAAGTGAAATTAGCCAATCTAATAACGACTGGGCTTCACTATTATCATTTTCGTTTATACCTCTTCTTAAGGTTGATAAGTTATCAAGCACGATCACCTGGGGGCGACACCCTTTGTTCTCTAAGTCCTGTAACAAATCATTGATGGCGTTTTGTTCTGACCTTTCATCAAGACAAATTGGAACCCCATCCCTATAAAGAGTCTCTGATGGCAAGAGATACAAACCATCAATTGGTTTTTTGGCTAGGCTCTGGAACCTCTCTTTTATCTCTGCGAGTGCCATTTCACCATCTACATAGAGAACACCTTGTTTGCTAGATATAGGCCAGCCTAAAAACTGTTTGGCCCCTCCAGCTATTGCAATTGATAAGGCCATACAGAACCAACTCTTACCATGACCTCGTTCAGCATATACCATTCCAAAACTATCTTTAGGCATCCACGACCCAATGAGATACTCACGAGGCGGAATATTCATCACTTGAAGTTCAGAAAAAGAAACGACGTATTTAGAGAGATCTCTGGGAGTTTCTAAATTTTTATTAGCAAGATTGTCTAACTCTGAAACAATATTCATTATACCCCCTCCCTTTTTCTTATTGAGTTGAAAACTGTGAATACCTCTCTGCTATCTAACGGGGGTCTAAAACATGTTTTGTTGATGTGGTGGACCATCTCTAACACAACTTCAGGCTCATATTTTTTCATCAAAAAGCCGCAGCGTCTTGTTAGTTCTACGTTCCGAGAGCCTTCCTCTATTGGACGTAACAACTCTTTTGCGACAGTACTGGCTTGAGAGTATCGACGAACTTTGGTTCGTTTGAGCAAAGTTTTCAATTCATGGATCATAGGATAGTCATTGTTAATAACTCGCTGCTTGTCGCAGAGCCATTGATATTCCCCCAAACTAGATACGCTCCCTGCTCCAATCACATAACCACCATGTGAGCGAATATCTAAGCCTAACCCTAATCGCCCTGCAGAACATGGGTAATAGTCATCACCAGTTGAAATATATAAATGTAACCCTCCACTCGGGGTTAGTACCGCTGGGTAGATAGATAAACGTTGAAGCCCAAGATCCTCTGCAGTTTTAAATCCATCCTTGTTTTCCCTTTTGTCAATATCAACAACTGTTAGTCCATTGACCGCACCAGTTGGAACTCCAATCATTGCACTAGGCCAAGGAGTAAATAGTTTAATAATCTCCTCTGGCTTATTAGAGGCCATTTGTTGCCAATTTGAAATGAATGGATGTTTGTTGCTGGGGTTGGCGGGAAATACCCGCCAACCAAATTCTGTTGCCATTTCAATGGCTACATTAATTGGAGATTTCATTTTCAATCTCCTCTAGATGCTTGCCTTTGAAATACCACAAAACATCCAATGCAAATTGTCCATAATTACCTCTGATCCAGTCATTGACAGCATCTGCATCAAAAACAGGCTCTCTTGCAGGACATGGAAGAGGTTCTGGAAAACCCTCTTCCTTTATCCAGCGTTTAATTGAATCAGGATGACAATTGAATTCACGACACACGTCAGAACGTGTAACAAGGTTAAAAATACCCATGGCAAATCTCCGTGGCCCTAATTGAGCCAATAAGGTTTATATGTAATGAGATCTGCGTCGCATTTAATGAGCCGCGGTAGCATACGTTCACCGCTACTGCGTGATTTTGATTAGGTTCACGAAACCATACACGGTTGCTCAAATCGTATATCCAATTGTATCCCAGAAAACTAATAATGTGGACCCCCTATAGGCATTTTTTTTCAAATAAATTTACTCCACACTATCTCCCTCCATCCATCCCCCCGCAGTCTTACTCTAGAACCAAGCCCCTGCATTCAGGGGGTGCCCCATGGATGAATTTACTGGATCCTCCCCAAAACCCCCAAGTAACCCCGATCCAAGGTCCAAAGTCTTAGTTCCAAGGTCCTCGGCCCCCGAACCTTGGCCCATGATGCTCTAAACTTGGCTCATTGATGGCTGAAACTTGGCCCTCGATCCTTGGCCCTGGGTTCAGGTAAGGTTGCAGGTAAGGTTTTGATAGTTGACCAATACGCTGGCCCTGCTAAGATATTGATATTGCTGGAAACAGTCTTGAAATGGTGCTATGTATAGGCTTCGAACTCCGTCCCGGGGAGCCATTTTACATGAACCAAGATCCAAGGACCGAGTGCCAAGTGACTGTTTCCAATGGATTTCAAAAAGGCTGTAAAATGTCCACCTTATCTCGTCCCACGAACCCCGAAACTGACCCCCGAGTAAAAGCCGTTTTTGATGATATAAGAGCCACACGGGGTAGCGATTTCATCAACAATCTTTGGCACTATCTCGCTTTTAACCCAGAACTACTTGAAACAATATGGCGAGATGTAAAAGCAGTAATGGCTACACCCAGTAGCCTTGACCCTATGACTAAGGAGTTAATATACGCGGCTGTTTCGATAGCAAATAGCTGTGATTATTGCATTCATTCACATACGGCTGCGGCTAGATCAAAAGGTATGACGGATGAACAATATGCGGAGTTTCTCTCAATCGTATCTCTCGCAGGCCGAACAAATCACCTCTTGAATGGCATTAAAGTGCCTGTTGACCCAGAGTTTGACCACTCTTAACGCGGGGATATTTCTTCCATCCATCTTGCTTTGACGTTGAGGTCATAGCCTTTGCCATAGCGTTGGCATATGCCTTTAGTGGTCCAGCCACCTATGGCATCAAGCCCTAGCCTCTATCAACTTTTGCTGAAAATATGCGACCCCAGCTTCGTGGCGTGGTGAAAGTGGCCCTGACCTGTACCCACCACTCTCATAGTTTTTTTGAACGGCAATGCAGACTTCAAAATCCTCTCGTATCACCTCAAGGTTATCAGCTATGACCTTTGCACGCTTAGATGCATTATTTTCAGAAATATCCTCAAAATAAAAATTATAAATCAACTCTGTTTGATGATGATTAATCGGATTAATTCGGGATGTGTTCATGCCCCCATCAAATAGAGATAAAGTCCAATTTGGCCACATCCATAACCATTTGCCGCGATAGAACAATCCTTCACGAGGTGGCGCCGTCATTTTTACCATCCCATCCAAAGCAACAGTTTCAAATTTTTCAAATTCGATTGCGCTATGAAATTTAGGATGGATACCGGGAATATGATATCCTTCAACAAAATTATCGGTATAGATTTTCCAGTTGGCATCAAATACCAATTTTTCTTCTTGCACCCACTTGTACTGTTCAATAGGTTCATTTTGTAGTTCAGATGCGAGCGTACCTAATTGATCCTCAAGCGCTTTTTCTGGTGATAGTGAAATAAATAAAAATCCACGCCACTCACATAATTCTACTTGATCAAGAGACCAATCACTTTTCTTAAAATCCGGATCGTCTCCCCACCACGGAACATTTAAAAGAGAGCCATCGTCTTGCCAGACCCATTGATGGTATGGGCAGCGTATGGTTTGGCAGCGCCCTGTTCCTTCTGGCAATAATCGAGCACCGCGATGGCGGCAAACATTGCGAAATGCACGAATTCCGTCTTTAGTCATAACAGCAAAAACTTTGTTTCCCGCGATTTCAGTGGCAATATAATCGCCTCGGTTTGTCAATCGAGAAGAGGGGCAAAGTAATTGCCAGCTAGATTTAAAAATCTTATCCACATCTGATGCGTGAATGGCGGGAGAGATATAGTTGATAGGATCGAGGTTTTTCATAAGTTTTCTTTACCCGTTCATGATATTGCAAAATTATCATACATATTGATAACGTTCAAATATGGGTAAATAACCCAAAACCTTTTGGCAAATGAGTTCCATGCGCCAACTGCCATGCACCAAGTACCAGATGTCAAGTGACTGTTTTATCGGGGTTCAATGATTAAACTTGGATTATTAATTGCCTCATCCACTTTGCTTTGACGTTGAGGTCATAGCCTTGGCCATAGCGTTGGCCTATGCCTTCGGTTGTCCAGCCACCTATGGCATCTACAATGTCAGAAGGGCATTCAACCGCTCTGAGACGATCTCTGAGGCTGTGACGGAAGGAGTGGATGACACATCCTTCTGGTAGCCTTGGCTTAAGCCATTTGTTGAGGGCTGCACTGGCTGAGTTGGCATTGCACTTATCTGAGTTGCAGTATTTGGGGAAGGCAAACTCTGTCTCCTGAGCCTTTATCTGCTCTGCTGCCCATAGGGATGCACCTATCAATGGTATCTCTCTGGTGCTTGAGGAAGTCTTCAGCCTACGCCATGGGTGCTCTCTAAGGCTGATGTGAGGGATATTGGTATCTAGAATGATATCTGAAGAGAGCAGGCCGCAGGCTTCTGACAGCCTCATGCCCGTATCACTGATCAGGGCTATCAACCAGCGCGGTTCATCATCAAGGCTTCTGCATTCCCCTTGGATCTGTCTGATGACATCAACGGGAACAGGCTGTCTCTCCTTACTCTTGTTGTCTTCAGGAATGAAGGTTCCGTTGAACACATTGGTCATAGCAAGCCCATGTTCTTTTATGGCCAAGTTCATAATTGCCCTTACAGATGAGAAGACCCGTTTAACGGAGGAAGAGGACATTCCCCGCTCAAATAGAAAGTCCCTGAACCGTCCAGCATCTGCTGGTTCAAGACCATTTAGGACATCATGGCCAACGCACTCAATCAGATAACGAATGCTTCGGTTAGATACTTCAAAGAAGAGTTTACTCTTCCCCGTTCCCCTGAGCCGTTGATACAGGGCTAATGCATCAGACAAACTCACTTCAGTTGTACTTGCATTATGAGATTTGTCTGGAAAAACACTAATTCCCAGCTCACGGGAATAGATCATCTCCATCCTGATGCTATCCCAGTATCGTTCCAGTCGATCGGAGAGTGCAGCAGCAGACTTGGCTGCTTTTGCCTCTGACTTTGTCCGAAGGGAGACTTCAATCTTTTTCTTGTTAAACCGATGACGGAGATCCGAAGGCACCGCCCTCGAAAAGTAAAAAGTATCGTTTCTTTTGTAAAAGTATACCGGAGACCTTACCCACACCATAGAACACCAAACTCCTGTACCCGAACATTAATCGTTTGGAAACAGTCACTTGGCACTCGGTCCTTGGACCTTGGTTCATGTAAAATGGCTCCCCGGGACGGATTCGAACCGCCGGCCAAGCGATTAACAGTCGCTTGCTCTACCGCTGAGCTACCGGGGAACACGGTGAAAATGTCTTAGACAAGATCGGCCCGGGATGCAAGACCGAAAACATATTTTTTTCAATCCCGGCTCATTTCCATCCGAACCAGAACTTTCTTTGCCAGCGACGGCATGGCGGCATCGGTCAGCGCCTCGGCCCTGATTTCGCCGAGATCAGCTCCGGCCCGTCGGGCGCCGGTATTCGCATAGGCCGGATCATAGTGCTGCTCAATGAGCGCCCCGACAAGCTCATGCCACTGCCCGTTTCGGGCAAGCTTACGCCAGCTTTCACAGATCTCACGGCCGTGCCGCTGGATCATGCCGTCAAAGAGGCGGTCCAGCCCGGATGGATTATTGATCAGATGCGCGTAATCCCGGATAAGGAATTCCACCCGGCTTTCCCGTGATGCGGTGATCGTGATCTGCGGGGATTGCTGCATCCTCTGCCAGAGCATTCGCGGAATATGGCAGGATCCGATGCGGCTGCTTTCCGCCTCGATGAGCACTGGCCGTGCAGGATCAAGCCCTGCCATGACATCAAGAAGGCAGGTTTCAAAAAACCGCTGGCTGGGTTGCTCCTGCCCCGGTTCATGGCCGAGCAGGGAGCCGCGATGCCGGGCCAGCCCTTCAAGATCAATGACCTGTCCACCCACAGCCTGTACCGAGCGCAGGATCCGGGTTTTGGCCGTGCCGGTCGCGCCCTTAAGGATGATGAGATCAAGATCAGGGGAGATCTGGTCAATCGCATCCATCACATTCTTGCGATATCGTTTATAGCCGCCATCAAGCACGGTGACGAGCCAGCCGATTTCGGCCAGAATACGCGCCATGGAGCCGGACCGCTGGCCGCCACGCCAGCAATAGATCAGCGGCCGCCAGTTGGTGTCATGCGCCCCGAGCCTCGCCTCGATATGCCGTGCGATATTGACCGCCGCCAGTCGCGCCCCGAGCTTGCGGGCCTCAAAGGGGCTGACCTCTTTGTATATCCGGCCGACTTCGGCACGTTCCTCGTTATCCAGAACCGGCAGGTTGATCGCGCCCGGGATATGATCATCCTCGAATTCGGCCGGGCTGCGGGCATCGATGATCACCCCCTCATGAGATTTCCAGTCTTCGGTTGTAAGAATAGGCGCGACCATCAGCCGCGTATCCGTATCTGGCCCAGGCCGTCATCCCGGACACGCCCGATTTCGGCGAGGAAGATGCCTTCTTTTTCAGCCTCCTCCATGAGGGTGCCGATACATCCCCGGGGAACAACGGCAAGAAGCCCGCCTCCTGTCTGCGGGTCATGATAAAGGCTTGTATCGATCTCGCCAAGGGGGAGGAGCGGGGCTGATCTTTCATTCATCCCGGCAAGAGAGGACCGCACGCCCTGTCCTGCCAGCGCCGTGACGCCCGGAATTACCGGCAGGGCGTGATGGTCACATTCAGCGGAAAAACCCCGCCCGTCTTCCCGATCAAGAAGGGAACGCAAATGCCGGGCCAGCCCGAACCCGGTCACGTCCGTCATCATGAACGGCCCGTGCCTCGCAAGAAGCGCGGCGGCCCCGCCATTTGATAGCGACATGACATCGATGGCTTTCCGGCGGATCTCTCCATTCGCGCCGTCAATACCCCGTGCATGTGCCGCCATGATCATTCCTGTGCCGAGGGGCTTGGTCAGCACAAGGCCGTCGCCGTCCTTGACCTCCGCGAGCGTGAGATCATCCGGCCGTGTTCCGGTGACCGAAAACCCAACCTGAAGGGCATGGCTTTCCGATGTATGCCCGCCGACAAGCCGGGTATTTTCTTCCGCCAGAGCCAGCATGGCGCCTGCCAGTATCTGGGTGATGTCATCCTGCTGCAGCCGTGCCAGCGCCGGCGGCAGGGTCAAAAGCGCCAGCGCATTGATGGGGGTGGCGTTGCTGGCATATAGATCACTCAGGGCATGGAGCGCGGCAATACGGCCAAGAAGAAAGGGATCATCCACCATCGCCGTCAGCGCATCGATGGATTGAACCATGACCATACCGCCTATCTCGGTCATTGCGCTGTCTTCGGTGATAGGGGATTTTTCGGTCATTCCGGGCGCAATCTCGTTGAGATGATTGCGCGCTGCCGCCAGCGCCTGATCAAGGGACGCCCATCCGGCTTTGGCGGCACAGCCAAGACAGCGCATATCGGCGAGCGCCGGATCCTCGCCCTCGCCTGTGATCTGTCGGGCAAGTTGAGGGGGTGGCGGCGCTGGCATTTCCCTCATTGCGGAAAACCTCTTCATGAACCGTCGGTCAATCCATTCCTTGAGATGCCAGCCCGCCGCCGAACCCGGCACCACCAGATTGCCCCTGACGGCAAGAGCCCGGCCACCGCCGGTCCCGACAAGGGCAAGATAGTTCCGTTGCGGGTGCCAGGATTTAAGCCGCTGGCCGAGAAGCGCGCGGCGGAGATTTTCGGCAAGATAAGGGCCGGCCCTGACGGCAAAAACCCCGGCTTTCGGCCGCCTCTCTGCTTCAAGCGTGGCAATGTCACCGGCGGCGAATATCTCCGGATGACTGATGGATTGCAGGCTTCGGTTGACCGCAATGAACCCGCGCTCATCAAGGGCAAGGGACGTGCCGGCAAGCCAGGCCGGCGGCGATGCCGGGGTAATGACAAGGATGAGATCAGCCGCCAGTCCCTCATCCCCGTCGAGTATCGCCATCCCGGGTTCGACCCGGTCAAGGGAGGTCTGAAGGCGAACATCAATGCCTCTTGACGCAAGCTCCCGTTCCATCATCCGTGATGCCGCCTGCGGGTATTCCGCCGCCAGCCGTTCCCCGCGATGGACCAGCGTGATCCGGGCCCTGCGCGTGCCGGTGACATTCAGTCGCTCATCAAGGGCAAGAGCTGTCTCAACCCCGGCCGCGCCGCCACCCGCGAGCAGCAGATGCGGGGCGTCCATATCCGGGTCAAGCACGGCATCGAGGCGCGGGAGCAGGGTTGAGATAGGCTTGATGCCGATGGCGTGTTCTCTCGCCCCGGTGATGGCGTCCAGATCGGTGCTGGCCCCGATATTGATCGACATGAGATCATAGCTAAGCGGCGGCCTTCCCTTGATGCCGATCGTTCGTGCTTCCGGGTCGATGGAGGAGATTTCATCATGGATGAAGCGCGCCCCGGCATGGCGGGCAAGATGGCTCAGATCAAGGGTGATCTCTTCCCGGCCATAAACACCTTCGATATATCCGGGCAGCATGCCGGAATAGGGGGTCATGACATCCCGGCTGATCAGCGTCAGGCGCAGGCCGGGCATCGGCGCCATGGCAAATTTCTTCAGCACCGCAATCTGGGCATGACCACCCCCCACCAGCACGAGGTGACGCAAATGAGGCGTGATGGGGGAGGGAGTCATCATGGCGCTGTCGTGTTCACGGGGGTAAGCTCGATGATCAGCACCGCCACCAGGATCAGGAACGCACCGAGAATGGCAATCGACGCCATGGCCTGCCCGAGGATCATCCAGCCGGCAAGGGCGGCAAACACCCCTTCGAGGGACAGAATGATTGCCGCCGCCGCATTGGATGCACGTTTCTGGGCAAGGAGCTGGAAGGTGAATCCGGCCCCGATGGAAAGCACCCCGGTGAAAAGGATTTCCGGTAGTGCCGGGACCATGGCGGCCAGGCTGAAAGGTTCGGTCAGGATCATGATCATCAGGCATAGCATAGTTGTTATGGCACTCTGGGCAAAGGCCAGTTGAAACGGCGCCGCTGTTTCCCTGACGCACCAGCCGACGAGCATGATATGCCCGGCCCAGAAAAACGCCCCTAAGACGACCAGCACATCGCCGAACACAGCGTCTTCAGGCGATGCGCCGGACATCAGCCATGATCCGGCCATGAAGACCAGCACCGCCAGCCAGCGATAAAGAGAGATATTGTCACGGAAAATCACCAGCCCCATCAGGGGAACCAGCGGCACATAGAGCGTGGTGAGAAAAGCGGTATTGGCAACACTGGTAATGCCGAGGCTGATCTGCTGCAGGAGCGAGCCTGTCGCCATCAGCACGCCGAGCATCAGCACCGGCAGCGCAAGCGACCGGCTTTTACCGCGTCCTTTATCACGCACAAGCCCGGCAAGAGAGACTTTCCGCGCCTCCCATATGGCAAGCGGCAGGATGGCCAGCGCACCGGCCAGAAACCTCCAGAAAGTGAAGCCATAAGGCCCCAGCGTTTCCATCGCCGTTGTCTGGAAAACAAAAGAAACCCCCCAGATAAGGGCGGTCAGCATCAATAGAAAATGGGCAAGAAGTTTCATCATTAAGGCCTGTTGGCCCGTACTTTAGCGGTGTTTTCTCGAATTGCGCAAGATCGAGTTGATAAACAGCGTTGTGCGGGGAATATACCGATACCGCGTGGTGTACCGGGTGACCGGCCGGATGCTCATCCGCCAGAAACTGTAGATGATCAGGATGACATGTATCATGCCGATGAACCGGAACATCGATCCGGCCCCGTAGGCGCCGATCAGATAGCCGTTGATGACCGGGCTCACAATCGCGCCAAGCGAATAGAGAAGGATCAGCGACGCCGAAAGATCAACAAGATCACCCGGTTTGGCAAAATCATTCGCATGGGTGGCGCAGACGGAATAGATCGGCATCGTGGCAATGCCGAAGAAAAACGCGCTGATATATCCGATCATGGGCTCATCCATGGCAAGACCGGTGGCCAGGCTGGTGGAAAAACAGACAAAAATGGCGGCGATCGAGAACCCCATCAGAACATGGCGGCGGTTGTATCGGTCCGTGATATATCCCGCCGGCAACTGGATTGCGGCCCCGCCGATCACCCCCATCACCAGATAGAGGGCGGTTTCAGATGCCGTGAGGCCGATCTCGGTGGCGTAGACCGGGCCGACCATCCGGAACGCGGCCATCGTGATACCCGCCGTCACCACCCCGATCCCGGCCAGAGGCGACAGACGGAGGGCGAAAAAAGGACGAAACCCTTGCTGGGCCGGCATTTCCGGAGGCGCGGATTGCGTCAGCGCCAGCGGCAGAAGGCTGAGGCAGGCAATCATCGCGATGATGTTATAGGCAATATACGTCCCCGGCTCGAGGGTGGCGATGATCCCTTGCGCAAGAATGGTCCCCGACATATCCACCACCCGATAAACCGAAAACACCCGGCCGCGGTTGCTTTTGACCAGTTTGGCCTGAAGCCAGCTTTCGATCACGGTATAGGCCCCGGCAATGGCAAACCCCGTCAACATCCTGAGCAGGCACCAGAACCACAGGTTGATGAAGATCGGGTGCAGGATGGCGGAAATCGCGCTCGCCGCGGCCATGACCGCAAAGGTGCGCGAATGGCCGGAACGCCGGATCAGAAAAGGATTGATCAGGCAGCCGAGAAAGAGCCCGATAAAATGCGCCGAGCCAAGCAGGCCGATCTCACCGGGTGAAAATCCATGGATCTGCCCCGACAGGGCATCGAGCGGGCCGAGCGACCCGCTGCCTATCTGAATGAAAAGAACCGATATGAAAAGAGCAGATAATGATATCAGGAGTGACATGACCAATGTCCTGTTCTTATCTCACCTATTTGCGTAATGGCGACAGAATTCAAGTGAAAACGACCGAAGGAGGGGAGTTTTATTCCTTTTGGCGACTTCTGGACAATATGCGTCCTAAGCCGGATAATTTTTGCCTCGATTTGGGCAAGCCTTGATTGGGGAGAACATTCTTCTGATGGCGGCAGAAAAACACCTTTTAAACTTCCTCCATGATCTTGATCTGCAGGATATCAAAGCAGAAGCCCTGCACCAGTCGAGGCGTTGCCTTCTTGACCTCATCGGGGTTCTTGCCGCCGGAACAACAACGCCACTTGCGCGGATCATCAACGATCATGCCGTATCGCATTTCGGCCCTGGCATTGAGGGCGGCGGGCTTCTCGGGGATGGCCGCATCGCAAGCCTGCCGGGCATTGCTCTTGCCGGCGGAATGACGATCGACTCCATCGATGCCCATGATGGCATGAAACGCACCAAGGGACATGCGGGCTGCGGGGTTCTGCCTGCTCTTGCCGCATACCTTCAGTCCGGCAAGGCCCCGGCCTCGACTCCGGCCCCGACTCTGGCCACCGCTCCGGCAAGGGATGAAGATCTGCTGGCAGGGCTGATCATCGGGTATGAGATTGCCATCCGTGCCGGGATTGCGCTTCATCGCACCGCCGCCGACTATCACACGTCGGGCGCCTGGGTTGCGCTTGCCGCCGCTGCCATCGGCTGCCGCTTCAGGGGGTGTTCCTCACGCCAGACCCTGGAATCTCTCGGCATTGCCGAATATCACGGCCCGCGCAGCCAGATGATGCGGACAATCGATCACCCGACCATGGTCAAGGACGGATCAGGCTGGGGGGCGATGGCCGGGGTATCGGCCTGTCTTCTTGCCGAAGACGGATTTACCGGCGCCCCGGCGCTGACCGTCACCTCACCGGAAGTGGCTGATCTCTGGGATGATCTGGGCTCGACCTGGCATATTATTGATCAATATATCAAGCCCTGGCCGGTCTGCCGCTGGGCACAGCCTGCAGTCACCGCCGCGCTTGATCTTAGAAATGAGTTTAATATCAACCACGATAACATTGAAAAAATTAAAATATATTCCTTCCATGAAGCCGTAAGGCTTGCCTGCCGCATCCCGGAGACCACCGAAGAGGCGCAGTATTCACTTCCCTGGCCGGTGGCGGCTTCGGTGGTGGATGGCGTGCTCGGAACACGCCAGATCAGCGCACCGTTTGATGATCCGGCCATCACGCGTCTTGCCCTGGGCATGGAACTTGCGGAAGACGACGCCCATAACGCGGTCTTTCCTGAGCATCGTCTTGCCCGGGTTGAGATTTTCACCCGCGACGGCAAGCGATATCTTTCGGCGGATACCGCCGCGACCTGGGATCCGGAAGCCCCGCCGTCGGATACCGAGATGGAAGAAAAATTTCATGCCCTGGCTGATCCGGTGATGGGGACTGAACTTGCCGGAAACATCCGCCGCCATGTCTGGGCCATGGGTGAGGGAGGTCACGCCGCGCCCTTGCTGGCACTGATCACGTCACCGTTCGGCAGGGACAGGTGAAGCGATGGCGCAGGAGAGGGAAAGACGATCACGTCGTCGCGGCAATGGCAAGGAGGCTTCGCCCGCCTCACCGATATCAGGGCAGATGCCGTTCCAGCCTCTTTCAAATACCCGTTACCTGATCGAACCCCTTAGCGCGGATCAGATCGAGGCGGTGCATGAAGCATCATTGAAGATCATCAGCACATTGGGAATGCGTGTTCTCAGCGCCACGGCCCGGGCGCATCTCCGCGCCGCGGGCTGCATGGTGGATGAAACAGAAGAACTGGTGCGGATGGACCCTGCCTTTGTTGAGGAAATGGTCGCCAAAGCCCCGCCTGAATTCACCCTGACGCCGCGTGATCCGGCAAAAGCGCTTCGGATAGGCGGCGCGTCAATCAATTTCGGGCTGGTTTCGGGCCCGCCGAATGTCCATGATTGCCTGCGCGGGCGGCGTCCGGGAACGCTTGCGGATTTCAAGGACCTGATCCGCCTCGGGCAGAGTTTCAACGCTATTCACTTCATGGGCAATCAGACACTGGCAACCACCGATCTTCCCGCCAATACCCGCCATCTGGATTCGATGCTTGCGACGATCCTTCTCTCCGACAAGGTCACCTCATGCATGTCGATCGGGGCTGCGCGGGTCGAGGATGCGGCAAGGATGCTGGCGATCGGGCGCGGCCTCAGCCTGGATGCCCTAAAGGATGATCCCTCCGCGATGACGAATATCAACGTCAATTCCCCGCGGGTGCTGGATCAGGAAATGTCCGATGCCGCCCTCAAACTTGCGGAACTGGGCCAGGCGATCATCATCACGCCCTTCACGCTCATGGGGGCGATGACGCCGGTGACTTTTGCCGCCGCGCTGGCCCAGCAGAATGCCGAAGCGCTTTTTACCATCGCCCTGATTCAGAGCGTTCATCCCGGCGCCAGAATTGTCTATGGCGGCTTCACCTCGAATGTCGACATGAAAAGCGGCGCGCCCGCCTTCGGGACACCGGAGAATTGCCGCGCCAATATGGCCGGTGGGCAGCTGGCCCGTCGCTATGATCTTCCCTACCGGACAAGTGCCTGCAACGCGGCCAACACCGTTGATGCGCAGGCCGCCTATGAAACCCAGATGGCGCTCTGGGGAGCGGTCACCGGGTGCGGCAACCTGATCTACCATGCGGCGGGCTGGCTTGAAGGCGGGCTGGTGGCATCGATGGAAAAACTGGTGATTGATGTGGAAATGCTCCAGATGATGATAAGCCTTGTTTCTCCCGCCGGTTTCAGCGATGAGGATTTTGCCCTTGAGGCGATGGCTGATGTCGGGCCCGGCGGTCATTTTTTCGGCACCGCCCACACGCTTGCGCGCTACCGGGAGGCGTTTTACGCTCCCATGGTCAGCGACTGGCAGAATAACGAGAACTGGGCCGCGGCCGGGGGCCTGTCCGCAACCGAACGTGCCATGGCTATCTGGCAGGATATCCTCAAATCCTTTACCCCGCCCGCCATCGATGAAGCAATCCGCGAAGAGCTCGAAGCCTATGTCGCCCGCCGCAAGGAAGAGATCGGCAACGGCGAGCCTTGATCAGAAATTAAAGGGGATCTGAACTTGGAGGCCCGGACCGGAATCGAACCGATGTTCACGGATTTGCAGTCCGCTGCATAACCACTCTGCCACCGGGCCTCTTGAGTGCGGGCATTTTCTACCCCATGCACCCTGAGGCGTCAACAAACTTCCCCTCAGCAGGGTACGGAAAATTAGAAGCTCGTTGCGGGGAGATGGTGCATCTTGCCCGGAGGACGGGATAAAAATTGATTCACGCTTCTGCATCTTCGGTCTTTTCATATTTCCGGGCATCCGGTATGTTCCGCTTGATAAATATCCTGTCGCTGAAGGGAAGACTCCATGTCCGTTTTTGAAGATCGCCGCCGCCTCATGGTGGAATCCCAGCTTCGCACCAACAAGGTGACCGATATCCGGGTTCTTGAAGCGTTTGAAGAGGTGCCGCGGGAGAAATATGTGGGCAGGGACACCGCCGATCTTGCCTATATCGATGAAGATCTGATGCTTGATGGCGGCAGATTCATCCTTGAGCCCATGGTGTTTGCCCGCATGGTTCAGGCGCTGGAGCTCAAACCCGCGGATATCGTTCTGGATCTCGGGGCCGCGCTTGGCTACAGCACCGCCATCCTCTCACGCTTCGTGCAGTCCGTCGTCGGGATCGAATCGCATGAAGAGATCGCCGCCAGGGGCCAGAGCAACCTTATCGAAAGCGGGGTGGATAACGCCGTGGTTCTGCACGCGGATCTGACCGAAGGTTTCCGCGCCGAATCTCCCTATAACGCCATCATCATCGAAGGCTCGGTCTCGACGGTTCCTGACGCTGTTCTGGGCCAGCTTGCCGAAGATGGCAGATGTGTTACCATTCTTCGCGATGCACCGAACGGCCCTGGCCGGGTGGTGAAATATGTTCGCGCCGGCAACAGCTTCGCCCATTCCGTTCTTTTTGATGCCTATTCACCTTTTCTGCCTGAATTTGCAACCGAGAAGGGGTTCGACTTTGCGGTATAATCTCAAGGAATTCTCACTTGTTCCGCTCATGCTGGTGTTCGGCCTGTCACTTTCCTCGGGTGCAAGCCAGGCTGGCGACATTCTCGAAATCGAGTTGCAGAAAGCGGTTGAGCAGTCCGATGTGCTGGCCGCGGCGCGGCAGGCGGTGCTGGCGGCCAGGGAAGATATCGTCATCGCCAGATCATCGATGGATCTTTCCGCCACGCTTTCGGCGACCGGCACCGCAAGCCAGCAATCCACCAGCGACGCCGATTTCAAGAAAAACGATTCCGCCAACCTGACGGTGACGATGACCAAACCTCTTTATGATGGTGGTCTTGCCGATGCCAGGGAAGGCAATGCCGGGCTTCTCCTCGATATCGCCAGAACCTCGCTTGGCAAGGCAGAGCAGCGCGTTCTTCTTGAAAGTCTTTCCGCCTATATCGTTCTGGCCGCGGCCCGGGACAGGCTTGAACTTGAAAAGAGGAATCTTGCCCGCCTAGAAGAACATCTCAAGGCAACAGAACTCAAGCTCAATCTTGGGGAAAGCACGCCGACCGAACTTGCCGGCACCCGCGCCCGTCTTGCCCGCGCCAGAGCAAGCCTGATCGAGGCAGAAACCAGTCAGGCGAATGCCGAGGAAACCTATCGCACCCGGATCGGCACGCCGCCGGCGGAACTTTCCATGCCTGACCTGCCCGCCGGTCTGCCGGCCTCCGCACCCGAAGCCGGGCAGATTGCCGAGCAGCAGAATCTGGATCACCGCCTTGCTCTCCTGAATGAGAGGGTGTCCCGCAAATCCCTTGACGTGCTGGTGGCCCAGGTCCGGCCGACGGTGGATTTCAGCCTCTCCGGGCTCACCACCGAAGCCACGACCGATGCAGGTGACAAGGATAGCGTTTCGGCCAGGATCACCTTGTCGATGCCGCTTTTCCCCAGTTCGTCCGTTAGAAGTTCGGCCCGGGCCGCGGTGGCGGAGCATCGGGCGGAGATTTTCAACCTCGAAGACAGCCGCCGCCAGACCATTCTTGCCGGTGAAAATGCCTGGCGTGATTTTGCGTCAAACTCGGCCATCATTGACGCCCATAAGGCGGAACTCGAAGCGGCGATCCTTGTTCGCAACGGCACGCAGAGTGAAGTATCCTTTGGCCTGAAAACCTTTCTTGACCTGCTTGATGCCGAACAGGATGTGGTCAACGCGGAATTGAATCTGCTCATCGCCAATCGGGATCAGGTGCTCTCCGCCTTTGAGCTTCTGGCCAGCATGGGCAGGCTTTCAGCCACGGATCTCGGTCTTGAAGGTCTGTCTCCGGTGGATGATCTGGCACCGGCCGTAAACCCGCTTGTGGCACGGCCTTTCCCGGCGCTTGATTACCCGGATTGATGAAATCATGGCGGCGATCGGGCAGGACATGAAAAGACACAAGGATACTGCACCCATCCTCCTTCTTCAGGATATCGTCCGCCCGGGAAACTTCCTTCCTCTTGCCGAGGACAAGATCATCACCACCCATGTGCCTGGCCTCGGCAATCCCGTTCAGTCGCCCGTTCAGTCAGTGGAAGATGATATATCCACATCTCTTCGCCGGCTTGCACAGGATGGATCCACGGGTGAGGTGCGGCAAGCCGGCACGGACATCTCCGATGGTGTTCGCGCCATCATCAAGGATGAACTTTCAGGCTGGATCAGGAAAAACGTCCCTGTTCTTATCCGTGAAGTGATGGCAGAAGAAGGGCTCGAACTCAAGAAGACCTCCAGCCGCAAATCCTCCAGCCGCAAATCCTCCAGCCGCAAATCCTCTGCCAGCAAATCCCCTGCCAGTGCAGGTGCATCTTCTGGAACGTCACGGAAACCGAAAACCAACAGCACAACCGCCAGAAAACAGGCCCGGAAATCCGCCGCCGGAAAAACAGCTCCCAAGACCCCGAAACAGGCCTCAAAAAAAACACCCAAAAATGCCCCCAAAAAGGGCATCGAAAAAACCATGACCACGGCGACCAAAAAGGCCGGCAAGAGAGGCCGGCCACCGAAAGCAACAACCCTAGATTGATGACATTACCCCCGGCATGACCTTGGCCTCTTGGCAAATCAGCCCAATCTCATTAGAACAACCCATTGACCGCGCAATTCGATAGCCTGAGGCTGATATGCTAGATAAAACCTATGATCCGAAACAGTTTGAAGCGGCATGGTACGAACGCTGGATGAAGGAAGGCAGTTTCGCCTGCGATCCGTCGAGTTCGGCTCAACCCTATACGATCATGATGCCGCCGCCGAATGTCACGGGCTCGCTTCATATCGGCCATGCGCTGACCTTCACGCTACAGGATATTCTGATCCGCTATCATCGCATGACCGGCCGGGATGCGTTATGGCAGCCTGGCACGGATCATGCCGGTATCGCCACCCAGATGGTGGTGGAGCGCATGCTCAATGCCGAGGGGATTGATCGCCGTGATCTCGGGCGTGAAAAGTTCATTGAACGTGTCTGGCAATGGAAAGACCACTCCGGGGGAACGATCAGCCGCCAGCTGCGCTCGCTTGGCGCATCCCCGGACTGGCCGCGTGATCGCTTTACCATGGATGAGGGCTTGTCGAACGCGGTGCGGAAAGTCTTTGTCGATCTTCATCGTCAGGGGCTGATCTACCGCGACAAGCGGCTGGTGAACTGGGACCCGAAACTCCTGACCGCGATTTCGGATCTTGAAGTTGAACAAAAGGAAGTCCAGGGCAATTACTGGCACCTCAACTACCCGATCGAAGGCGAGGAGGGGGCTTTTATCACGGTTGCCACCACCCGCCCGGAAACGATGCTCGGTGATACCGCGGTTGCGGTCCATCCCGATGATGCGCGGTATCGTCACCTTGTCGGCAAGAACGTCATCCTGCCCATTGTCGGCCGCCGGATTCCGATCGTGGCCGATGAATATTCAGATATGGAAAAGGGATCAGGCGCGGTGAAGATCACCCCGGCCCATGATTTCAACGATTTCGAGCTTGGCCGTCGCCATAATCTGCCGATGATCAACATCCTCGATGCCGAAGCAAGGCTCAACGAGAACACCCCCCCAGACTGGCAGGGACTTGACCGGTTTGATGCCCGCAAACGTGTCATCGAAACCTTTGAAAGCCTCGGGCTTCTGGCTGAAGTGACCGAGACAACCCACACCGTTCCCCATGGCGACAGATCAGGTGTTCCGGTGGAACCCTGGTTGATGGATCAGTGGTATGTGGACGCCCACACCCTGGCCCGGCCGGCGATCAAGGCCGTCGAGGATGGCCGGACCCGGATCGTCCCCCAGCGATGGGAGAAAACCTATTTTGAATGGATGCGCAACATCCAGCCATGGTGCGTGTCCCGCCAGCTCTGGTGGGGGCACCGTATCCCGGCCTGGTATGGTCCCGATGGCACGCCCTTCGTGGCGATGGATCAGGAGGAAGCGGAGGCGCTTGCCCATGCCCATTACGGCAAGGCGGTCCCCCTCAATCAGGATGAAGATGTGCTCGATACCTGGTTTTCATCAGGGTTATGGCCGTTTTCAACCCTGGGATGGCCGGAAGAGACCGAGGAGGTCAGCCGCTATTATCCGGGTGATGTGCTGGTCACCGGATTTGATATCATCTTTTTCTGGGTTGCCCGGATGATGATGCTCAGCATGCATTTCATGAATGGCGAAGTCCCGTTCCGCGATGTCTATATCCATGCCCTTGTCCGCGATGAAAAAGGGCAGAAAATGTCCAAATCCAAGGGCAACGTGATGGATCCACTCGAGCTCAGCGACAAATACGGTGCCGATGCGCTGCGCTTTACGCTGGCGGCCATGGCCGCCCAGGGCAGGGATATCAAACTTGCCGAAAGCCGTATCGAGGGCTATCGGAATTTCGCCACCAAGATCTGGAACGCCTGCCGCTTTCTTCAGATGAATGGTTGCGATGCGGGCATGGAGGTTGATCTTGCCGCCGTGAATGAGCCGGTCAACCGGTGGATTGTTCATGAACTTGCGGAAACAGGCCGCAAAGTTTCGTCTTCCATCGAAGAATACCGCTTCAACGAAGCGGCCGATGCGATCTATAAATTCATCTGGAACAGCTATTGCGACTGGTATCTTGAACTGATCAAACCCCAGCTTGCCGAAGAAGACACCTCAAGCAAAGAGACCCGCGCCGTAGCCACCCGCGTCATCGCCGAGGCTATCCGGATGCTGCATCCCATGATGCCGTTTCTGACCGAAGAGCTCTGGCAGAAGGTGTTCGGCAATTCCGGGATGCTCATCACCTCGCGCTGGCCTGACATCTCCACCGGCGACAACAGCAAGGCAGCGGCCGAAATCGGTTTCATCGTCGATCTGATCACCGCCATCCGGTCAATCCGGAATGAGATGAATGTGCCGGTTGCGGCCAAGCCTGAACTTGTCCTGCCATCGGGGGATGAGACGCTGCGCCGGCGGGTTGAGGGCAATCTGGCCTCGGTCCTGCGTCTGGCCCGGGTTGAGGAGGTAAGTTTTGCCGAAACCATGCCCGCACAATCGGCGCAAGGCGTTGTCGACGGGATCGGTTTTGCCCTGCCGCTGGCCGGTATTCTCGATTTTGACGCCGAGCGCGCCCGCCTCGAGAAGGAGATCACCGCGGTTGAACAGGAAATACGCAAACTTGAAGGAAAGCTTGGCAACCCCGGCTTCATGGCCAAAGCTCCCGAAGACGTGATTGAAGAAAACCGCCGCCGCCTGGCGGAGGAAAACGAAACTCGTGCCCGGCTTTCGCTTGCCCGGGATCGTCTTGGCTGATTATGCTGACACATGATATGGAGGACAACATGACAAGCAACTGGGATAAATCCAAACTCCCGAGCCGGTATGTATCGGTCGGCCCGGAACGTGCGCCGCACCGTTCCTATTACTACGCCATGGGCATGACCGAAGAGGAGATCAATCAGCCGCTGGTCGGCGTTGTGTCCACCTGGAATGAGGCTGCCCCCTGCAACATTACGCTGGATCGCCAGGCCAAGGCCGCAAAGAAAGGCGTTGCCGATAACAAGGGCTCCCCGCGTGAGTTCACCACCATCACCGTGACCGACGGGATTGCCATGGGGCATCAGGGCATGAAATCCTCGCTGGTCAGCCGCGAAGTCATCGCCGATTCCATCGAGCTGACGGTCCGCGGCCATTGCTATGATGCGTTGGTCGGTCTTGCGGGATGCGATAAATCCCTGCCCGGGGTCATGATGGCCATGGCCCGGCTCAATATCCCGTCTGTTTTCATGTATGGCGGCTCGATCCTGCCGGGGCGGTTCAAGGACAGGGACGTGACCGTTCAGGACGTGTTTGAGGCCGTGGGCGCCCATGCGGCGGGGAACATGTCGGATGAAGACCTGCATGAGCTTGAATGCGTCGCCTGCCCGAGTGCCGGGTCCTGTGGTGGCCAGTTCACCGCCAATACCATGGCCTGCGTATCGGAAGCGATCGGTCTTGCCATCCCGGGATCAGCCGGGGCGCCGGCGCCTTACGAAACCCGGGATGAATACGCCTATCATTCCGGCCGGGCGGTGATGGAGCTTCTCAAGACCAATCTTCGTCCCCGGGATATCCTGACCCGAAAGGCTTTTGAAAACGCCGCCACCGTTGTCGCGGCATCGGGTGGATCGACGAATGCCGGGCTTCATCTGCCGGCGCTGGCAGCGGAATGCGGCATTGATTTTGATCTTCACGATGTGTCGGAGATCTTCAAGCGCACGCCGTATATTGCTGATCTCAAGCCCGGCGGCCGCTACGTTGCCAAGGACATGTTTGAAATCGGCGGGGTGCCTGTTCTGCTCAAGGCGCTTCTAGATGGCGGCTTCATCCATGGTGACTGCATCACCGTCACCGGCAAGACCATGGCGGAAAACCTCCGCCATGTGGTGATCCCGAAAGATCAGGACGTCATCTATCCCACCACCAGCCCGCTTTCGCCCACCGGCGGGGTTGTCGGCCTGCGGGGAAATCTTGCCCCCGAAGGCGCGATCGTCAAGGTGGCGGGGATGAAGAATCTCGTCTTCACCGGCACGGCCCGCTGTTTTGACTGCGAGGAAGATGCCTTCGCCGCGGTGGAGCGCCGCGACTACAAGGAAGGTGATGTGATTGTCATCCGCTACGAAGGCCCCAAAGGCGGCCCCGGCATGCGGGAGATGCTGGCCACCACCGCCGCCATCTATGGCCAGGGGATGGGCGACAAGGTCGCGCTGATCACCGATGGCCGGTTTTCAGGGGCGACACGCGGGTTCTGTATCGGCCATGTCGGCCCGGAAGCTGCGGTAGGCGGGCCCATCGGCCTGCTCAAGGACGGCGATGTGATCACCATCGACGCGGAGAATAACACCATCACCGTTGATCTCAGCGATGCCGAGCTTGAATCCCGCCGCAAGGAATGGACCCCGCGGGAAACCGATTACCAGTCGGGAACGCTCTGGAAATACGCCCAGACCGTCGGCTCAGCCGAAAAGGGCGCGATAACCCATCCCGGCGCCAGATCGGAAAAGCACGTCTACGCCGATATCTAGGTCTACGCCGATATCTGGGCGGGGATCACCCCCGACAGAGATGAAAAGGCCAGCCCCGGGGCTGGCCTTTTTCTCTTTCCGCCCCCTTGCCTTAACCATTTATTAACCGTTCTTGTGCTAGTCTTGGCCGGCAAACTCGGCACATCAGGCCGGGTATCAATGGGAGGATGGGGCGATGCGATATGTTTTCGCCATGGCGCTGGCGTCGGCATTGCTTCCGGCAGGTCCGGGCGCGGCGGCAGCGGATTGCGGCAATCTTTGCGACAGGAAATGGTGGAACACGGCAGACGTGGTGGCGCTTGAAAAGGAGCTTGCCCTCGGCGCCGCGGTCAATGCCCGCGATGAACGCGGGATGACGGCGCTGCATTGGGCGGCCCGCAAGGGCACGCCTGCGGCAATTTCAGCGCTGGTCGGTTCCGGCGCGGAGATTGAGGCGCGGGACAATAAAGGCCGGACCCCGCTTCATTGGGCGGCTTGGCAAGGCAGGCCTCAGAACATTCTTGCGCTTGTTGAGACTGGTGCAAATGTTAATGTCAAAGATAAACAAGGGCTTACTCCCCTTCATCGTGCTGCCGCTTATAGCAAACCTCATAACATTAGTGCACTTATTGAGGCTGGAGCAGAGATCAATGCACAAGATAAAGATGGATACACCCCGCTTCATAAGTCGGCAGTGGCGATTCATTGGTTACTCTTCAGAGGCAGACCCCAAAACATCCGCACACTTGTCGAAGCCGGAGCGGATATCAATGCCGTCGACAACGAGAATGGCGGTACTCCTCTTCATAGTGCGGCAGAAGACGGCACACCTGTGGATATCAGAATGCTTATCGAAGTCGGAGGGAAGACCGAAGTCCGTGACAAGAATGGAGCCACTCCGCTTCATTGGGCGGCGAGGCGTGGCTCCAGCAACATCATCGCACTCATTAAGAGCGGGGCGGAAGTCAATGCCCGAGATAAGAATGGCTGCACCCCGCTTCATTTGGCTGCGTTTTCTAACACGCTTAAACCCATATGTAAACTCATCAAGGCCGGGGCAGATATTAGGGCGCGGACCAAAAATGGCCATACCCCGCTTCATAGGGCGGCGGAATCATACATGCCCGAGAATATCCGTGCACTCATCGAGGCGAGGGCGGATATCGAAGCCCGTGACCAGGATGGCTGGACCCCGCTTCATAGGGCGGCGGCGGCAGGCAAGCCCGAAAACATAAGCACACTTGTCGAGGCCGGAGCAGATATTCGGGCACGGACCGAAGATGACCTTCTACCCGTGGATCTGGTTGAGGGAAATGTCAAGTTTGGAGGCGAAATAAAGGGCTCGGATATGTACCGAAAACTTAACGAAGCCCGACATTGACCCCGCACCCCATCGCTTGCCTCGCCCGCCACATCAGGTCACGTCAGGGGCGGGCACCCCATCACTTGCCTCGCCCCACCGCATTGTCCCGATCACATCGGGTCACGTCAGGGGCGGGCACCCTCACTTACCAAGCCCCCCACACCGTGGCCCCCCCCCGCATCGACCCCCGCACCGTGCCCACCACATCGACCCCGCACCGTGGCCCCCGCATCAAAACCCCACCCTCATCCGGTGGTGAGGCGGCACCAGACAGGGGTATGGTCGCTGGCGCGGTCATTGCCGCGCGGGGTTTTGTCGATTCCGGCTTCGCGCATCCGGTCCATGGCCTCGGCATTGGCGAGGATATGGTCGATCCGGATGCCGTGATCTTTCTGCCAGGCACCGCCCTGATAATCCCAGAAACTGTAGGCGATGGCGTTCGGGTCAAGGCCACGGAAGGCATCGGTATAGCCGAGCCAGCACATCCGCCGGAACAGCGCCAGCGTTTCGGGGTGGTGCAGGGCATCGCCCTTCCAGGCGTCGATATCCCAGGCATCCATCGCCCCGGGGATGATATTGAAATCACCGAGGAAGATCACCGGCCGCCGCGCCTGGTTGAGCCCGTCGGCATATTCGGCGAGTTTCTTCATCCAGTCGAGTTTATAGGAAAGTTTCGGATGGATTGAGCCGTCATCGGCCAGCGTCGGGTTGCCGTTCGGCATGTAGAGCCCCGCAAGCGTGACATCGCCCAGCCTGGCTGAAATGAAACGCGCCTGTTCCTCACTTCCCTGATCAGGGGCATCGGGCAGGCCGCGGCGGATATCCTCAAGCGGTATCCGGGTTGCGATGGCAACGCCGTTATAGGTTTTCTGGCCATGGACATGGCAGGTATATCCGGCCGCCTCGAACATCTCCCGCGGGAAGGCGTCATCGACGCATTTGATCTCCTGCATGAAGAGGATATCGGTGCCCGAGGTCTTGAGCCAGTCCACCACCTGCGGGGCACGCACCTTGATGGAATTGACATTCCAGCTGGCGATGGTGACGTGATCAGATGGCAAAGGACGTTCCACATCCGCAGGAGGCGGTCGCGTTCGGGTTTGAGACCTGGAAATAACTGCCGATCAGTTCCTGCACATAGTCAAGTTCACTGCCGGCGAGAAATTCGAGCGACATCTCATCGACCACGACACGGACAGGTTTACCGCCGCTATCGGCGAGGTTGAGCACCTGGTCATCTTCGGCCGGGGCGTCATCGATGCTGAAACTGTACTGGAACCCGCTGCATCCGCCGCCCAGAACGGCGACACGGAACACGTCGCCCTCTTCCTGTTCGAGCAGGAAGGAAACCCGGTCGATCGCCTGAGGCGTCAGGCGGAAATCGGTGCGTGGTGAAGTGGTGATGTCATCCATGGCGCGTCACGATCCTGAGATTGGTGATATATTGAATATAATGCTTCGGGCCATCGGCCGCAAGTTGCGCGGGGTGCTTCTTTTGCAGGTGCTCGGGTTGCGAGGTTGCGTTAGCGCGGGCGGCTTCTTTTCCGGCGGCCCGGAGAGCTTCTTTTGCGTTAGCGCGGGCGGCTTCTTTTCCAGCGGCCCGTTTTTCTTCTTTTGCGGGTGCTCGGGGGCAGGGGGCATCTTTTGTGATTGCGTGAATGCTTCTTTTCCAGCAGCCCGGAGAGCTTCTTTTGCGGGTGCGGGCGGCTTCTTCTCCGGCGGCCTGAACCACGCCTTTTCCCTTAACTATTTCTTAATCATCCCCGTGCTACCCTTGATCAAAAGATCCACACGGATCAACAAAAAGAACAAAGGAGGGGGGAGATGCGATCACTCTTGAAACTGACGCTGGTAATGGCGTTCATGGCCCCGATACTCATGCTGCCGGTGGCGGCAAAGGCGGAATCCTGCGGCAATCTCTGCAGCAGGGAATGGTGGAAAAGCGCCAGCATTGAAACGCTACGGCAAGAACTCACAAACGGCGCCAACGTCAACGTCCAAGGCAAGAATGGTGCCACCCCCTTGCATTATGCGGCTGGACATGGAACGCCCGAGACCATTTTAGCACTCATCAAGGCGGGGGCGAAGATCGAGGCGCGCAGTCTGTTTGGCTCAACCCCGCTACATTGGGCGGCTGAATCAGGCATTCCCGAGAATATCCGTACTCTCATCTAAGCCGGGGCAAAGATTGAGGCCCGTGCCGGTGGTGGCATAACCCCACTTCATCGGGCGGCACAATTTGGCACGCCTGAGAACATCCGTGCACTCATCGAGGCCGGGGCAGAGATCGAAGTCCGAGACAAGTATCGGAACACCCCGCTTCATGATGCGGCGGAGTACGGTATGCCTGAGAATATCCGCGCACTCATTGAGGCTGGTGCGGAGATCGAAGCGCGGGCAGAAAATGGCGCCACCCCGCTTCATAGGGCGGCGGGATCAGATATGCCCGAAAATATCCGTACGCTTGTCGAAGCCGGGGCAGATGTTAACGCCCGCGATAAGTATGGCGCCACGCCACTTTATGATGCGGCGGTAGTTGGTACACCCGAGAACATCCGTACACTTGTCAATATAGGGGCGGAAGTCAACGCCCGAGACATGAATGACCTCACCCCTCTTCATTTCGTAGCACAACACGGCACACCTGAAAACATCCGGCCTCTTGTCGAGGTTGGAGCTAATATCAATGCACGCGACAAGTATGGCGCCACTCCGCTACATAAGGCGGCAGGTGAAGGCAAACCAGAGACAATCAAGGAACTCATTAAAGTTGGAGCGGATGTAAATGCCCGCGACAATGATGATGCCACCCTACTTCATTGGGCTGCAGCATTCGGCACGCAAGAGCATATCCACGTACTTGTCAATATCGGAGCGGATGTAAATTCTCGCGAAAGGGATGGTGCCACCCCACTGCATTGGGCGGCGGGATTAGGTGCGCTCGAGATAATCCGTGCGCTTATCGAGGCTAAGGCAGATATTAATGCTCGTAACAAATATGGCCACACCCCGCTTCATTATGCGGCTAAATCAGGCACGTCACAAAATATTCGTTTCCTAATCAAAGAGGGAGCAGAGGTCAACGCCCACGACAAGGGTGGCGTCACCCCATTGCATTATGCTGCGGTATCCGGCACGTCACAAAATATTATTACGCTTGCCGAGGCTGGGGCTGTTATAGAGAGTTGGGACAAGGATGGCTGGACTCCGCTTCATCATGCGGCGGTAGGAGGCACAGCACAAACCATCCGCGCGCTTCTCAAGGTCGGGGCAGATATCGAGGCCCGCAACAAGAATGGTCAAACCCCGCTTCATAGGGCAGCGGGATTAGGTACACCACAAACCATCGAGGCATTAGTCAAGGCTGGGTTAGATATCAATGTTCGGGACAAACTTCGCCGCACGCCGCTTCATTATGCAGCGAGAGATGGCACGCCTGAGAATATAAAGGCGTTGCTTCAAGCCGGGGCGAATATAAAAGTCCGTGCTTTGAATGGCCTTCTACCCGTCGATCTGGCTGAGACAAACGACAAGGTCAAGGGTACGGACATGTACTGGGAACTTAACGAAGCCAGATATTAACGGCCACCACCACACCCCACCATCCCCCGAGGAGGTCTCGCGCCACATCAACCCGCACATCAACCCACCCCACCATCCCCCGAGGAGGTGCCGCTCACCCCAAGCCACGCCCCACACCCCCATTGAAATCCCCCGCGTTGCCCCCGCCATCGGCGTTGCCCCCCGCTCGTGACTCCCCCGCCGTGTAAATCGCGTGATAAAGGCATTGCCCAAAGGGGGGGTAAAACGGTATGGTCGCGGCATCACCTCAAGAGAACGCGCATGACCGAGCATCATCCCATTCTGGCAGAATATGCCTCCGATCACCGGCAGTCCCGCGGCCGGCAGATTGCGGTGCCGGATCGCGATGCGCATGATCCGCGCAGCCCCTTTCAGCGTGATCGTGACCGCATCATCCATTGCGGCGCTTTCCGCAGGCTCAAGCACAAGACCCAGGTCTTCATCTACCATGAAGGTGATTATTTCCGCACCCGGCTGACTCATTCGCTTGAAGTCGCCCAGATCACAAGGGCGATTTCCCGCCAGCTCGGGATTGATGATGATCTCGCCGAGGCCATCGCCCTTGCCCATGATCTCGGCCACACTCCCTTCGGCCATGCCGGGGAATATGAGCTTGACGCCGCCATGCAGGGGGCAGGCGGGTTCGATCATAACGAACAGACCGTCCGTATCCTCACCAGCCTTGAACATTGCTACGCTGAATTTGACGGCCTCAACCTGACATGGGAGACCCTCGAAGGCGTGATCAAGCATAACGGGCCCATTGATCCCGAAGCCATCCGCCCGACGGTGATGGAACTCGATGCCGGCATGAATTTCGGCCTTGATACCTACGCGAGCCTCGAAGCGCAGGTGGCCGCGCTTTCCGATGATATCGCCTATCTTGCCCATGATTGCGATGACGGGATAAGGGCCGGCCTCCTTGATCCGGAGCTGATGCTTGATCTGCCGCTGGCCGGGCCGGTGCTGGCAGACCTTAAAAAGCGCTACGGCAGGCTTGAAACCTCGCGTCTTGTCCATGAATTGACCCGCCGCCTGATCAGCGATGCGGTGACCGATCTGGTCAGGGAAACCCGCCGCCGCCTTGATGAAATCGCCCCGAAATCCGCCGATGATATCCGCGGGGCAGGGATGCCGGTTGCCGCCTTTTCCCCCTCCATGGCAACGGATCTCGATACGCTCAAATCCTTTCTTTTCCGCGCCGTCTGGCGGCATTACAAGGTCAACCGGATGACGAGCAAGGCCCGCCGCGTCACCCGCCAGCTTTTTGATCTTTTCATGGCCCAGCCGAATGTCCTGCCCGGGGACTGGCAGCAGATCGACGGCCGCGCTCTTGCCGACTTGCCGGAAGAGCAAAAGGCAAGGCAGATTGCCGATTATATTGCCAGCATGACCGACCGATACGCTATGATGGAATACGAACGCCTTTTTGATCTTGGACCGATCCTGAGATAAGTGATGAACATCTATACGCATTTTGAAACCGAAATACGCGCCATCCTTGACGATCTGGTCAGCAAAGGTGCTCTTGCCGATGGCCTTGCAATCACCTCCGTCGGGTGTGAGGCGCCGCGCGACCCTTCCCATGGGGATCTTGCCACCAACGCCGCCATGGTGCTGGCGAAATCGGCGGGGATGAAGCCTCGCGATCTGGCGGAGATGATCACCGCACCGCTTCAACAGGTTGACGGCATCACGGGGGTTGAGATCGCCGGTCCCGGATTTATCAATATCAGGCTTGATCCTGCGATCTGGCGGGATACGCTTGATGCCTGTCTTGCCGCCGGTGAGGATTGGGGCAGGTCCGATATCGGCACAGGACAGAAGGTCAATGTCGAATATGTTTCGGCAAACCCGACCGGCCCGCTTCACGCCGCCCATGCCCGCGGTGCCATCATCGGCGACAGCCTGGCCGCGCTTCTGGAAAAGGCCGGATTCGAGGTGACCCGCGAATATTACATCAACGATGCGGGCACCCAGGTGGATACGCTCGCCCGCTCCGCCTATCTAAGGTATCGGGAAGCCATGGGGGAGGATATCGGCACCATCCCCAAAGGGTTCTATCCCGGGGAATATCTGATCGAAACAGGCCGCGCTTTTGCCCAGGCCCATGGGGAACGCTACATGAACGCCCCGGAAGAGGAATGGCTGCCGGTGGTGCGCGCCTTTGCCATTGAGGCGATGATGGCCGATATCCGGGAAGATCTGGTCCGTCTCGGCATCAGGATGGATGTGTTTTCTTCCGAACGCGCGCTTGTAGAAAACGGGGCGGTGGAAAAAACCATGGATGAACTGGCCCGGAGAGGCCTGATCTATGAAGGCGTTCTTGATCCCCCCAAGGGCAAGATCCCCGATGATTGGGAGCCGCGAGAGCAGACCTTGTTCCGTTCCACCGATTTCGGCGATGATATTGACCGGCCGATCCGCAAATCCGATGGCACCTGGACGTATTTCGCCTCCGACGTGGCCTATCATCTTGATAAACTCTCGCGCGGGGCGGGGCGGCTGATCAATATCTGGGGGGCGGATCACGGCGGCTATGTCAAAAGGATGCAGGCTTCGGTTGCCGCCCTTTCCGGCAGGAAGGATGCGCTTGATGTGCGGCTCTGCCAGCTGGTCAATCTGATGGACAAGGGCAAGCCGGTCAAAATGTCGAAACGTGCGGGGACATTCGTCACCCTTTCCGATGTGCTTGACAGCGTCGGCAAGGATATCCTCAGATTCATCATGCTGACCCGCCGCAGCGATCAGGCCATGGATTTCGATTACGCGAGGGTGACCGAACAATCTCGGGACAACCCTGTTTTCTATGTTCAATATGCCCATGCAAGGGCCTCGTCGGTATTGCGGCAGGCCGGCGGCCGGATCGAAGACAGGGTTGATCTCTCCCCCCTTAAGGATGAAGCGGAAATGGCGCTTATCCGTCTTCTGGCATCCTGGCCGCGGATGGTTGAAAGCGCGGCCATCGCGCATGAGCCGCATCGCATCGCCTTTCATCTCAATGATCTTGCCGCGGCTTTCCATACGCTCTGGAACAAGGGCAGGGATGATCCGTCCTTGCGTTTCATCCTTGAGGATGATCGTCCCGCAACCATGGCAAGGCTGCGTCTTGTCGATGCAACGGCATTGGTGATCCGCTCGGGACTTGCTATGCTTGGCGTCGAAGCTGCGGAGGAAATGTAGTCCCCATGACGGATCAGGATCAGGCCAGCCCGAAAAACAGAAGCTTGTTGACCATCCTCCTCCTGGCGGTAGGGATGGCCATGGCTGTTGTCGGTGTTGTGCTCTTGATTGTCGATGATGAACGGGATACGCCGCTGGTCATTCTGAAAGCCGATACCTCCCCCTATAAGGTCGAACCTGAACATCCGGGCGGGCTTACGATCAACAGCCAGGACAGCCCGGTCATGTCGCTTCTCGAAAAACAGCAAGACGACAAGACAGGCACCGAAGTCCTCCTACCGCCGGAAAGCGAGCCTGAACTGCCGCCGATTGCGGTTGATAACGCAACGCAGACCACCGCCGCGACCGCCGCCTCTCCGGCCTCCCCGGAACCTGCGGCAGCTTCCGCCGCCCCTCCCGAGCCGTCGTCCAGTCAGCCTGTGGCTGCCCCGGCTGAACCCGCCCAGCCTGAGGCTACCCAGCCCGAGGATGCCCCGGCAGAACCTGTGGCTGCCCCGGCAGAACCTGTGGCTGCCCCGGCTGCAACAGTCTCGACTGAAACAGTCTCGACTGAAGCCACCCAGCCTGAATCTGCCCAACCTGCAATCGCCCCGGCCGCAACAGTCTCAACTGAACCAACCCAGCCTGAATCTGCCAAGCCTGAAAATATCGATGATGCGGTTGAATCCGTGCTCAACACGCCACCTGAAACCCTGCCCAAGAAACGTCCCCGCAGTCAGGATGGCGAGCCCTATTTTGTCGTTCAGTTTGCCGCGTTCAAGACCGAAAAAAGCGCCAAGACCACGGCGGCCCTTCTCAGCCAGAAACATGCCGAGCGCCTCAACGGGGTTGAGCTTGGCCATATCAAGCGCGGGGAGTACTGGCGGGTGGTGTCGGATCCGATGCTGCGCGCCGAAGCCGCCCGGCTCTGCAATACCCTGCGCTCGGTAGGGCAGGACTGCATCACCAAACTTCTGGAAGATACGCCATGACCGGGAATGATGATTTCACCGCCCCGGTGCAGCCCGTGGTCAGTTCGGATGGCCAGATGGCCCTGTTCGTGACGCTGGACGGGTTTGAAGGTCCGATTGATCTTCTTCTTTCCCTTGCGCGTGAGCAGAAGGTGGATCTCGCCAGACTTGCCATCCTTCCCCTGGCAGAGCAGTATCTGGCCTTCATCAGTTCCGCCCGTGATCTTGATATCGAAATCGCCGCCGATTATCTGGTGATGGCGGCCTGGCTTGCCTATCTCAAATCCCGGCTTCTTCTGCCTGATCCCGATGCGGATGAGCAGGAAGAGACCATCGACATGGCCGATGCGCTCAAATTTCAGCTCATGCGTCTTGAAGCGATGCAGAAAGCCGGCCCTCGTCTCATGGCCCTGCCGCGTCTCGGCCAGGAACGACATACAAGCGGCCAGCCCGAATATTTCTCGCCGAAAAACGCGATCACCTTCAACGCGACGCTGTTTGACCTGATCAGCGCCTATGGCAAGATCGCCTCGGCCAAAGAGACCGGCACGCTCACCATCGCCTCAAGTCGTCTTTACAGCGTCGAGGAAGCGATGAAACGCCTTGGTGAGTTGCTCAAGGTCAGTCCGGGCTGGGCAACCTTGCAATCCTTCCTGCCCCGGGATTATTCAGGTCCGCTCGATGAACGCTCGGCGCTGGCGTCCCATTTCACCGCCTCGCTTGAACTGGTGCGTGACGGCGCCTTGAAACTGCGCCAGGATTCTGCCTTCGGCCCGATCTGGCTTGCCACAACCAGGAGAAGACAAGTGCCATGACCACCTCCGATGTTCTTGCAACGCCGAGCCGGGTTATCGAGGCGATGATTTTTGCCTCAACCGAACCCGTGCCGGAACATTTGCTCAAAAAACATCTGCCGGAAGATATCGAACTTGCCGATATCCTTGCCCGGATTTCGGCGCGCTACGGGGAAGACAGCGGGCTTGAACTGCGAAAAGTTGGTGCATCCTGGGCTATTCGCACCCGCGCCGATATCGCCGCCCTGCTGACCGTGGAAAAGCAGTCCGAACGGCCCCTGTCGCGGGCGGCGCTGGAAGTGCTGTCCATTATCGCCTATCACCAGCCGGTCACCCGCGCCGAGATTGAGGAGATACGCGGCGTGTCGATCTCACGCGGGACCATGGACATTCTTCTTGAACTGGGCTGGATCAAGCCCCGTGGACGTCGCCGGTCTCCCGGTCGGCCCCTGACCTGGGGCACCACCGAAGGATTTCTTGATCATTTCGGCCTTGAGGATATCAACGCCTTGCCCGGTCTTGAGGAATTGGAGCAGGCAGGGCTACTCAGGTCCGGCCAGAGCATTTCCGATGCGAACGGTATCGGCGACATGCTCAATACCATGTGGGATGAAGATGACAGCGAAGATACCGGCGATGACCTGATGGAAGATCATCCCGATTTTGAATTTCCCGAAGACCTTGATGAAGACGAAGGGGAGTGAGCCGCCATGCTGACTTTTGAGAATGTCAGCCATGCCTATGGTGAAACCCCGTCGGTCGAGGATATTTCAATCCAGATCCGGAAAGGTGAGGTGGTTAGCCTTTTGGGTCCGTCCGGCTGCGGGAAATCGACCATTCTGCGCCTCGCATCAGGGCTGGAAAAGCTCCGGTCCGGCACGATCATGCTTGATGGCAGGGTGGTGGCGAGCGCGGATATGTTCATCCCGCCCGAAGAGCGCGGGATCGGGCTTGTCTTTCAGGATTACGCGCTGTTTCCGCATATGTCGGTGCGCCGGAACATCCTGTTCGGGCTTGATGGCGTCCATACGGGGATGAGCCGGGAAGACAAGGAGGCCCGGGTCAACACCGTTCTTGAACATGTTGATCTTGCCGGTCTCGGGGACGTCATGCCGGATGAGCTTTCCGGCGGCCAGCAGCAGCGGGTTGCGCTGGCCCGGGCGCTGGCGCCTGAGCCGAGACTGATCCTCATGGATGAGCCTTACGCCGGACTGGACAGCCGCCTGCGTGAACGTATCCGGGATGACATGCTTCATATCCTGAAGGAAACAGGCACCGCCGTCCTGATGGTCACCCATGACAGCGAGGAAGCCATGTTCATGTCAGACCGCATCTATGTCATGCGCTCGGGCCGGATCGAACAGACAGGCAGGCCGATCGATCTCTATTGCCGCCCTAGCAATGCGTTTGTCGCCGAATTCTTCGGTGAGGTAAACCGGGTCGAAGGCGTCATTCGCCAGGGCCATCTTGTCACGCCGCTGGGCGAGTTTGACATGCCGGAAGGAACAACAGGCCATAATGCCGCGCTCATTATCCGCAATGAAGGCCTCGTCATCGGCAATGGCAGCAAACCCAATGCCGAAGTCATGGAAACCCGCCTTCTCGGGCGCTACAGCCTTGTTCACCTGTCAATGCCTCTGCCGGGAGGAGAAGATCTTCATCTTCACGCAAGGGTGCCCGGCCTCAACATGCTTTCCCCCGGCCAGCAGGTGACCCTTTCGGTCGATCCGAGCCAGGTTTTCATCTTTGCCGAAGGATGATATGAATATCTCGGCCATAATGATCAAATGTACCGTTGCGGTTTGCTTGGCGATGGGGCTATAGTCATTCGGTAATTAACCTGACGGAGAGATTGTCACATGGGCATCACCGGTATCTGGCAGTGGATTCTTATCCTCGCCATTGTTCTTATTCTGTTTGCTCGCCCCGGAAAGATTTCGGGCATCATGGGTGATTTCGGCAAAGGTCTCAGGAATTTCAAGACCGGCATGAAAGATGAAAATGCCGTTGAAGCCGAAGATGTTGAAGTGATCGAGGCTGATCCCGAGCCGGCACCTGCACCAGCCAGGAAGAGAGCGACCAAGAAAAAGACTGCCAGGAAAAAGAAGGCCGCGAAAAAAGCGTCTCGCAAGGTCAAGGCCAAAAGCTGATCGCATCATCTCTTTTTCAGAGGAAAGTCTGTAACCGATGCTGGATCTAGGCTGGCAGGAATTCATGGTAATTGCGCTGGTGCTTGTGGTCGTGGTCGGCCCCAAGGACCTGCCAAAGGTGTTGCGTGCTTTTGCCAAATTCATGGGCAAGGCGCGCGGGATGGCACGCGAATTTCAGACCTCGATGATGGAAGTTGCCAATCAGGAGGAATTTCGTGATGTCAAAAAGGCCTTCGATGATGCGAAAAGCGGCCGCATCGAAGATCTTTCTGCTCCCATGGCGGAAGTCAAGGACGCTTTTGATGAAGCCCAGAAGGATGCCGGCCTCGACGAAAGCGTCAAGAGCATCAAATCCACCGCCGATGAGCTGAAAACAGCAACCGCGAAGGAAGCCGACAAGGTCGTTGCCGGGAGCAAAACTGAAAAATCCCGAAACGAACCCATTTCCTCCAAAACCCCCGTTTCTTCCAAAACACCGGGCGATAGTGCGTCATCATGAATGAAAAGGTCAGTGAAGATAATCTCGACGACGGATCGATGCCGCTGCTCTCGCATCTGGCGGAGCTGCGCAATCGGCTGATTGTCTGTATCGTTGTTTTTGTCGTGCTTTTCATCGCTTGTCTTGTGCGGCCCTTTGGTTCCGATACGCCGAATATCGCGGATATCGTCTACCTCTTCCTGCAGCAGCCGCTGGCGGATATTCTCAGGGCCCAGGGCGGGCGGATGATCTTCACCGCCCTGCATGAAGCGTTTTTCACCCAGATCAAGGTCGCCTTCTTCGTCTCGCTCTTCGTCGCCTTTCCCATCATCCTGATGCAGATCTGGCGGTTTGTTGCCCCGGGGCTCTACAAATCCGAGAAAAAGGCCTTCCTGCCGTTTCTCATCGCAACCCCGGTCCTGTTCTTTCTCGGCGGGGCGATGGTCTATTATCTGGTGATCCCGCTGGCCTGGAATTTCTTCCTTTCCTTTCAGATAGCCGGCGGCGACACCTCTCTCGCCATCGAAGTCGAGCCGAGGATTTCCGAATATCTCAGCCTCGTGATGCGGCTGATCTTTGCCTTCGGCCTTTCCTTCGAGCTTCCGGTTGTCATTCTGCTTCTGGCCAAGGCCGGGCTGGTGACGGCGCGCGGACTTGCTGAAAAACGGAAATACGCCATCCTGTTTTCATTCATTGCCGCGGCGATCATGACGCCACCGGATGTGATCAGCCAGGTGATGCTGGCGGTACCGGTGATCTTCCTTTATGAGTTATCCATCATTGCCACCCGTATCATGGTGCCGCAACCGGAAGAGGACCCGGAAAATGCGTAGCTTGCGCTTGTTAAATGGAGTTGCCGATGCATGACATCCGTTTCATTCGTGACGATGCGGATGGGTTTGACCGGGCGCTGGCCCGCCGGGGGATTGCCCCGCAGGCGGCGGATATTCTCGCCCTTGATACGGAACGCCGGCAGATTCAGACCAGCCTTCAGGAAATGCAGCAGCGCCGCAACGACGCCTCCCGCCAGATCGGACAGATCAAGAAAGAGGGGGGCGATGCCAGCGCCATCATGGCCGAAGTCGCCGCGATGAAGGATTCCATGGGGCAGATGGAAGAACGTGAACGGCAACTGGCCGAAGACCTCGGCGCCTTGCTCATGGGTCTTCCCAATATCCTTGATGAAAAGGTCCCTGATGGCGCCGATGAAGTAGAGAATCAGCTTGTCCGCAGCGTGGGCGAAGCCGTAAAGCTTCCTTTTCCGGCCCGTGATCACGTCGATATCGGCGAAGGGCTCGGCATGATGGATTTTGCCGCCGGGGCCAAACTTTCCGGTGCCCGGTTCGTCGTGCTTAAAGGCGGTCTTGCGCGGCTGGAACGTGCGCTTGCGGCCTTCATGCTGGATATCCATTGCGGGGAGTTCGGCTATCAGGAAATTCTCCCGCCCGCCCTCGTGAAGGGGGAGACCATGGCCGGCACCGGCCAGTTGCCGAAATTCGCCGAAGATCTCTTTCATACCGAAGACGACCGCTGGCTTATCCCCACCGCCGAAGTGCCGCTGACCAATCTTGTCGCCGGTGACATTCTGCCCGCCGATCAGCTGCCGATGCGGCTGACGGCCTATACCCCGTGTTTCCGTGCCGAGGCAGGTGCCGCAGGCCGTGATACGCGCGGCATGATACGCCAGCACCAGTTCTCCAAGGTGGAACTGGTTTCCATTTCTCATCCCGATCATTCCGATGAAGAGCTTGAGCGGATGACGTCATGCGCGGAGACCATTCTTCAGCGCCTCGGTCTTTCGTATCGGGTGATGCTGCTGTGCTCGGGGGATACCGGTTTTTCCGCCCGGCGGACTTATGATATCGAGGTATGGCTTCCCGGCCAGGATGAAGGCAGGGGCATGTACCGGGAGATATCCTCCTGCTCGAATTGCGGCCCGTTCCAGGCCCGGCGGATGAAAGCACGTTTCCGCGATTCCGGCAGCAAGGATACGCGTTTTGTCCATACGCTCAACGGCTCCGGCCTTGCCGTCGGCAGGACCATGATTGCCGTTCTTGAAAACTACCAGCAGGAAGATGGCTCTGTCCTCATCCCTGACGTGCTTCAGCCCTATATGGGAGGCATGTCCGAACTTCGTCGGGACGGGAGCTGACATGTTGCGGTCATCATCCGGTAAAATCGGGCGCGTGCTTATCACCAACGACGACGGGATTGACGCAAAAGGCCTTGCCATCCTTGAAGAGATCGCAACCGGCATCGCCGATGAAGTCTGGGTTTTCGCCCCGGATGACAATTGTTCGGGCTATGGCAGATCATTGACCCTCAAGCGTGAGTTGAAAGTCACCCATCATGGCGAGCGGCGGATGACCTGCGATGGAACGCCGACGGATTGCATGATCCTTGCCCTTAATCACTTCATGAACGATACCCGCCCCGATCTGGTCTTGAGCGGCATCAATCTCGGCATGAATGTCGCCGATGACATCACCTGTTCGGGAACGATTGGCGCGGCCTGGGAAGCGGTGGTGCATGGTGTGCCGGCCATCGCGCTTTCCCAGAAATACAGCATCGAAATTCCCCGGGATAATCCGGATGTTTTCGCCGCCGCCGGGGCACATGCCGGCAATGTCATCCGGATGCTGCTTGCCGAAGGCTGGCCGGAAGGCGTCATCATGAACGTCAACTTTCCGAGCCTTCCTGCCGATGAGGTAAAAGGGATCAAGCCGATCATGGTCGGCCGACACAAGAATTCCGATGATGTGATGCCGGGATCAGGGGAGAACACCTACCGTATCGGCATGGCCCGCCAGCGTCTCGACGTCGAAGAGGGGACCGATATCGGCGCGCTCCTCGATGGACATATCGCATTATGCCCGCTCAGCATCAACATGACAGATCGTGAGTTTCTGGGAACGCTTACGCAAAAGATCGCCTGACCATCATGACAGAAGAACCACTTCTGGAAAAAAAGGCCATGCTCATCATGCAGTTGCGTGGTCTTGGCATCCGGAACACCAACGTGCTGAAAGCGATAGAAATGACGCCGCGGGAAGGTTTTGTCCCCGCGGCATTACGTCCCCATGCCTACGATAATGTATCCTTGCCGATCAGCCAGGGGCAGACGATCAGCCAGCCCTATGTGGTCGCGCGCATGACAGCGGAGCTTGAACTTACCGGAAAGGAACGTGTGCTCGAAATAGGCACCGGGTCCGGATATCAGGCGGCGGTTTTGTCGCATATATGCCGCCGGGTCTATACGATTGAACGCCTGCGGCCTCTTCTGGTCGAAGCCGAACGCCGCCTTCAGGCGCTCAAGGTGACGAACCTGACCGCACGCCATGGTGATGGGGCGCTTGGCTGGCCGGAAGCCGCCCCGTTTGATCGCATCATTCTGACCTGCGCGATAAAAACGTCCCCTGAAAATCTGCTCAGGCAATTGAAGCCTGGCGGTATTCTGGTCGCGCCCGTAGGGGAGGCTGACATGCCACAGAAACTCAGGAAATATCGCATGGGTGATGATGGGGTGCATAAATCCGAAGATCTCTTTGATGTGCGATTTGTCCCGCTCATCACAGATGTTGGTATTGATCGGGGCGCAGACCCAATATAAAGTAAGGTATTACCGCGCAACAGGGTTTGTGACAGGCATTTATCATGTGGCATCTCCGCCTTTTCCTTATTTCGGTTCTTTTGCTTTC